>NZ_JBUBKD010000066.1:0-181590 GCF_054902215.1 Nitrospira sp. CMX1 | reverse complement strand
TGCTGTGTTTCGTTCAGATAGTTCAGAGACTTCATGACTTCCTTTCTTCATCCAATTTGACGGCGATCTGCCGCCCTGGTTGGACCGCGAGGGAACTTTCGATCTGGGCACCGCCCAGTGACACATCGCGGATCGCTGCTTCCACCTCATGCGAGTTCGCTCGCACTAGGCTTTTCACGTGAGCGGGAACCCGGCGGTGTTGACGACGTTCCATCATGATTAAGAATACCCTATTCAGAGAGGTAAAAGCACCAGGTACCCTCCCAAGTCACTGATTGTTCTGGCATTCTCTTGCAAGTCATCGGATCTTTTCGTTAAGGTACGGCACGATGAACGGGGCTCGTTCACGCCAACTCATCTTTGCCTGCGCGAGTGGGTTATTTCTACCGCTCTGCTTCCCCAAGTTCGACCTGGGTTTGCTGGCCTGGATCGTCCTTATCCCTCTTCACCTCGCGCTCGACCAATGTTCCAAGCTGCGGGCGTTTTTGATCGGCTGGCTGAGCGGACTGATCGGGTTCACCGGCATCATGGCCTGGGTCGTCACCGCCATGACCACGTACGGCAAGGTTCCAGAACCAGTGAGTTACGCCATCCTCCTACTGCTGACCACATACCTGGGACTCTACACCGGCCTCTACAGTCTCGCCGTCGTCTGGCTGCGCGACCTCATCCCACGCTACGGAATTTTCTTTGCACCGTGCTTCTGGGTCGCTCTTGAGTTGTTCCGTACCTACCTCCTCTCAGGCCTTCCCTGGTGCCTCTTGGGCTACTCTCAATACCGCGAATTGGAATTGATTCAGATCGCAGACCATACAGGTGTATACGGCATTTCGTTCCTCATTGTACTAGTGAACTTGGCTCTGGCAGAGCTGGTCTTGTGGATGATGCCCTTTTTCCGGGGATTTCACCCGGTCAAGCTTCCCTGGGAGCTCCTCACGACCGCAGCTGCCTGCATGGTGCTCTCGTGGGTGTACAGCTCGGCGGTCTTGAGCGATCGGAACACAAAGGATCTTAAGACCTCCATTACCGTTGGGGTGGTCCAACCGAATATCGATCAAGCCGTAAAGTGGGACAGGGCCTTCCGCGATGAAACCATGCAACGTTTCGATCGGCTGACTGCCGAGCTCGGGACCGGTACCGATTTGGTCGTGTGGCCGGAAGCCGCGACACCGTTCATCTTGGAGCGTGAAAAAGAGTATCAGGTGCAACTAATCGCATGGGCGGAACGAGCCCAGGCACCGATTCTCCTGGGAAGTCCGGCCCTGCGGTTTTATCCGGATCGCCGCCCCTATCTCTTGAACAGCGCTTACCTGCTTGGGACAGACGGCACGCTGCTCGGACGGTATGATAAATACCATCTTGTCCCTTTTGGGGAATACATTCCTCTCAAATCCTCCTTGTTATTCTTCCTCGATAAACTGGTAGAGGGGATCGGCGATTTCGAGGCAGGCCCTGGGCCGACCACACTCTCCTTTACCCCAAAGTCATGGGGTGGAGAGGGAGCCTCTGGATCCAGACCGGTTAAATTCGGTGTAGTAATCTGTTACGAAGTCATTTTCCCGGATTTGGTCCGTCAGTTTGCCGCAAACGGTGCCGAGTTTTTGGTGACAATCACCAACGACGGATGGTTCGGGCCGTCCTCAGCCCCTGCCCAGCACTTTGCCATGGTCGTTTTTCGCTCCGTGGAGAATCATGTCGCGTTCGCACGCGCCGCCAACACAGGCATCTCCGGATTCATTGACCCCTTCGGACAAATCATCCACGCAACGCCCCTGTTCACGGAGCAGGCCTCCCACGCCGTGATCCCGACCAGACAACTCCCTACCTTCTACAGTTATTACGGCGATGTGTTTGCCTACGCCTGTGTTATACTCTGCGCGCTTTTGTGCCTGTTCGGATATTTCCGCAGCAAAGAACCAGTCCTGACGGCCGTCACGCCGGCCTGAATGCAGTAAGGAGGATTGTGGCATGTTAGAGGAAGTCGAAGGTCGCGTGCGCGTCCTGGCAGACCAAGTCTCGGAACTACGGGGGCATCTTTGACTTCGCTCATATGACTTCCGAGCTGCAAGAACTTGAAGCACAGATGGGCCAGCCGCACTTCTGGAACGATGCCCGTGCCGCGGCTGCAGTGAGCCGAAAAAAAACGACGATCGAACGAGAGCTGCAGCAGTGGCGAGAGCTCGAAACGAAAATGGACGATGTGGGTGCACTGCTGGAGCTTGCACGCGAAAGCGGTGACGCCGGCTTGGAGATGGAGCTCACGGCAGAATTGAGTCGGCTGGAGCCGCGCTTGGCCACACTGCGGGTCGAGCTGCTCTTGTCTGGTGAGCTGGACCCCAATAACGCCATTCTGGCGATTCATCCCGGTGCCGGCGGCACTGAATCGCAGGACTGGGCACAAATGCTCCTTCGCATGTATGTGCGGTGGGCGGAGCAGAAGAAATTCAAAGTGGACACGTTGGACCTGCTGCCCGGCGACGAGGCGGGCATCAAAAGCGTGACGGTCTCAATCACCGGGCCCTATGCCTACGGCTATCTCAAAGCGGAAGCCGGCGTCCACCGCTTGGTGCGCATTTCCCCATTCGACTCCAACAAGCGGCGGCATACCTCGTTTGCCTCCGTCTTCGTGTATCCGGAGCTGAGCGAGGATATCGACGTCGTGGTCGAAGACAAGGATCTGCGGATCGATACCTTCCGTGCGGGAGGTGCCGGAGGCCAGAATGTCAATAAGGTGGAAACCGCTATCCGCATCACCCATCTCCCAAGCGGAATCGTCGTGCAGTGCCAGAACGAACGTTCGCAACTTCAGAATCGAAACGGGGCGATGAAAATCTTGAAAGCGCGCCTCTTCGAACTGGAACAAAAGAAAAAGGAAGCCGAATTCAACGCCATCGTCGGCGAAAAGAAAGATATCGCATGGGGCAGCCAAATTCGATCGTATGTCTTCCAGCCCTACCAAATGGTGAAAGATCACCGAACCGGCCATCAAACCAGTGTGGTGTCTTCCGTCATGGATGGCAACCTCGACGGCTTCATCGAAGCCTATCTCACCAAGAAGATCACAAAAGGGAGCAGTCAGACCCCAGCAATCAGCGATCAGGGTGACGACCTGTAGGAGTTGATGACTGAACGCTGAAGGCTCAGATTAGAGCGACCCCATGGATGAACTCAACGAACAGCGGCAGCAACGGGTGAAGAAACTGGACCTCCTTCGAGAGGCGGGTATCGCGCCCTATGGTACTCGCTTCGAAGTAAAGGACCGGGCCGGACAGCTCATCACGGCACACGGTGAAAAAACCAAAGAAACGCTTGAGCAGGAAAAGATCCCCTGTACCCTTGCTGGGCGTGTGGTTGCCCTGCGTCGTTTCGGCAAGGCTGGGTTTGCTGTCTTGCAGGACGGATCTGATCGTCTCCAGGTCTACCTCAAGAAAGATCTGCTGTCGGACCAAGCCTATACCGTTGTCGAACAGCTTGATCTCGGCGACTGGATAGGAGTCACGGGCACATTGTTCCGCACCAAAACGAACGAATTCACGGTCGAAGTCCGTCACCTGACGTTTCTCAGCAAAGCCCTTCGCCCTCTGCCGGAAAAATGGCATGGGCTGACCGATGTCGAAACGAGGTATCGCCAGCGTTACGTTGATCTGATCGCCAATCCTCAAGTCCACCAGATCTTCGCCACTCGAAGCCGCATCATCGGGGGAATCCGATCTTTTCTGATCGAACGAGGGTTCCTCGAGGTGGAGACCCCGATGATGCATCCTATTCCCGGAGGTGCAGCGGCAAAGCCGTTCGTCACGCATCACAATGCGCTCGGCGTGGACCTCTATCTGCGTATCGCACCAGAGCTTTATCTGAAACGCCTGATCGTCGGGGGATTTCCGCGGGTTTTTGAGATCAACCGCAACTTTAGGAATGAAGGCATCTCGACGATTCACAATCCAGAATTTACGATGCTGGAATTCTACATGTCCTACTCGGACTATCAGGATCTGATCACCCTCACCGAAGAGCTGATCTCCAGCTTGGCCCAACAGGTCTTGGGCAAGACGGTGATTCACTACCAGGGTCAGGAGGTTATCCTCACACCTCCGTGGCGGCGATGGTCTTATCACCAGGCCATTCTGGAGGTCAATCGCCTCGACCCGTCAGTCCTTCATGATCGTGACAAGGCCTTGGCTGCGGCGAAACAGCTGAACGTCCATGTAGACCCTAAATCCTCCTTATTCTCGATCCTGAATGAGATCTTCGAGGAAACCGTTGAGCCGAATCTCCAACAACCCACGTTCGTCACTGATTACCCGATCGAAATTTCCCCGCTCGCCAGACGCAAGGATGCCGACCCGGCCTTAACCGATCGATTCGAGTTGTATATCGCCGGGAGGGAGATTGCGAACGCCTTCTCCGAGTTGAACGACCCATTGGATCAGCGCGAACGGTTTGAGGGACAGGCCGCTCAGCGTGAAGCAGGGGATGAGGAAGCCCACCTCGTCGATGAAGACTTCTTGCGAGCCCTCGAGTTTGGGATGCCTCCGACCGCAGGAGAAGGGATCGGAATCGATCGTCTGATCATGCTCTTGACCGACCAAGCCTCCATTCGCGATGTCGTCCTCTTTCCTCAGCTCCGACCGGAGAAATCGTAAGAGTGAACCTTCCCTTTGAAATCTTCGTCGGACTCCGCTACCTCCGTGCCAAGCGACGGAATCGGACCATTTCGCTGAACACCTTCGTGTCGATCGCCGGCATTACATTGGGCGTTGCGGCACTCATCGGCACCGTCGGCATCATGACGGGATTCCGGGAAGACATTCAAAGCAAGATCCTCGGCACCACCGCCCATATCATCGTCCAAGAACGCATGAAAGAACACATGACCGATTATGACCACCTAGCCGACAAGGTTCAGACGGTCCCAGACGTGGTGGCCGCCACACCGTTTGTCCTCCGCCAGGTGCTCCTGACCACACAATCAGGTGTACAGGGGATCGTCCTTCGCGGAATCGACCCAAAGCGAGAAGCGAATGTGACCGAGCTTGCCAAAAATATTACGGCAGGACAACTGAATGACCTCCTCACTCCGGTCAAGGTACTGCAGGCTCCAGCCGACGACCCTCAAGCAGAACCCCGCCCCGTTGAAAAACCGGGCATCATCCTCGGCAAGGAGCTGGCACTCAGATTGGGGGTGTTTGTCGGCGATACCGTCAATGTGGTTTCTCCCGTTGGACCGATCAGCGCGATGGGGATGGTGCCTAAGATTCGAACCTTTGCCGTCGTCGCCCTTTTCCATTCCGGTATGTACGAATATGATTCATCTTTGGCCTATATCGAGCTCGGCGAGGCCCAAAAATTTTTCAACATGACTGCCAGCGTGACCGGCGTGGAAGTCAAAGTCACCGATGTCTTCCGTGCCGCGGATATCGCTCGCAATATTGAACAGGAGTTAGGATTCAGTCATGGGGCCAGAGACTGGATGCAGATGAATCGCAACCTATTTTCGGCGCTCAAGCTGGAGAAGACGATGATGTTTCTCCTCCTGGTCCTGATCACGATCGTGGCATCCTTCAACATCGTCAGCACACTAACCATGATCGTCACGGAGAAGCAGAAGGAAATTGCGATTCTCAAGGCCATGGGTGCGACAAAGCGAAGTATCCGCCGCATTTTCATGCTCAATGGATTGATCATCGGATTTACCGGAACCGGCATCGGGATCCCGTTGGGCTATGCGTTTCTCTGGCTGATTCAAACGTTTTGGACCTTCGACCCGAGCGTGTATTACATCTCGACTATCCCGGTGCATGTGTTGGCGGAGGACGTATTGCTCGTAGCGGGATCGGCCATCTTGATCAGTTTTGTTGCAACGGTCCACCCAGCCAATCAGGCCGCCAAGCTCGAGCCGGTTGCTGCATTGCGCTACGAATAGGGTAACAACTGGAAGCGGCATGCTCGCCTTATGATTAAAGTCACCGACCTCCAGAAATCCTTCTCAATGGGAACTTACGAAGTGCCCGTGCTCAAGGGGATCAATCTTGAGATTCAGCGCGGCGAGCTGGTCGCTATTGTCGGAGCCTCCGGGGCCGGTAAGAGCACCTTGCTCCACATTATCGGCACCCTGGATAAACCGAGCAGCGGGACCGTCACTTTCGATGGGCAGGATCTCTTTCGCATGAACGAGGCGCAGCAAGCAGAGTTCCGCAATAGACGGATCGGGTTTGTCTTCCAATTCCATCACTTGCTCGCCGAATTCACGGCATTGGAAAATGCCTGCATGCCGGCGCTCGTACAACGTCGCGACCCCGCCATTGTCAGAACCGAAGCCACCACCATTCTCACGGAAGTTGGGTTAGGACATCGGTTGCATCACAAGCCAGGAGAACTATCAGGAGGAGAACAACAGCGAGTGGCGATGGCCCGGGCGCTCATGCAGAAACCGGATGTTGTCTTGGCCGATGAACCAACCGGCAACCTCGATACCCACAGTGGAGACGGGTTGTTTGAATTGATGCGCACGTTGAGCAAGACGCGCGGCACGACCTTTGTCATCGTCACGCATAACGACAAGCTCTCCGCCCAGTCCGACCGCATCATCCACATGCAGGACGGACAGATCGTCTAAAGACACTCCATCATCGGATCATGGTATCTTGTTGTTCTCATCCCTTCTGGAGGAAGTGACCTCCAGACTCCTCCATAGCCTCAATCCTTCCCATTCGCCGGTGAGCAAGCTGCGATTCCTTGACGAACTTCTGCTCCTTCTCTAGACTCGCGTAGGCTCTCATTTAGAGTGACTCCTCATGCACTGCGTCTTTTCGCTTCGCATCGTTCTGCTGTTGGCCGCCTCAGCATGGCCGGCACTTGCATCGGCAGCGGAATTTGTCATCTCAGGCCCTCGTGCCATGGGCATGGGAGGGGCCGGTGTCGCCGTAACCACCAATGCACTGGCCACCTATTGGAATCCCGCCGGCCTTGCCATGACTCAGACCGTGGATATTCGGGTCCAAGGTGGTGGACAAGCAACTGACCGT
This sequence comes from Nitrospira sp. CMX1, assembly GCF_054902215.1. NCBI lineage: Bacteria > Pseudomonadati > Nitrospirota > Nitrospiria > Nitrospirales > Nitrospiraceae > Nitrospira > Nitrospira sp. CMX1. Next base: position 174,565 of record NZ_JBUBKD010000066.1, on the reverse strand, counting down.
CTCGGCATCGGGGATGCCTTGCATGACCTGGAGAACTTCGATCGTGGCGATCTCTCTCCGGCAAATCAGGCGAAAGCCCAGTCGATCGCCGACCGTATCAATCGACCAGGAGCTACGGTTTCGGTCAACGGATCGGCCGGTCTCTATTTCAAGGGGCACCTGGGTGAACATGCGTTTGGATTTAACGTGTCGGATGTTGCGACAGGCGGTGGGTTCATTTCAACACCCGTGACAGTCACCCCACCAAGTGGGCCATCGCCGATCACCGTGACTGGGCAAATGGCGCTGCGTGGCCTGGAGGCCAGGCAATTAGCCTTTTCCTACGCCTATGCTTTCGCTGATAAAACGTTTGCCATCGGAATTACGGCAAAGATCATTCAAGGTGCTTCTTACAATGGTTCCACTGAACTCCAAGGGGGAAGCGGGGTCAGCACAACCGATCACTTCGGCAAACCGAACATCTCTACCACCTACGGAATTGACATCGGGGCAATCTATCGGCCATCCTCCTGGATTAGAGTGGGAGTCGTCGCGAAGGATATCAACACACCAACGTTCGATGCCGCCGGTGGAGGCACTCTGAAATTAGAACCCCAAGTCCGAGTCGGTCTCGCCGTGAACCCCTACTCCACCCTGACATTAACAGCCGATGTGGATGCGATGTCGAACAAGACCTTTGTCCCAGGTGTGAAGAGCCAGCTCTTGAGTTTTGGGCTTGAACAGACAATTTTGTCGGAATTTCTTTCGTTTAGAGTCGGAACGTTCAAAAATATGCAGGACGCGTCAACCCCATTCGTCCCAACTGCGGGCCTCGGCATCCGGTGGTTCAATTTCCGCGCCGATGCCGGTGGCGGGTATGATTTCCGTGAAAAGGGTGCGCTCGTGTCCGCTTCTGTTTCCATGACGTTCTAATGGTATACTAAACCCATGCTGACTCGATCATCTCTACGCATCATATCCATTGGACTGTTTCTCTCATTACTCAATGGCTGCGGGGGACTACAGGAGGTCTGGGAAGGCCCCGGGGCGAGGGTCTTTCGTCCGCAGACCATCGCCGTGCTGCCACCAATGGCGAGCCAATACGATAGTGCCCGCGAAGACATTCAGGACGTCCTGGTGGGAGCACTGAACCGGCAGGGCAATATCGAGCGAGTCGTTTCGCCAGAAAATGTCACGGATATTTTTCAAGCCTCGAAGGAGGCGTTTGATTCACTGGTGTTTTATTTTTCCCGGTTGGAGATGACTGGACAATCCGACAAAGACTCCGCTGTCAAGCTGGGAAAAGCACTGAACGTCGATGCATTCCTTGTGGTCCGAGTCAACTCGTGGGAATACGTCAGGAAGGAAGGCGATAACGTCGGGCGAGTGGGGCTCAGCCTTCGGCTAATCGATGCCGCCACCGGGACGACGGTGTGGAAAGCACGCCACGAACGGTCGGACAGTTATATGTTCATCAAGCCAAGCCTCAAGGACATTGCCAGGGAACTCGCCAACGAGATGATCAAATACATGCCCCCGCAAACCAAGAAGTAAAACTCTCGTCCCCCAGGTCATCCATATTGCACACTTCCCACACACTCGCAGAATCTTCATTTTTATTCACCTGACTCGTTGAACCCTGTCTCAGCACAGGGGATACACCGGTCGAAGCATTGCGGGCTATGCTGATGTGAAGAGTCACCGACTGGTCCTATGCAACACTACACACCGGACCCAAGACCTTCGCTCATGATATGACGAGACGAACGACAAGCTGTGACGTGAGCAGACAAATGATGAGCCACCACGCTATGGGAGAGTCAGTCCTGTGTTGTGCCCGTGATCGTCAGATATCCATCAGGTCGATTCTGATTATGTTGGGCTTTGAACGAGAACGGCCGGCTTCGTTCGAAGCCGGCCGTTCCGCAACCCGTCAGATTGGCTTTCTGAGCGGTCTTGCCAAGACTACTCAGAACACTGGCTATTCCCACTCAAAGAAGGAATTCATAGTGAAACGCTGGACTGAAACGTCAGCGTCCCAGTTGCCGGATTGATCGTATAGACAAAGATATCCCTCGTATCACGATGCACCACATAGACAAACTTTCCAGTCGGATCTACCGTAATACCTTCAGGGTCACCGTTTGCGCCAACGATTGAACGTGGTGCTTGCAGCACCCCATTTGCACCAACCGTATAGATCGAGATCGTATCCGCTTGGCCATCCGTCACATACGCAAACTTCCCTGAAAGATCGACCGTCACACCCTCTGGGCCATTCCCCGTGGCAACGGGCGGACCACCCAACAGTTCTAGCTCTCCCGTTGTCTTGATGCTATACGCCGAGACAGTAGCCGATTCCTCATTCGAGACATAGAGGAATGATCCGTTTGGATGTATCGCGATTGCGTTTGGACCGTTACCAGTTGCTAAAGGCACGTTGGGTACAGTCACGTCTTCCAGTTTTCCCGTTGTCGCGTTAATCTTATAGGTCGAGATAGTATCTGATCTAAAATGCGCGACATAGGCCCGTGTTCCCGTGCTATTGATTGCAATGGCATCAGGACCTCCACCCGTAGCCTTGTGCTCCACCAGTGTCAGCAATCCGTCCGAGCCTATCTTGTAGACCGAGACGGTATCTGACTCAAAATTCGCGACATACACAAAATTGTGTGTCCAATCCACACTGATAGAGGCAGGCCCACTCCCGGCAGAAACAGGCGAACCCAGCGATGTCAGCCCCCCATCCGCCCCAATCGTATAGGCCGACACGGTATCCGAACTATAATTTGTCACATACGCCAGCTTCTTTGTGCTGTTCACTGCAATGAACGTCGGTTGAAATCCCGCACAGATTTCTCCTCTCGATGTCAACGCTCCTGAGCTCTCGACCTTATACCAAACGATCTTGTGCGAAGAAGTACGCACCGCGTATGCGAAGCCCCCAGTGATGGCAGGCGGTCCCTGGGGAACAGGAAAGCCAGGGAGTGAGGAAGCAGGGGCACAAGAAATTCCAGAAGGACCACTGTCATTGCTATTATTCGTGGAACATCCCGCCCCGATTCCCACTAAAAGACACACCGACAACCCTGACGCCAGCACACGAGACCGCTGTTGAACTATTGATAAATCCATGACTCCTCCTAAATGGCCACGAATAATTCGAACTTGAGCAACGCCTGGCACCCTACCGAATGAGCTCACGTTCGAACAAGACCCGAAAGAGTAGTCAATCACCCTACGGAGGATGGGGAGAAGATATCGCACTGTCCGCTTGGCGATTGGGGATACACAGGCACTCAATAGTGGCCGATAGGGAAGAACCCTCTGACCTCCAAGACACAATACCGCCCACGTGAGCAATGGAATGATCGGGAACTTCTAGGAAGATCAAGGAAGCTGAAGTGATGGCCGGACTCATAGGGAGAGAAGTCTACCCATCAGTACAACAGGAAACAGTTTGAATTCTAACTTATTGACCCTACGCGGACTTCGGTTTCTAAGGGAAAGAAGTGATTAGAAAAGGCCACTCCCCGTACTGAGGAGTGGCCTTTTGTCTGCCCTCTCACTCTTGTGAGGAGGAGTGAATACACGGCACTGCGGAGCTTCTATTGAGTGATCACTGAATGGTCTTACTGACCTCATTGGAGGGGGTACTTTCGCCGACATTGTTATACGACGTGACGACAAAATAGTAGGTTCGACCAATGGTCAATCCACTCACGGTCGATGACGTAACGTTACCTACATCAATAGTTTGGGCATATTGGCTGGGCACCTGGCCAATATACACCTTATAGCCGCTGACCGTGGTGCCGGCAACCGCGTTCCACGCAAGGTTCACCGAGGACGTGGTGGATGGTGGGGGCTGCGTGGGCGGTGATACAACCACCTTTACAGGGACTGTTGCTGTGTACCAGGTGCCCACTTTGATCGTGATGGTGACATTGTAGGTGCCTGCTATGAGCCCTTGTGTGTTGGCGGCGACCGTGAGCTGGGCGCTTGTGGTCATGGAATTTGTGGCAGGCGACACAGAAAGCCAGGAGGCATTGTCCGAAGCACTCAATGTAGCTTTCCGAGTGGAGGTCCTGGAGACGGTTATGGTCTGGTTCGGTGGGTTGCTCGCCCCTTGCACGGCATTATACGTCAGACCTATCTGGGGTGTTATGCCAACAGCTGGGGCCGCCGAACCTTCAGAAGCGAGCCTAAGGCAGACGAACACAGTCATCAGAAGAACCTGCCAGAACGATGGCCTAGCTGAAACATGGTTCGTACGACTAGACTGTGCCATAAAAGAGTGCCTCCTCCGCATTGTTGCTTTTTCTCGGCAACTTATGTTCAACCAAATACCTTCTGAATGATGCTGGCTTCTTAGAGGTCTTTGTCTGATCACCAGTCGGATGATGAGAGTTGGCTGCTCCACGAAGGACCGTGACAATCCTGCCATGCGAAACCTTCATCAAGCCGCTGAGCTCTCTGGTGCTCCTCTTAACTCTAGGATCTCCGTATGCGATTCGGCCGGGGACGTGACCGCCGGTACGACCACAGACCGACCCAGAATCTCCTGCGAGCTGTTCGGAAAGGCCACACCGGGCAAAAGGGGCGAAGTCTACTCGGCTCAGCACATTGAGCCTCTATGCGCAGCAAGAACCCCGCGTCGCAGAACGTTACCAACTACCTGCAGAGGATTTAACCTGAGCAATGATGGTATTTCGTGCACACCCGATGGAGATCACTGTGAGACCGAGAGAATTGCCGTCATTCCCGTCCTATTATGTCGCACGAATGAAGAGATCAAGCAAAAGTGGTGCCACGAGAAGCCTCCTGATAGAATTAACTTCTTATGTATTTTGAGTACGTAGTCCAGACCCTCGGATGTACCAGGTGAAGGGTTTGGCCTTCAGAAGAATCAAAAAGGAACAAACGAGGAACAATGATGGAGGTCAGATTATGCTTCGTGCGTCAATCACCGCTCAGAGGATCGGCGACGCGACTGATCGCCGCATAGTGCATGCCCACAGCACGGACGATTTCGGCGAGCCGATACCCATTCGAGATGGGCCCAGCAAATGGCTTCATTCCGTCGTACACGTGCGGTCCTGGTCCCGGCACCAAAGAAATGGCTCAGAGTTGGTCTGGCAGCAAACCTCCTCTCACGGCGAGCCCTGACCTCTTCCTTCCGCTCAGCCACTGCAGGCTGCAGACCAAACTAGGACAGTAGCCAGTCGATGGTGAGATAAGAAGGCGTGGGTTCTAGTCCAGCGGTCGCATGATAGCTAGACTACGGATAGATATCGGCTTTGCAAATCCGTTTGGCGAGAACCAGATTGAGCACTACATACCAGCAAAGCTCCAGCAGCGTCCTTGCAGCACATGGCCGACTCGCTGATGGCGATGATTAAAGACTCGTGTGTAGACCCCATTGAGTTGGCGCATAGCCTTAGCGAGATTCGCCTCTGGGGTCTCCACCAGCAGATGGAAGTGGTTGTCCATTAGCCCGCATTAAGTATTTAGGGCGTTTGGGGCCATTTATGGGATCAATTATGGAATTGGCTGTTAAGGGGGGGCGCCCCAACGGTCTTCGATCCGGTCTTCCGAGAAGTCCCAATGGACGACGAGACAGGGTCAAGATCTGGAGTCGGATCTTGTATTGTGCGTCAACTCCCTGATTCTGGCAGTCGGTTAGGCTGGCCCCATCGCAGCTTTGAGCGAGCGGACAAACTCGGCCACATGCCTGACCATGTCGGGGTCTTGTTGATGTACTGCAATCTGTTTGACAATGGCGCTGCCCACGATCACCCCATCCGCCATCTTCGACACGCGCGCCGCATCCTCCGGCGTCGCCACGCCAAATCCCACGGCGACAGGAGCCGCAGATACCTTCCTGAGTTTGTCGATATTCTGCTGGATGTCTGCTGCGTTGCTGAGTTTGGCCCCGGTAATGCCCGTCAAGGAAACATAGTAGACAAATCCATGTGATTCTTTTGCCACCAGTTTCCGCCGATCCGTCGTGCTCGTCGGCGCAAGCAAGAAGATCAGCGAAAGCCCCACCGCATCCGCCGGAGCCTTGAGTGGCCCCGCTTCGTCCGGCGGCATATCGGGCACGATCAATCCATCTACTCCAGCAGCCTTTGCTGCCTTGCAGAACTCTTCACAGCCCATGGCATGGATGGAATTGTAATACAGCATGAGGATGATCGGAATCTCCGTCCGTTGCCGGAGTGAGGTGATCGACGCAAGGATCTGACGAAGCGACGTGCCGCTCTTCAACGCCCGTTCGGCAGCCTGTTGGATCACCGGCCCATCGGCGATGGGATCAGAAAACGGCACACCCAGCTCGATAATATCGGCACCGGCCTGCTCAAGGGCAATAACGAGTTGCTCTGTTTCTGCCAGTCCAGGGTCCCCGGCCATGAGATAGGCAATCAGGGCTTTCTCTTTCTTCTCACGAAGACGTGCAAAGGTGCTGTCCAACCGTCCACTCATAGCGTGACCCCTCGCATTCTGGCCACTTGTTGAACATCTTTGTCTCCACGACCCGACAGATTCGCAATGATGATCTGTGACTTTTTCAATGTGGGTGCCAGCTTGACCACATGGGCGATTGCATGAGCGCTTTCTAGCGCCGGGACGATACCTTCTTCACGCGCGAGCAGATCAAACGCCGCCATGGCTTCACTATCCGTCGCGTAGGTGTAGTCGATCCGACCCAGGTCGTGATAGAGGCTGTGCTCCGGCCCGACTGCCGCATAATCCAGACCAGCCGAGACGGAATGGGTCAAATTGATCTGTCCATTCTCGTCCTGCAGCAGATAGGTCATCGTACCCTGTAAGACGCCCGGCTTCCCACCGGAGAATCGGGCCGCATGTTTTCCGCTGATGATTCCCGTTCCCCCTGCCTCGACCCCGATCATCTTCACCTTGGGATCTCCCAGAAAGGCGTGGAAGAGCCCGATCGAATTGCTCCCGCCGCCGACACAGGCGACGAGATAGTTCGGCAACTTGCCTTCCGCCGCCAGAATCTGCTTTCGCGCTTCTCGCCCGATGATGGCCTGAAAATCGCGGATCATCATGGGATAGGGATGAGCCCCAAGCACTGAACCGAGAATGTAATGAGTCGTCCGCACATTCGTCGTCCAATCCCGCATCGCTTCGCTGATGGCGTCCTTCAATGTCCGACTTCCAGCATCCACACCGGTGACCTTGGCCCCCAACAAGCGCATACGGAAGACGTTCAAAGCCTGCCGTTCCATGTCCTCCGTGCCCATGTAGATTTCACACTCGAGCCCGAACATCGCGGCAGCTGTCGCCGTAGCCACACCATGTTGCCCTGCTCCGGTTTCGGCGATCACTCGAGGCTTCTTCATGCGTACCGCGAGCAACGCTTGTCCGATCGCGTTATTGATCTTATGGGCGCCCGTATGGCAGAGGTCCTCCCGCTTGAGATAAATCTTGGCACCGCTCAATTTCTTTGTCAGCCGATCGGCACGATAGAGACTCGTCGGGCGCCCGACATATTGCTTGAGATAATAGGCCAGGTCTGCTTGAAATCGACGATCCTTCTTGACCTTCGCATACTCCCCTTCCAGCTCCAGCAGCGCCGGCATGAGGGTTTCAGGCACATACCGCCCGCCATAGGGTCCAAAACGGCCACGATTATCGGGAAGGGTCGGCATGAGATTACATCCTCCTGGCTGAATAATGCTTCAGACGGTGAAGTATAGAGGCGCAGATCAGGCTGGCACAAGTCTGGCGGCGTCAATAAACGCTTTGATCTTCGCGTGGTCCTTTTTCCCCGGGCTCAGCTCCACCCCGCTACTCACATCAACTCCATAGGGACGCACACGGGCGATGGCCTCGGCCACATTCACAGGAGTCAGCCCCCCAGCCAGGACAATCGGTGTGGATCGAGCCGCTTCCTGTGCCAACGTCCAATCCACGGTTTGGCCGGTTCCGCCATAGGCCTGATCGGAAAAGGCATCGATAAGAAACCCGCGTACATTGGCGCGTCCTTGGAGTTCTGTTAGCGTCAGAAAGGTCTCTCGATCTTTCAGTCGGAGCGCCTTCATCACGGGACGCCCAAGGTCCTGACAATAGGATACAGGTTCATCTCCATGTAGCTGCGCCAATACCAAGCCACATCCATCCATCAATGCCTTTACTCGATCCGACTCTTCATTGACGAAGACTCCAACGGGCAGCACGAACGGCGGCAGCCCAACCACAATCGCCCTCACCACTGCTGGCTCCACAAAACGCGGGCTCTTGCGGTACATGACAAAGCCCAAAGCATCCGCGCCAGCTTCCACCGCCACCTTCGCGTCGGCCACATTGGTGATGCCGCAAATCTTAATCTTCACCATAACGCCATCATCTATGCCGATTGACCACTATGCGCCGTGGTTCCGAGCAATTCACGAACCTTGTCTCCCGTGTTGTCCGCACGAATGAGCGACTCTCCGATCAACATGGCATGGATACCGGCATCAGACAGCTTGGTGACGTCCTCACGCTTGTGAATCCCGCTCTCGCTGATGATCAGTTTGTCCGACGGAATCCGCTTTGCCAGCCGAAACGTCACATTGAGATCGGTCGTGAACGTCTTCAAGTCCCGGTTGTTGATCCCAATCATCCTTGCATTGGGAATCCACTCCAACACCGTGTCCAACTCTCTCTCGTGATGGGTCTCGAACAAACTATCCATTCCAAGTTCGGTAGCCAGGGCATGGAAATCAATGAGCTGCCGACGTTCCAGAGCCGCCACGATCAACAAGATCGCATCAGCGCCATGAGCACGAGCCTCATAAAACTGGATATCCCCGACCATGAATTCCTTATTGAGTGCCGGGATTGGGAATGCTTGTTTAATTTCTTTCAGATACCGAAGGTCTCCTTGGAAAAAGTCCTTGTCGGTCAAGACCGATACGGCTGAAGCGCCTTGCTCTCGATAGATCCGTGCCAATCCCAAATGATCAAACTTTTCGGCAAACTCTTCCCGCAAGAGCCCCAGGCTCGGTGAGGCCTTTTTGACCTCGGCGATGAGCGAAGGACTAACCGGAGGCTTTGTCGCATCGAGCGTGACGGCAAACCCCAACGTCGGCGGCGCATCACGGATAGCGGCTTTCAGATCGGCAAGGTAAGTACGGCTTTGCTTATGCCGCAGTTCTGCTTTTTTATGTTCGAGAATGCGATCGAGAATCATTGAAGACTCATACCCTCGTCGTATAGGCGATCAACCTCTCCAGCTTTTCTGCGGCAGCCCCCGAATCAATAGTCTGCTGCGCCAGACGGAATCCCTCTTGAAGGGTTTTTGCTTTCTGACCTACTACCATAGCAGGCGCTGCGTTCAAACAGACGATGTCGCGCTTGGAGCCTTTCCGGCCTTGCAAGATCTCTTTTACGATCCGTGCATTATCCTCAGGCGAACCGCCGGCATACTCTTTCCTAGGCACACGTGACAGGCCGAATTCCTCCGGCGCAAGAAAGTAGCTCGAGACGACTCCGCCTTTCCCCTCGGAGACTTTCGTCCGTTCCGACAGCGTGATCTCATCCAGTCCGTCCATGCCATGAATCACGAAGCAATGTTGCGATCCCAGTTCCATCAGGACTCGTCCCAATATTTCGGTTTTTTGTGCCTCATAGACCCCAAGCACTTGATGCGTCGCTCCGGCCGGATTCGTCAACGGCCCCAACAGATTCAAGATGGTCCGGATACCGATTTCCTGTCTCGGCCCAGCGCAATATTTCATCGCGCTGTGGTAGTGCGGAGCAAACAAGAACCCGATCCCAACGTCATCGATGCAGTCCACCATGCGACTCGGATCCAGATCGATCTGGACCCCGAGAGCACTCAACACATCGGCACTTCCGCTCCTGGACGACACGGAACGATTGCCGTGCTTCGCGACGGTGATACCGGCCCCCGCTACCACGAAGGCTGCGGCCGTCGAGATATTAAATGTATTGGCTCCATCACCACCTGTTCCACAGGTATCGACGATGATGGAAGCTCCGACTCTGATACGCGCAGCCCGCGCTCGCATCGCGCTCGCCGACCCGACGATTTCATCAACCGTTTCACCTTTCTGCCTGAGGCCCATCAAGTAGGCGGCAATCTGCGCCGGAGTCGCCATGCCATCCATGACCTCGCACATGACGGTTTCGGCTTCCTGCGCGGAAAGAGCGATTCGGTCAGCCAATTTGGCGAGTGCATCTTTGATCATGGCAATACAAATTAGGTGGGGCTAGAGTTTCAAGAAGTTCCGCAGCAGATCCTTGCCTGCCGTCGTCAGAATAGATTCCGGGTGAAACTGGACCCCTTCGACACCAAGCGTTTTATGCCGGAGTCCCATGATTTCACCCTCGGCAGTCTCTGCTGAGATCTCAAAACAGCCCGGAAGATTCGCCCGGTTCACAATCAGCGAATGGTACCGCGTCGCCTCAAACGGATTGGGTAACGATTGAAAGATGGTCTTCCCGTTGTGTTTGATCTGGGATGTCTTCCCATGCATCAGCCGAACCGCACGGATCACTTCCCCTCCGTAGGCCACGGCCATCGACTGATGCCCCAAACAGACGCCGAGGATGGGAATCTTCCCTCCAAATCGCCTGATGGCATCGACTGAGATTCCCGCTTCCTTCGGCGTGCAGGGCCCCGGAGAAATCACCAGGCGGTCTGGATGTAACTCCCCGATCTGATCCAGAGTAATCTTGTCGTTGCGAACGACCTGGACATCCTCGCCTAACTCACCCAGATACTGCACGAGGTTGTAGGTGAAGGAATCGTAGTTATCGATGACAAGTAGCATGATAAAGCCCGTCATTCGTCATCGGTCGTTCGTCAATGGAGAGCTGGTTTCCGTTGAGGAACAATCTGCCAAATGACAGATGACCAATGACTATTCCCTATTCCAGCCCCTGCTCTGCCAGTTCTATGGCTTTCATCATCGCACGGGCCTTGTTACACGTTTCCTCATACTCATGGACCGGATTCGAATCAGCCACAATGCCGGCTCCGGCCTGGATGAAGGCCCGATGGCGCGAAACCACGACCGTACGAATATTAATACACATGTCCATGTTCCCTGAAAAGCTGATGTAGCCCACTGCTCCGGCGTAGGGGCCACGCCTTGTGGGTTCTAACTCTTCGATAATTTCCATCGCCCGAATCTTCGGTGCTCCGGACACCGTGCCGGCAGGAAAGCAGGCCTTGAGCACATCGTAGACGGTCTTGTCCTTGCTCAGTTTTCCCGTGACATTCGACACGATATGCATGACATGGGAATACCGCTCGACATTCATCAACGATTCGACCTTGACCGACCCCTGTTCAACGACACGGCCGATATCGTTGCGCCCCAGATCCACCAGCATGATGTGTTCAGCCCGCTCTTTGGCGTCGGCCAACAGGCGTCGCTCGAGTTCCGCATCTTCTTCCGCTGTCGCTCCACGTCGCCTGGTCCCCGCAATCGGACGCACCGACGCGAGGCCATCTTCACAACGCACCAGAATTTCCGGGGATGACCCCACCAGTTCGACCCCCGCGATACGCAGGTAATACATGTACGGTGAAGGATTCACCACGCGAAGCCCTCGATAGAGCTGAAAGGGCGGCGCCTGCAAATTCGTCTCCCAACGCTGTGAAAGCACGCACTGAAAGATATCACCCGCCTTGATGTAGTCCTGCGCGCGTGAGACCATTTTCTCAAAATCCGCCTGGTTCATATTGGAGGTAAAGCGGAGCGGAGACCTCCGGCGCGTTGGTTTGACACGGCGGAGCGGCCGACGAATTCTGGCGATCATCTTTTCAATGCGGGCTGTCGCGTCTCGATAGGCCGCACGAATGTCTCGGTCCGACCCGGACTTCACGTGCGCGTTGGCCACGACTTTGATTTTCTGCGATACGTTGTCGAAGATCAGCAGCGTCTCGGTCAGGAGAAAGGCGAACTGCGGAAGGTGGAGGTCGTCTTTTCGTCGGGAGGGAAGATTCTCAAATGTCTTGACGATGTCATAGCCGAGATACCCCACCGCTCCACCGACAAAGCGAGGCAACTCCGGCACCGTCACAGGGCGATAGGTTTCAAGGATCTCCCGCAGACGATCCATGGGGGCCCCTCGACTGGGGATCCGACGTACGCGGCCCCCCTTCTTGACGCATAAATCCCCGCGGTCTTCGTAGATGACGACTGGAGATCCACTACCGAGAAACGAATACCTCGCCCATTTCTCCCCTCCTTGGATGCTTTCCAATAAATAGGCAGAGGGACCGTGGTCGATCTTGGCAAAAGCCGAGACTGGAGTATCGTGGTCCGCGAGAATTTCGCGAAACAGGGGAATGAGATTGCCCTGCTCGGCATAAGAACGAAACTCATCCAGGCTGAGCGAATAGGTCACAGACTGCATCTCGTTCCGCTTATTCGCTCCCCACCATGAGTTTTTGGCCGACCTCAATGATGTCATCAGGCAGCTTGTTCATCTTCTTTACCTTCTCGATGTCAAGGCCATACCGACGGCTGATACCAAACAGCGTCTCACCCGGTTTCACGACATGGACCATCTGGCCGGATTTCGGAGTGACATTCGTGGCACTTTGAGAAGAAGAGCTTTTGGGGTCGCTTCCGCTCGATTCCGTCGTGACGGCTTTTACCGGTTCTTTGAATGGCTCAAGTTTCTTCGGCTTTCCCGTAGTGGAAGAGCTTTTCCGCTGCATATCTTCGAGGGCTTTGCGTTCAAGCACCGTGGCTTCTCTGATCGCTTCAGTTTCCTCTTGGAGACGAGCCATCTGTTCACGCGCCATCTGTACCTGTGCCGACAGTTCCCGGTTTCTCGCCTCAAACTCGGCCAGCTCTGTCTTCGTCCGTTTCACTTCGCTATCCAGTTCAGCGGTGCGTTTTTCTTCCTGAGCCAAGAGGCGCTGGAAATTGAGACTTCGTGCCTTTTCGGCGTTGAACTTTTCTTCCAAGACCACACACCCGCTCACGACCATCCCCCCACACAATAGGATTCCGAAGAGAACGGTCTTCCTCACTCGCGCACAGATTGGCTGCTCATCCCTCCGCATATACCCTCCTTTGCCCGGCCGTCACCGATTCCCGAGGACGAAGAGACGCTTAGAATAGTGGGCACTGGTGCGAAAGTCAAAGCAAGCAGACCAATCCGTTTGACCGTTTCCCCGGCCTGTGCTACGGTCAGCCCGGGCTTCAAGCATGCGTCGCTTTCATGTTGAGTCACGGCTGTCATAACATCCTCGCGTCGATCACCGCAGCCCCACATCGTTGAGTCCAACGATGCGACAGGACTCTCTCTTTAGCGACGTGCCGCCCCCTTCCAAGATTCGTCAGGCCGATGAAAATCGCCTCGCGACACTCAAGAACCAAATCCGACACCACGACTATCTGTACTATGCGAAGGACCGCCCCGAAATCTCCGATGGGGAGTATGATCGCTTGTTTCGGGAACTGCTCGAGCTCGAGCTGAAATACCCAGACCTGGTCACTTCTGATTCCCCGACCCAACGTGTCGGGGCCCCTCCTTTGGACGAACTTGGGAAGGTCCCGCACGAACGACCCATGTTGAGTCTCGACTCCTTGATGGATCCCGTGGAAGTCTTGGCCTTCGACCAGCGGATGAAACGAGAACTTGAGACGGAACAGATCGACTACACGGTCGAGCCGAAATTCGACGGTCTCTCAGTCGAACTTGTCTATGACCATGGAACCTTTGTTCGTGGGGCAACCCGTGGGGATGGTACGATCGGCGAGGACGTCACGATTAACCTCCGCACGATTCGCGCCCTGCCGCTCCAGCTACAGACCGACCGCTACCCGGAGCATCTCGTCCTCCGAGGCGAGGTGTACATGCGCCTCTCGGACTTTCATGCCCTCAATCGTCGCATGACGGAACAGGGGAACGACGCCTTTGCCAACCCGCGGAATGCCGCGGCCGGTTCTCTCCGCCAGCTCGATTCGCGCATGACGGCTTCTCGACCGTTGGTCGTGACCTGTTATGAAGTGATGGCGATGACCGGTCCTCTTCCTTCAACGCACTGGGACGAACTGGAACGGTTGGCCGAGTGGGGACTTCCCGTTCCCATGCTCCGCCGACGATGCGACACCATTGACCAGGTCTTGGCCTTTCACCGGGAAACCCAAGAACAGCGCGACAATCTCCCCTATGAAATTGATGGCGTCGTGGTGAAGATCAACCGCGTAGATTGGCAGAGTCGGCTGGGTATGAAATCCAGAAGCCCTCGTTGGGCCATGGCATTCAAGTTTCCTCCGCGAAAAGAAATTACGGAAATACAGGATATCGCTATCTCCGTGGGGCGTACCGGAACGTTGACCCCACTTGCTCTTTTGAAACCCGTAGAAGTAGGTGGAGTCACCATCAGTCGCGCAACCCTACACAACGCCGATGAGGTGGCCCGAAAAGATATCCGCGTTGGGGACACCGTGCGTGTTGAGCGGGCCGGGGACGTCATTCCAGCCATCGCCGAACGAATTCCCATCTCCGGTCAAATCAGGCCAGAACCCTTTCTGATGCCACCACACTGTCCGATATGCGAGTCCACCGTGGCAAGAGAAGGGGCTTATTACTACTGCACGGGACAGGCGGTCTGCCCCGCGCAGCTCAAAGGGGCCATTGAACACTTCGCGTCGAAAATGGCCCTCAACATTGACGGACTTGGTAAGAAGACCGTCGCGCAGCTTATCGATCAAGGACTGGTGAAGGACCTTTCCGATCTGTACCGGCTAAACCAGGAACAACTCCTGAAACTTGAAGGCTTTGCAGAACGATCCTCGACGCTTCTTCTTGAAGCCATTGCCCGAAGCAAGACTGTGCCACTTGAGCGGTTCTTGATGGGGCTGGGAATCCGCCAGGTCGGTCAGCATATCGCCAAAGTACTGGCCCATGAATTCGGCTCACTCGATGCCATCATGGCGGCAGATCGCGACCGGTTGCAGGCCATCCGGGAGATCGGGCCTGAAATTTCTGAAAGCCTGGTGTCCTACTTCCAGGAACAGTCCAACCGTCGGGTTATCGACCAATTGAAACAACTGGGCGTCTCAATCATGGAACAACGCTCTCCGCAGAGCCATGGTCCACGCCCCCTTTCAGGGAAGAGCTTCGTATTCACCGGAGGACTGGCGAGTTGCTCGAGAGAGGAAGCCAAGGTGCTGGTTGAACAACTGGGTGCGATGGTCTCCTCCAGCGTCAGCAAGAAAACGACCTATGTCGTGGCGGGTTCCGAAGCGGGCTCCAAACTTGAACAGGCTCGGAAATTGGGCGTACAGATCCTTAACGAGGAGGAATTCAGGAAGTTAATCGATGCGTCCGAACAACGGTAGGCTCACACTGATGCTTCGACCGGTACCGCGACCTTCTCGTCCTTGAAAATAGTGACACTCCGTATCGAGCGAGGATCAGCCTCGTGGACGACCAAACGGCAATTCTCGATGCGGAGTTCTTCTCCTGCCTTGGGGATTCGACCGAGATTTTCTTGGATCAAGCCTCCGATCGTCAGGGCTTCATCCCCACCGAGTTCGACCTTGAGAAAATCGTTCACTTTCCGTACCTCAGTCCGCCCATGGACCAAGATCTGGCTCTTACCGATACGTTTGATGAGTTCTTCCGTGATGTCCGTTTCGTCGACAATCTCCCCGACCACCTCTTCGAGCAAATCCTCCAGGGTCACGAGCCCCATAACCCCGCCGAATTCGTTCACGACCACTCCCATATGTCGTTTTTCTTGTTGAAACTGTTTCATCAAATCGTCCGCCGTCTTCCCGGCCGGGACAAAGAGTGGAGGATGGGCAATATCCCGCAGGCGTAACTCAGTTCGTCCTTTGGCCAACTCCGTCAACGCCTTGGTCTTATAGAGGATGCCCGTGATGTTATCGAGTGTGCCGTCATAGAGCGGGATGCGGGAATATTTCGAATTGTAGAGTTGTTCCTGTGCCTCCTTGAGACGAAGATTTCCGTCCAATGAAAACACATAGATACGTGGCGTCATCGCATCTTCAGCCGTAATATCCTTCAGCTGGAACACGTTCTTGATCATTTTCACTTCTTCCGATTCGATCTCGCCCGCTTTCCCACCCTGATCGAGCATGATCTTCAGTTCCTCTTCGGTAACCAGAGGATGCGTGAGTCCTTTTCCACCCGTCAAACTGTAGATCAGCGGCACCATCAAGAACAGGAGCGGCCGCAGCATCACCTGCACCCCATAGATCGGGTAGGCAAGATTCAGCGTCACAGGCACCGAGAACTTCGCTGCCAACGTCTTTGGTACCACGTCCACGCAGACCAACAGCACGAAGGTCAAGATTCCGACCATGACAGCGATGGCCTCTTCCAAAATGGTCTTCTCACCATATGCATTCAACGTAATAAAGGTGGCAAACATGGGAATCGCCGTACTCACCAGGCGATCTCCCACAAGAATGGTCGAGAAGAGCCGCTGAGGGTCACTTCTGAGCTGCAGGGCTTTCTCCGCTCGCTTGCTGCCATTCTGGGCCAGGGCCCTCAGTCTGGTTTCGTTGACCGAGAAGAAGCCGATCTCGGCAGTGGAAATAACGGCGGATAACCCTATCAACCCTAAAAGGATGAGGATGTCCATAGCAATCGTCTATTTAGGGACGTTGCACCAGTTCGGCTGGCCTGATGAGAAGCCGGGCGTCCCCCAGAGGATACCTCTTGGTCCACCCTTCGGAGGATTGTACGATTAGGATAACCGGACCGCTTAGAATAGGGCTCACAGTCGATACATCTATCACAGGGGCCATGAGCAGGCAAGTAATTCAAAAATTCATACTGAAAAATCAATCGGTTCGAAAAAATGGCCATCGCATGACGACGGCTGGGCTCCACCATCTGCTCTCGTCGGCCTTCACATCTGTTCATCATCCCGCACCACGAGGGATTGGAGATCAAACAGTCGATCAAGACGCGTTGAAGCTTTCTGAGCTTCTGGCTCGACTAGGAACCGGCCGATCTGGACTCGATACCGACGCCCCTCAGGGAGATCTATCTGAACAATACGCCCATCGGCAAAGTCGCGTTGGAGCCGCGCGACCAGAGCCTGAGCCTTGTGAAGGTCTGCAAAAGAGCCAACTTGAACCCTTAGGACCCCCATCCCTTCTGGTCGAGGATCATAGCGTATGACCCGAAGCTCAATTTGGTCGGTTCCGTGGCCGACCATCCCAAGCGCTTGAGCACCAGCCAGCGAAAGGTCAAGGATTCTCCCCTTGGCAAAGGGGCCTCGATCAGTGATTCTGACCGTGACATGGCGCCCTGACGTTAATGAACGAACAACTGCAACGGATCCCAACGGCAACGTTCGATGCGCAGCCGTCAATGCATACATGTTGTACCGCTCTCCGTTGGCGGTCTTATTCCCATGAAAGCCTGGGCCATACCACGAGGCCATCCCCCGTTCGATGAATCCAACAGGATAGTCAGGAAATCGATCGACGTGACGAAGAGATGCGGCGCAACCTTGATGCAGGGCCACACCAAGCCCGACCGCAATGAGTAGGAAAGACGAAGGATCCGTGAGCGGCCTCAGCCGCATGGGCTAAAACTCGTCGAGCGATTGATTGCGGAGAAGCGTAAGAGCTTTTTCAGTTTTGGAAACGGTCAAGACGACGATGGCCCGCTTCCCCTCCCGCGAGGGTGTGCAATAGCCACACTTAATATTGATCCGGCTCCTCATCAGCGTGTCCGCCACTCTCCTCAAGGCTCCAGGCTTGTTTTCAAGGCTCAAAACAAGGGCCGTTTCCTCCCGGAATTTGATCTTTGCCGCCCGAAGAGCAGCCCGAGCCCCATCGAGGTCAGCTACGAGCAACCGCAACTTACCTGTCCCCATGACCTCCGGAGCTGAAAATGCCTTGATATTGACTCCTGCTGCCCCGAGCACTGCCGTCACTCCGGCTAATGTGCCTGGTTTACTCTGTCCGCTGATGACAAGCTGCGTTGTAGTCGGCATATCGATACTCCCCATAACTTTCTGGTCTTACAGTCTTCTTCGCCTTGCTGAACGAACCGTCTGGAGCGGAGTCCAGCCCCTATGCGGGTTGGCCTGAGCCCGCCACAGTGACGGTGTTAGACAGGACTTTCCAACCCTGACTCGCATGCCTGAGCATCCCTTGCCCCCGACACGAGTCCGTAGAATACGTCGTTTTCTATGCCCAATACAGGATGAATGCCGCTTATTCTGCATCGTGACACATCCCTTACGAACATCCGCTCGTCGAACCGCAAGTCACACATTTGAGACACGTGCCGTTCCGAACCATGGTGAACTGCTTGCATTCTGGGCAGGGATCTCCCTCGTAGCCCTTGACCCGCGCCTCTTTTGCACTTTGAACGGCTGTCAGCGTCAGCGTTTCCCGCATAATCTCGACTTGCCGGGCAACGCTATGGCCGTTCCCATGGGCATGGCTATGACCATTTCCCTTTCCGCCGTTCCGACGGATCGGAAGATGCTCGGTCACGACGGAAGACTTGGCCAATGCATCGAGGTCCGCTTCTTCCTCGAAGCATTCGGGATCCATGTCGTCCTTCTTCATTGAATCCATACGCAGATCTTCTTCTTTGACCTGCGCAAGGTCATATCGATCAAGATACGTGACGGCCAATTCACGGAAGATGTAATCGATAATCGACGTCGACATCTTAATCCGATCATTCAGTTTGACCGGACCATTCGGCTCAAATCTGGTGAAGACGAATGCCTCCACAAATTCCTCGAGCGGCACACCATGCTGAAGCCCAAGAGAGATGGCGATGGCAAAGCAGTTCATCAGGCTCCTAAACGCCGCTCCCTCCTTATGCATGTCCAAAAAGATTTCCCCGACCGTCCCATCCTCGTATTCACCGGTTCGGAGATAGAGCTTATGCCCCCCAACGATGGCTTTTTGCGTGTACCCATTACGCCGAGTGGGAAGTGGACGCCGTTTGGCCAAATACCGGACAAGCACGCGCTCGGTCACTTTTTCAGCCATTTCTAAAACACCAGGCACAGTCTCCAACGCCCTCCCGCTATCGGACGACGCGCTCAATGGTTGACTGAGTTTGGATCCGTCTCGATAGAGCGCCACCGCCTTCACCATACTCTTCCAGGCAAGGAAGTACGAGGCCTTGACGTCTTCGATCGTGGCCTCGGACGGCATATTGATGGTCTTGCTGATCGCACCGCTGATGAAGGGTTGCGCCGCAGCCATCATGCGAATGTGGGCATCGACGGCGATGGAACGTTGCCCGATGCGACCACATCGATTCGCACAATCGAAGACCGCCAGATGCTCGGCCTTCACATGGGGCGCGCCTTCGACGGTCATCGTCCCACAACAGAAATCGTTCGCGGCAGCGACTTCTTCCTGCGTAAAGCCAAGCACCTTCAACATATTGAAGTTTTTCTCGTTCAGTTGCACTTCGGTCAGACCAAGTTGCTCAATGCAGAAGCTCTCCCCGAGCGTATACTTATTGAACGCAAATTGAATCTCGAACGCTTGCGACAAGCTGCGTTCCAGGTGATCAAGCACCGTGTCGTCGAAACCTTTCAGCCGAAGCGTGTCGTGGTTGATGAACGGGGCACCTTTGAGGGTCTGAGCCCCGACACAGTAATGAACGATGTCCCTCACCTGTTGATCCGTATACCCGAGATTGGCCAAGGCGAGTGGAATACTTTGATTAATGATTTTGAAGTACCCTCCACCGGCCAGCTTCTTGAATTTCACCAGTGCAAAATCCGGTTCAATTCCAGTGGTATCGCAATCCATGACCAACCCGATTGTCCCGGTCGGAGCGATCACCGTCACTTGAGCATTGCGATATCCGTACGCAGTCCCGAGTTCAAGCGCATGGTCCCAGGCTCTCCGGGCGGCCAAGAGCAATTCGGGGGGACAATGCTCAGGGCGGATTCCGGCGGGAGCAATGGTCAGCCGTTCATATTCTTCGAGAGACGCCTGATAGGCTGCCCGTCGATGGTTGCGAATGATCCGCAACATGTGTTCGCGATTTTTTGCGTATCCGGAGAACGGGGACAGTTCGGCCGCCATTTCCGCCGATGCACTATAGGCTTCCCCGGTCATGATCGACGTGATGGCCCCGCAGATCGCGAGAGCTTTAGGCGAGTCATAGGGAATGCCTTGACGCATGAGCACCGTCCCCAGATTCGCGTATCCCAATCCAAGCGTCCGGAACTGATAGCTCTTTTCAGCGATCGATCGGCTCGGGAAGGATGCCATCAAGACACTGATCTCCAGCGCGATGGTCCACAGCCGAACCGCATGGCGGAACCCTTCGAGTTCGAACTGCCCATCAGTGCCGTAGAACTTCGTCAGATTGAGGGACGCAAGGTTGCAGGCTGTGTCGTCCAAGAACATGTACTCCGAACAGGGATTCGAGGCGTTGATCCGCCCATCCTCCGGACACGTGTGCCATTCATTGATGGTGGTATCGTACTGCGTCCCTGGATCAGCACAGGTCCAAGCCGCCCACGCGATACGGTCCCATAACTCTCTGGCCTTGATAGTCTTGCAGACTTTGCCGTTGGTACGTCGTTTCAGTTGCCAGTCGCCATCGGCTTCAAGTGCGGCAAAAAACTCATTGGGAATCCTGACGCTGTTGTTCGAATTCTGGCCGGAGACCGTTTGATAAGCCTTTCCATCCCAATTGGTGTCGTACTCGTGAAACACAAAATGCGTGAACCCCTGCTGCGCATAGGAGAACATCCGTTGGATATAGGCCTCAGGAACCATCTCACGGCGGGCTGACGCCAACGCCTCGCGCAGGGCCGAATTCGTCTTCTGTTCGAGATCCAGCCGAAGCGCACCGGTGCCATCAACGGCATGACAGGCCTTCAAGACGGCATTGAGCCGCTGCGCGCAGATCTTCGACCCCGTCACCATGGCCGCTACTTTTTGCTCTTCGATGACTTTCCAATCGATGAATTCTTCGATATCAGGATGGTCCAAATCCAAACAGACCATTTTTGCCGCGCGACGCGTCGTGCCTCCGGATTTGATTGCTCCGGCCGCGCGATCACCGATCTTCAGAAAGGACATGAGCCCGGAAGAGCGCCCCCCACCGGACAGTCCTTCGCCATCTCCTCGCAGTTTCGAGAAGTTCGTCCCGGTTCCAGAACCATACTTGAACAAACGCGCCTCTCGAACCCACAGGTCCATGATACCGTTTTCATTTACGAGATCATCCTCGATCGACTGAATGAAACAGGCATGCGGCTGCGGATGTTCGAACGCATTCGTCGCCTTCACCACCTCTTGCGTTTTCGGATCGACGTAATAGTGCCCCTGCGCCGGTCCCGATAATCCATAAGCATAATGAAGACCGGTATTGAACCACTGGGGGGAATTCGGCGCAGCCATTTGGTGCGCCAGCATGTAGCACATCTCATCATGAAAGGACTCCGCCTCTTCCGGAGTCTTGAAATACCCGTAGGCCCGACCCCAATGGGTCCAACACCCGGCCATGCGCTCAAAGACCTGTCGGGCATCGCGCTCACCACCAAGCACCGACTTGCCGTCGGCATCGATGAGCGGTTGGCCGTTCTGATCGCACTGCGGAACGCCGGCCTTCCGGAAGTACTTTTGCGCCAAAATATCGACCGCCAGCTGCGACCAGGGTTCAGGAACCTCGATATTCTCCAGCTTGAAGACGGTCGATCCGTCGGGGTTTCGAATCTCGGACGACCGTTTGACGAACGCCAATCCCTCATATGGACTCATGCTGCGGCGGGTAAATTTGCGATCAATTCTCACAGTAGTCCTCCAAGGGGAAAAGGATTAGGATTCAGGTGTCGATTCGGAGCCTTCATACCGGTATGAGCCGCTCGCTCATACCGCGTGACACCTACATATAGCTAGCATGTTTTTTTGTCAACACCAAGTATTGTGGATATTTGAGAAGTAAGGGGATAGGCTGTGAATAGTCGAGATGTGAACGGCAGTGCCTATTTCAGTGCTGTCGTGAGGAGGTTATCCACAGAAAATTTCATTGCCAGAGACCTCCCGCAGATGACCCTTGCCATTTTTTCTTGCTAGAAGGCCATTCGGCCGATCTTGAGAGTCGCCTCTTCAACACCTCGCAGGGGAATGAAGTGACCAGCAAGACCAAGCACAAGGACCTTCGTATCGGCCACCCGCGTTTCATAGTGACTGACAAGCCCCCAATTGCGCCTCACCGTATTTGGCCGAACGAATGACTCCAGCAGCTTCTTGCTTTGAGACCGAAACATCTGCCGAAGAAATTGCTGTTCCCGAGTCGATGTGCCCTGGTCCATTCGGTCTATCGCCTTCCCCAATTCCTGTTCAACGAACTGTAAATAATCGTCCGTCGTCGGGTTCGACCAGGCCAAACCGACCAAGATAATCAGTGCACCGACGATTACACTCAAGCGAAGGAGACTCATGACGCTCTACTGTTTGACAAACAATTGTCGAGCCAATTAGCTTAGCCCAGATTCAGTGCATACCGTCTTATCGAGTTTGGAGGAGCTATGTTTGTCTGGAGCAAGAAACTCGTTGGAACCCTGTTAGGCATCTTCGTGTTACTGTTGGGAATCTTCCTTCTCCAAGGTCCATCGGAAACCACGAGCATCCTCAAGACCCACACCACTCAATGGATCATCTTGAACTATGCCTGTCTGCTGGTCTGGCTGTTTGTCTGGATGATCGACCAAGCACGCGTCCGCGGCAAGAACGTCTGGCTCTGGCTCGTGCCGTTCATTCTAGCACCGCTACCTACGCTCATGATCTTCGTGCTCTTCCTCCAACGGCGGTTGTCGTAAGTCAGTCAGCAATAGGCACGGCGGCTGACTTCCCTACAGAGGCTTGACCAATCGCCTTCTGATCTGTCTCGATAGAACAGCGGATTCGCCACACGGCCCAGAGACCAGGTAACGCCGCCACCGTTGTAAAGACATAGAATTGAGCCCATCCCACGACCTGAACAAGATCTGCGGAGGGGCGTCCGACAAATACTCGCCCCAGCGCTTCAAGTGAGGACAGTAGCGCAAACTGTGTTGCCGTGTAGCGCGCATCGCAGAGCGACATGACCAACGCTACGAATGCTGCCGTCCCCATCCCACCCGTCACATTCTCGATCACGACAGCTGCCGTCAGCGCACCGGCATGTTTCCCCATCAAAGCCAACACGACAAAGCCAAGGTTCGAAACAGCCTGTAAGACACCGAAGGTCAGCAACGATCGCACGAGTCCAGACCTAGTCATCAAGATTCCGCCGATAAAGGCACCCACCAATGTTGCAAAAATCCCAAGCCCCTTTGCAGCGCCGACCTCGGTCGAAGAAAACCCCAGTCCTCCAATCAGAAAGGCTGTCTGCAATGCGGATGCAAAGGCATCTCCAAGTTTGTAGAGGACGATCACAGCCAAGAATCCTAGTGCTGTGGGCCTCGAGAAGAATTCCGCCAGCGGGGCTCCAACAGCCTCTCTGAGACTCTTGGGAGCAGCGGCCACCACCGTCGGATCAGGACTGAGTAAGACAATAACCACTCCGGCGACCATGATGGTTGCCATCGCCAGATACGTCATCTGCCAACCAACATAATCAGCCAGCGCCAGTGCCCCGGCGCCGGATGCCAACAGGGCGACTCGATAGCCATTCACCCAGACGGCTGCGCCCAACCCGCGCTCGTGAGGCTGGAGCGTGTCCGTTCGATAGGCATCGAAGACAATATCCAAGGATGCCGCAAGGAATGCGACGAGCACCGCATAGGCTGCGAGCCAGCCAGGATGAAGCTTCGGATTGGTCAGAGCCATGAGCCCAAGAGCCATAGCCACACAGAGTTGCGTCAGGACCATCCAGCCGCGACGCCGACCCAACCATGGGGGCACCACACGGTCCATCACCGGTGCCCAGAGGAACTTCAGCGTATAGGGAAGGCCAACCAGGGTGAAAATCCCGATGGTCTTGAGGTCGACTCCCTCAACCGTCAACCAGGCTTGGAGAGTCCCCGATGTGAGCGCGAGCGGAAGACCGGATAGAAACCCCAATGGCAGCATCACCAGGAGACGCTGGCTGAACAACGCTGCCAAATTGGACGATCCTTGTGTCACAGAAACTCACCGTTGTGAGAGCGGACTGAATGAGACCGGCCGTTGTGCAGCAAGCAGACCCTCAGCTGGAACGCAGGATACCATCGCCTCCCGGTTCAACTCAGCAGAATCACAAAACACGCGGGTAAGGAACTTATTGGTCGGCACTGTAGCGAACAGGCTGCTGACAACCTACTTTGATTCCCGACAAGTCTCGAAATCTTGGAGGCCATAGACTGAATACAAATCGCACACAGGATGTTCAAAAAGGCCTTCCAGCAAGGCCGCAGCGAGCGAACGGTCGAGGCGTACGTGGTTGGTACGTTGAGACCTTGAGCGACGCGAGAACGCCGCTGAGAGACTTTTTCAACATCCTGCTAACAGGGTTGTCCGTTGAACAGACAAGGTTTATACCGCGAGAGATCGAACTCAGTGTTCTCCTGGTAGACCCGTTCATTGCCGTTGACCCCGTCCTGCTCAGGATCACTCCACATGGTGTGATTCCACCAATAGAACAAGGGCTGAACTTCTGTCTGGTACACGGGATTGCCGTAGCTGCTGCGTGAATACTCCTGAACCAGTCGACCCGTCACGTAATCGATCTGACCGTTGCCCTTCAGGGAATAGAGGAGAATGAACAGGCGGGCTTCATGATCATAGAGTTCATCGACGCGAGAGTTGAGATCTGGTTCAGTTGGGAGAGCATCCTTCCCCCACCCTGTCGTGGGAGTGCCCCCTAAAAGCCACAGCGAAACGGATAGAATGGCAAGCAACCGCACCATCCACCACACTCAGACGGAATGACTCTGTTCTCTCTACTCAGCCACCGGAGCGCAAGGGGCAGGAGCGATCCCGCGAGCAAGGCAACCTTGCTGGATTGCACACGGCCACCCTATAATGCCACTCCTATGGGAACAACCCGTGCCTCTCTACATACGCTCGGCTGCCGTCTGAATCAAGCCGAAACCTCGATCCTCGGAGAAGGCCTCCGTCGAAAGGGGTTCGACCTCGTCGAATTTGGCCAGCCCACTGACGTACTGATCCTCAACACCTGTTCCGTGACGGAGGACGCCGAACGGACATCGCGATATTTGATCCGGAAAACGCTGAAACATTCTCCTCATGCCTTCATAGCCGTGACCGGCTGTTATGCCCAAACCGGCATGGAACAGCTCAAGCGTCAGGCCGGCATCGATCTCATCGTCGGACATCAATTTAAGCTCGACCTGCCGGCCTATCTCCCAGCCGTTCATGAGTTGCGGAAGCGATCGGCCCCGGACATTCATTACACGAAGACGATTGCGCGGGGAGACTTTGATCTACCCCATTTTGCAGAACCGGATTCCACCAGAGCTCTCTTGAAGATCCAAGACGGCTGCAGTGCGATGTGCAGCTTTTGCATCATCCCGTTCGCCAGAGGGCACGAGCGCAGCCGAACCTTCGACGACATTCTGCGCGAAGCCGACAGCTTGGTGGCGCGAGGCTACCGGGAGATCGTCCTGACAGGCGTGAATATCGGGCAGTATGTTCACAGCGACAACGACTTTTGCGCATTGCTTCGCCGGCTCGATCAAGTTGACGGCCTTGAGCGCATCCGGATCTCATCGATTGAGCCAACCACTGTCAGCGACGAACTGCTTGATCTGATCGCCTCATCAAACAAACTCTGTCCTTATCTCCACATTCCTCTGCAGAGTGGGGACGATCAGATCCTACAGGCCATGAACCGACGCCATACAGTCAAGGAGTACCGAAAGCTGATCGACACCGCCCTCACGAAGATTCCTGACCTCGGGGTCGGAACTGACCTGATGGTAGGATTCCCCGGAGAGACTGAAGCCGCGTTCCAAAATACAATGGCTGTTGCATCAGACCTCCCCTTCTCCTATTTGCACGTCTTTCCCTATTCCTCGCGACCAGGGACTGCGGCACTGCGCATCAAACAGCGGGTCCCATCCGCATCGATCAAGAAACGCACTACTCTTCTACTGGATCTCGATCGTGCCAAACGACTGGTCTTTCACAACGCACAGATCGGCAAGACGGTCTCCGTCCTGTTTGAATCCGGCACCAGAGAGTCCTATCGCTTCGGCACGACGTCGAACTTTACAAAAGTTGCCGTCAGAAATTCCGGCGACCTGGAGAACCACATTAAGCCAGTCACGATTTCCGCTGCAGCAAACCGTTACGTATTTGGTGATCTCGTATCGCCCTCAACGCCGATGAACGCGTCCCCGGTGCGCCTATTATGATGGTCAAGACACTTCCCCAGGTTCATATCGAAACCTTCGGCTGCCAGATGAACGAATCTGACAGTGAGTTGGTCCGGTCATTGTTGAAGCAAGAGGGGTTTGGTTTTACGGAAGACCGCGAACGAGCCGATGTGGTGCTGGTCAATACCTGTGCGATTCGAGAGAACGCCCACACCAAGATCTACTCCCACCTCTCTGAGCTCAAAGCCCTCAAGAAGCACCGCCCGCTCGTCGTCGGTGTGCTTGGTTGCATGGCTCAGAATTTAAAGAGCGAGCTAGTTGAAAAAGAACCGCTCATTGACGTCTTGGCCGGCCCGGACTCGTACCGACAATTGCCCCGGTTGCTGACCTGCGCGCTGGACGCACAAGAACAGGGACTCCGGCAGAAAGCGTTCGCCCTCGATCTATCGGAATATGAAACCTACGAAAACATCATGCCGGATCGGAACAGCGGTGTGAACGCCTGGATCACCGTGATGCGAGGCTGCGATAACTTTTGCTCGTTTTGCGTCGTCCCATACACCAGAGGGCGTGAGCGATCACGCGATCCCGAATCTGTCCTCCTCGAAGCGCGTGATGCGGCCACACGTGGATTCAAGCAAATTACGCTGCTGGGACAAAACGTGAATTCCTACCGCCACGGGGAATGGGATTTTGCTCAGCTCATCAGCGCCGTCGCAGACCAGCCGGATATCGAAAGAGTCCGGTTTACCTCTCCGCACCCAAAAGACTTTCCCCCGACACTGATCAAGGCCATCGCCGCCCATCCAAAGATCTGCAAGCACATTCATCTCCCCCTGCAGTCGGGAAGCGATCGGATCCTCGAAATGATGGGCCGCACCTATACGGGAACAGAGTACCTGACATTGGTGGATCGGATCAGATCCATCGTCCCCGATGTCGTTCTAACCACGGACATTATCTGTGGATTCTGTTCCGAATCCGATGCGGACTTCCAGGCCACCGCTCACCTGGTGGAACGGGCCCGGCTCGACTCGGCCTATATCTTCAAGTACTCGGAGCGGAAAAATACGATCGCAGCACGAAAATATGTCGACGATGTGCCCGATCAACTGAAGGGCCAGCGGGTCGCCAAGCTAGTGGAGATTCAACGTGCCATTACCGCGGAGCGCAACCGTCGCTATATCGGGAAAGCCGTAGAGGTTTTAGTGGAAGGCGATGCAACCCGTTCCTCGACCCAAGGCATGGGAAAAACCGACGGCAACATCACCGTCGTCTGGGATAAAAACACCGGCCATTCTGAGCCAGGCACACTTATGACTAAACACATCTTTGACGCCTCAGCCGCGACGTTGTACGGAGAATGATGACTAATGGCAACCAAATGCCCTCTCACTTTACGCACAATTGTGTACACCCACTGATCACGATGAACATTTTCTGACAGGATCCCCGTCGGCTTTCTGACAAGTTTTCTCTCCTCCTTCTCCGGCCTTTCCCTTGTTCTCTACCCTTAGGAACCATTATCTCACTCAGTACCTTTCCCTCCCTCTCTCCCAACTTGACTATTCAACTCGTGCTAACCCCATGACTCTCCGAACAGATTCTTGCTTACCCCACACAAAACCTACTCGAGTGTTCCCTGTTCAAACCATTTGGCCAATCGGCGGAGGCCGTAGTTGATCACAGACCACCCCTACCGTCTTCCACAAGCGCTAAGAAGGCACGGACCTTGCTGTACTCTCGACGTCCATCTTTTTCTGTACCGGAGTGGTGAGCAACGGCCATGAAACCTCAGGATTCTGATCCAAAACCTGGTCCCACCCAGCCCGATTCTCGTATCACGCTCGAAGCAATCATTTCTGTCGGGGTAATCGGTTGGCTGGCCATAGGCATGGTGCTCATGGGTCTCGGTATTTGGTAGCTCAGCATTCGGAAATACGAAAACTCATAGGACTCATCTCAGAGTCATGATATTTCTTGAGCATAGTACACGCAGAAGGAGACCTCCTATGCATGCATGGTTGAGCCTCCGTAATGTCCGGTCTGTTGGCGCCTTTCTGGCCCTCAACGTGATCGTGACCGGATGTTCCACACTCTCAGGAGAGTCCACAGTTCTGAAAACCGCGAAAGGATCCGTCTATCTCAAAGACATCGCCGATTGGTCGTTTGAGGCGAGCCATCCTGTGACGATCGACCAGACGACCATCCGCATGGTCATCAAAGGAGTGGTAACCGAGGACGCCGCCAAACCGTTATCCAACATGCCCGCCAGTGGCAGCAAGCCGATGAGAGTATTCAGCGATGAAGACACCGAGTTTCTTGCTCCCCTGCTAGCCCAAGGTTTATCAGACGCGAAACCGGAGCAGATTGTCGGTTTCAAGGTGTTTTCATCGGCAGGGTCAGGCGCTGAACCCACAGCGGGCACCCTTTATATGCACAAAGGCTCCCTCTATCTGACCATCGCTCCTTCTCAAACGAGCAAGGGAACGAAATTCGCCCTTGCCTCTGCGGCTCGTACCGAGAAGGCTCCTTCCTTTGTAGCAATGGGAAAGGGAGCCATGACCATGGTGATCGATTATCAGGCCGTTGCTAAGGCTTCGGTTCCGGGATCGATTGTCGTAGTCGACGGATCAAAAGACCCCGCCTCGGCAATACCAAGTGGCCAAATTGTGGAAGCCACCCCATCGCGGGAGAGTGAGGCCCTTCTTGATCCTTCAGAAGCCTCGGCCCAGGCCAAGACCGAACCAGATGCACTGCAATTGAGCACTGATGAATTGCTCAATAAAAAGCTGGACGAGCTCCGAGCGGCACGAGAGGCGAACAAACGGAAAGATTCCGAGATTGCAACGCTGAAGAAAGAAACCACGCTGGTAAAGAAGGAACTCAAGCAACGGACGGAGGAAATCAAAGCCTTGAAGGCCAGTAAGGCCTCAGCCCCCTCGGCGCCGAAGAAGAAAGCCGCGGAAGCGCGCCGGACGCGCTGAGGACCAATCGAATCAGCCGACGTCGTACAACTCCGGTTGCAGCAGAACGACTTCTCTGGAGAGCGGCTGGCGAAAATTCATGCGGCAGTAACAGGCATAGGTCACATAGGTATCTTGTAAACAATACTGCGCCAGTTCACGCCCCTGCCGCTTTTCCCACATCTCGGCGACCTGCTCCCCACTGCCTGACTTCGTATCGACTTGTAGTGCTCGCGCCAACACATCCAGCTTGACCCAACCTCTCGTATCCCAATTGCTCCAAATGGCCATCGTGTCGTAGACCGGCTCAGCCCGAAATTTCGCCAGATTGATCTCGACGCTGGGTTTGACCTGATTGATGATCGATCGTTTTTTAATGAAGGGAAGATCAAAACCCAGCCCATTGTGCGTGATGTATAAAGTCGGCCGGTCCTGAGCCAACCTGGCCCAAAACTGCCGCAACAACTCGCGTTCATTCGCCCCGTACCACGCGATGGCGCTACGCGCTTCCATCTGGTCGGAAAATTCCAAAAGGCCAATACAGACAATATGGCTGAACGTCCCATCGAATGCTGACTTCGCGTAAGATTCGTCGTCCGCACGACGCGCTTCTTCCACCGCACTCGCCGTAAAGAGATCGTAACCCGCTTCCCCTGGAGCCAGGCCAAGCCCCTCTGTAGGCTTCCCGACAAGGCGAGCCCATTCCGCACGAGGCGCCTGAACTGTTTCGATATCGAGAACAACTTTCATGGTGCTGCTCCAATTGCATCGCGCTGTAATGCTTCAATGACGGCATGGTCCGCAGGCGGAAAGGCAAATTGCAAAAGTTCTTCAGGGAACACCCAGCGGATTTCTTCACAACCGATCGGTACCGCATCGCCTTGTTCGATTTTGCAGCGGAAGAAATGTAGCTCGACAATCTTTTCTGGATATTCGTGCCGGACGATCTGATACGGAATGGGGCAACCGATCTGGATATGCAGCTCTTCGAACAACTCACGCTGTAAACACTCTGCGAACGATTCCCCTGCTTCCTTTTTCCCCCCAGGAAACTCCCAGAAGCCCGCCAAATGGGCACCGGGCTTCCGGCGTCCGATCAAATATCGACCGTCTCGATAAATGAGCCCTGCCGCCACTTCGATTACCGTCTTCTGCACGCTAGGCCCTTTCACGCGGCGGTGGACTGAACGGATAGGTCTTGCAAAACAACTTCATCGGACAGAGGAGGCAATAGGGATCGCGCGCCGTGCAGACCATTGCCCCAAAATCCATGATCGCCTGATTGAAGTCGTACCCCTTCTTGGGAGGAATCAGAGCTTCCGATAGTTCCCAGAGCATCGCCTTCTGTGTTTTTGGATCCCCTTCGGCAACAAACACCCGGTGAAGAACTCGTATTACATTTGTGTCAAGAATAGGGGCATCTTCATTGAACGCGAAGGAGCGGATCGCTCCGGCGGTATACCGCCCAATCCCTTTGAATGAAAGCAGTTCCTCTGCATCGCTGGGAAGCTTTCCCCCATACCGCTCTACCGTTTCACAGGCAATCCCGTGCAACCGTTCCGGACGAACGTTGTATCCCAGCGGATACCACGCCTTCTTCACCTCAGTCACCGGTGCCTCAGCCAAGTCCTCAAAGCTTGGATATCGTTTAAGAAACTCGTGGTACTTGGGTATGACTCGATCAACTTGCGTCTGTTGCAGCATCACCTCGGATACAAGAATATGATAGGGATCCGATGTTTTACGCCATGGCAAATCACGGCCATGCTCCCCATACCATTTCAAGAGTCGTTGCTGGAATCGACGCTTGGCGGAAAGATCCGGGAGATTTGCCTTTCGAGATTTTTTCTTATTGGAAGTACGTCGCCCAGGCATGTACCGAACCTATGTCCACACTCACGTGACCGGTGGCATTGTAGAAGTCCCTTTCTAAAAAAATCAAACAGCCCAATCGACGCCCCACATGGAACGGAGGCTGACTGTTCAAAGTGACATTCGCATGGTAATCTCTACACAGCTGCACGGGAAGAAGGCCATGAAATGGGAAACCTTCCGAGACCAATGGTTGCAAGCATCGATCTTGGCCGGAAGTTTGGCCTGCATCCTTACCCCATTCCCATCCGCGGCTGAAACCCTCCAAGTACCATGGGAGTGCTCGAACTATGCGGGCGACGCACAGACCCGCTGTGTGAATGCCTTCATGGATGCGCAGCAAAAGAAAATTGCCGAGCTGGAAGGAAAACTCCAGGCCCAAGAGGGTGCTGTCAGCCAACTCAAAAACCAGCTCGATCGACAATCCACGACGACAGCAGACTTGCAGCGACAACTTGCCGAGCGGCCCACAACCAGCGTTGTTCCATTCTCATATGGCTATCCCTACAGCTACGCCTTGCCACCGGCCCTTGGGCTTGGACTCGGATTAGGCCTCTATTTTGGAAACGCCGGGTTCTATGCCTCACCTTATTACCGCCCATATTGGGGGCACCGGCATTTCGGCTATTGGGGCTACCGCTGATGACGTCAGGGGCCAACGGCATCGGAAAAATCTCCGGAGGTTCCGCTGGTGCACTGCTGTTTAGATCGGGCTTTTCATTGACAAGATCGCCTTCACCACATAGCCTGCTCTAGAGAACACGATCAAACTGATTTCCATCCGCCCAAGTAATGGGCCCAACACACTCCTCGAGGCCGTTTACTAACAGGCGACGCGACCTCTCAAAGGGATACTAGATGGTTGTTCGGAAGTTTCCGCGATTCCCGGTTTCAGCCCCCAGCACCCTGGTACAACGGGATAAATTGCGGTACAACGCCTTAGTGAAAGACCTCTCCATCAAAGGCTGTCGGTTGGAAAGCACCCTTCGTCCTTTCACCGGCATGCAGGTAGAACTGCTCCTCCAAGTTGCGGCAGATGCCACCCCAATCCACGTCAGTAAGGCAACTGTTCGATGGTCCGGATTCCAAGGTATTGGAGTTGAATTTCTAGCAATAGAAGCCCCAGAACACGAACGCCTCAAAAAAATGGTCGAGCAGCTCTCGATCACAGCGGGACAGGCCCTCATCGTGCCGAAAGGCGAGCTGCCGAAGAAGTGACCATTGCTCGCTGGCACACCCCTCGCCAGCACCGTCTCCACACTGATAGCCTGCCGAAGTTTTTTGTCAGCCAAGACCTCCCGTTTGCAAGATTGAGTTCGGCTTTGGATATGCATGATAGAGCGTCCCCCCTTCTGGTTACAGATCCCTCTCCCGAAGAAGCGCGAATCAGTCCATTCTCACACTCCTCAGCGTTATGCCATCTGACTACCGATCGTGACTGTTTTCAGACTGAGCATAACCGGTGAAAAAGGTGGGACTGTTGTATCCCAATGAGCAGAAAAGCTACGAGGTTCTCAGTGATCTAATCAAACGCAGGCCGATCCGGCAGGCTGACAAGGTGGACGGGAAACTCCCCGTTCTTCGCATCGGCAACGTAGCGCCTGAGGGCTTCGCTGACTACGGGGAAAGCCATCGTCTCCCAAGGGATGATAGAGAGGGGAAACAGTCTGACGTCCAAACTTTCCGGTCCGGCCATGAAAGTCGGCTCCTTCATTCGTCCACGAAACACGAGGTAGACCTGTCCGATATGAGGGAGACTAAGCACCGCATAGAGTCCAGTGATCGTGACATCAGCCTGCGCCTCTTCCATCGTCTCACGCACCGCTGCCTGTTCAGTGCTTTCGCCCAACTCCATAAAGCCCGCTGGGAACGTCCAGAGTCCAAGCCGTGGCTCGATTGCGCGACGACAGAGAAGGACTTGACCTTCCCATTCTGGAATACAGCCCGCCACAATCTTAGGATTGTGATAATGAATGCACTCGCACTGGTCACACACATGTCTGGGAAGATTATCACCCGCCGGAACTTTGTGTGTGACGGTTGCGCCACAGTGACTGCAATAGTTCATAACCGATGCATTCTCGAATCGGATCGACCAAGGACAACGCGTTGATCACACAATCACACAGACTGGCATGGATAACACAATCATCAACGCTTTGCACGTCGGTACAGCACTTCGGTCGCAGCAACAACTACTCATTACTACAGACAACAAATGCCTCGGCACGTATGGGTCTAGACCAATAGAATTCTGGGCCACAGTCCAAGCAGTAGGCCAAAGACCTTATCTTTCGAAGAGTTATCACCCATTGCATGTTTGCCCTCTTGACTTCTGTACAGAGCAACCTATTGGGTTGTTATAATGCGCTGAACGTTCAGCAAGGATGGTTACTCATGGAAGAGAATATTTTATCGATACTGCCGATACTCCCCGTCAAGCGCACGGTTCTATTTCCGGGAGTCATGATGCCGCTGACGATTGGGCGCGAACGATCCGTCGCTGCCGTCAATGCTGCGATGAAAACGGAAGAAAAGACGATCGTCGTGGTGGCTCAACGAGATCCTCAGACCGAGGAACCTCGCCTGGTTGATCTGTACTCCATCGGAACGAAAGCCACCATCAAGCAAATCGGACAAGCGTCAGAGGGAGCCATCCATGCCCTCGTCCAGGGCCTGGATCGCGTCGTCTTGCTGAAAGAGGAACAGTCGGCTCCTTACTCCACCGTGCGCGTTCGGCCTCTTGGTCGCCCGTCGGACGATGGACCGGAAGTGCAAGCCCTACACCGAGCCATTCAAGAACTCGTTTCCGAGCTACCCAGACTGATTCAGGCTCCTGCCATTCAAGAAGTCGGTGCGGTACTGAGTAACGAAGAAGACTCCGTGGCGCTGGCCTATCGTATTGCCTCGTTAGTGAATTTCAACGTAGTGGAAGAACAGCGCTTGCTCGAGTGTGCGTCGACCCTCGACCTGCTGCGTAGCCTCTACGCCGCCTTGTCGAAAGAAATCCAAATCCTGCAACTTCGCGAAAAGATCACCCGAGATGCACAGACCAAAATCGGGAAGAACCAGCGGGAATACATCTTGCGCGAACAATTAAAGGCCATCCAGGAAGAACTGGGTGAAAGTGAGAATGATGAGAACGAAGTGGCTCGCCTCAAGCGACAAATCGCCGAGGCGGATCTTCCTGATCATATCCGCAAAGAAGTCGAGCGAGAAGTCACCCGATTAGGCAAAGTCCCGCCGACATCACCGGATCATCAAGTCCTCCGAACCTATCTTGAGCTGGTCCTCGAACTGCCCTGGAAGAAATCGTCTGACGAGCACCTTGATCTCTCCACCGTCCGTGAGGTCCTTGAGGAAGATCACTATGGCATCAAGGAAGTCAAAGAACGAATCGTGGAACATTTGGCGGTCTTGAAGCTCAACCCGAAGGCGAAGGCTCCGATTCTCTGTTTGGTCGGACCTCCCGGTGTCGGGAAGACCAGCCTCGGTCAATCGATTGCAAGGGCCATGAGCCGAACCTTCGAGCGATTCAGTCTAGGCGGCGTCCATGACGAGGCTGAGCTGCGAGGCCACCGCCGTACTTATGTGGGCTCGCTGCCTGGCCGTATTATTCAGGCGGTCCGTCGGGCAGGTGTCAACAACCCTGTTCTGATGCTCGATGAGGTCGACAAGATGGGACGCGATTTCCGAGGCGACCCTGCGGCGGCGCTGCTTGAGGTTCTGGATCCGGCGCAGAATCATACGTTCCGTGATCACTATTTGGATCTCCCCTTCGATCTCTCGAAGGTGTTTTTCATCACCACGGCCAACACGCTCGACACCATCAGCCAGCCCCTGCTGGATCGGATGGAAGTGATTCGCCTTCAGGGTTATAGCGAGCGGGAGAAAGCAGAAATTGCCAAGCGGTATCTCTGGCCAAGACGACTCAAGGAGGCAGGGATCGAGGCACCTCAAGCCGTACTCACCGACGAAGTGTTGAATCTCATCATCTCACGCTACACACGAGAAGCCGGTGTGCGCCAACTCGAGCAAATGCTGGGGCGGTTGACCAGAAAAGTGGCACTCACATTTGCGGAACTCCCGGATGGCCAAGAGCGGCAGCCCGTCGCCATTCAGCCGAATGGTCTCGGCGAGTGGTTGGGTTCCGAACGCTTTATGCCGGAAGAGGCACGAAAGCATTTACCCCCAGGCGTAGCAACCGGTCTGGCCTGGACACCGACCGGAGGCGATGTGCTGTATGTCGAAACGACTCTCTTGCCCGGCGGTCATGATCTGACCCTCACCGGACAATTGGGCGACGTCATGCAGGAATCTGCGCGCGCCGCGAGAAGTTATCTCTGGTCGCATGCTGAGAGCATGGGATTGGACATCTCCCGCTTTAAGCGGAACGGTCTCCATATCCATGTGCCGTCCGGAGCGATTCCGAAGGACGGTCCATCTGCCGGCATCACCATGGCGACAGCCTTGGCCTCGGCGTACGAAAGCAAGGCCGTACGAAGCGATACAGCTATGACCGGTGAAATCAGTCTGAGCGGGCTAGTACTGCCCGTGGGTGGCATTAAGGAAAAAGTCCTGGCTGCCCATCGTGCGGGTATTAAGCGGATCATTCTGCCAAAGGCTAACGAAAAAGATCTGAAGGATGTCCCACAAGAAGTGCGCGATGAACTCACTTTCGTCCTGGTCGAACGGATTGAAGAGGTGCTGCCGGCGGCCTTCAACTCGGATTCACAAGGTACATCCCACGGTCGCGAAGCGATGACGGCATCCAGCACGGCCGGGGACGCGTAACAGGCTGGTCTGCGGCACAGAACTGAACGCTCCATTAGAAGTTTCCCAGCGGGATGCGGGCGGCGACGACGATCACGGCTTGTTGTTTGCTCATCATGACGTTCAGCCGTCCCTCAAACCGCCCTGCTCACGCGACACGCCGATCCGTCCCTTTACCAAGCAGCGGTACGATGCCTTCTTCGAGCCAGGCATATTCACCGTTCATGATCGCCTTCGACAAGCAATAAACGGCGGCGTCTTTCTTATGGCGGCTGATTTTTTTTGCTTCAGGATTCAGACGATCCGCCATGTCCTGACAGAAATAATCGGCCAGCGCCTGGACACCCGGCTTGGTCCGCATGTCCGGCTGAGAGGCATACCAAATGGTTGCGGCCATCGGAAACAGGACGAGGCTGTCGTCCACCAGATCCTGAAGCAGGAGTTGTTTGTGATGCAAACTCTGCCGGTGGCGGATCGTCGTGCCGAGGATCGAACGAGTCAGGCGCTGGGAAGCGGACTCAACAAACCGGACCCACCGCCGATAGTCCCCCCCGAACAGCCCGGCGGCGCGTGCCGGACGCGAACAGGGAAGGCAGGATCGCACCACCATGCGCGCGTAATACAGCGGCGCCGCCAACCGCTGCGCCAACGTTCCTCGAAGCAACGCGAGCGCTTGCTCGATATACGGCGCGAGACCCTCGCGCGCCATCCAGATGCGCAGAATTTCGCTCGTCCCTTCCCAGACCAGATTGATGCGGGCATCCCGCATCATGCGCATGACCGGAATGTCGACTTCGCCGCTCCTACGCTGTGATTCGGTGGTCATGAACCCTCGCCCACCGCGCACTTGAAACAGGTCATTGACCGTCTGCCAATACCACTCGCTCCCGATGATTTTGGACGCCGCCGACTCCAGGCGAAGATCGCCTTTCTTGTTCGCCCAAGCTCCGCAGAACGCCATCACGGCTTCAAGCGCCAATGTGGAAGCCGCGGCCCGGCAGAGTTTTTCTCCGATCAGATTGTGTTCGCCGATCGGTTTATTCCACTGGACGCGGGTCTTCGCCCACCAGCGCATGACGGCCAGACACTGTTTGAGCCCACCCAGACAAGCGGCAGGCAGTGTCAACCGGCCGACGGTCAATGTGGCAAGCGCAATTCTCAGTCCGTCCTCTTCGCCGCCCAGAAGGTTTTCGCAGGGGATGTAGACTTGATCGAATGACGGCGCCCCGTTGTAAATTCCCCGCACACCCTCAAAACGCAACCGGATGACCGAACATCCCGGCCAGGCGGTTTCGACGATGAAAGCCCCGTATCGCTTCTGTGCCTGCGGATCATGGACTTCTTCCGGCCGATCGACGATCCGCGCGATGACGACAAGCATCGAGGACAAAAACTCTCCGTCCCGTTTGGCGGAATTGGTGATGAAGAATTTGTGTCCCGTCAGGCGATACCCGATGATTTGTCCGTTCTCCATGACGCGGACGGCATAGGTTTCCACTTTGGAGATGTCACAGCCCACATGACGTTCCGTCAGCGCGAACCCTGAAATTTCTCCCCGCGCCAGCCTGGGCAAATACTTAGCCTTCTGCTCTTCCGTGCCGAAAAGACGCAATGGTTCCGGAACGCCGATCGATTGAGCCGCTGACAATAACACGGTAAGCGAGGCATCGACACTGCCGCACAGAGTCGCCAGCCGCTGATATTCATATTGAGTGAACTCCTGCCCTCCGAACCGTTTGGGGATTTTGATGCCGAACGCCCCAAGATCGGCCAGGGCTTTCAAAACCGACTCGGGCAACTCTTCCTCCTGATCCACTTGTTCCGAGTCCAGGGACACGAGGACAGCCTTGAATCGTTCAAAAAACTCCAGGGAGGACTGACTCGTTCGCGGGATATCGATTGAGGTCAGAAGATCCCATCGGACATCGGCTTCGAACAATCCTGAAAGAAAGCCGGTATAGGAAGCCTTGTCCCGAGCGATTTCGGCAACCGCCTCAGCCCCTTGAAACAGCTGGGATTTGGCCATACACATCACCTATGTGTGACATAGAGATTTCGTTCTTGCTTACTACTTTACCACCACTACCCCCGCCCTCGCTTCCCAAGATTCAACCGACGCTTGCCATTCCTAAGAAAATCCCATCCCGCTACTCTCAAACAGAGATTAGGACACAGGATCAGTGGTATGATGATCTTTAGACGAAGAAGACGTGACGGAGGGGCCTTATAGCCGGCACGCATCAATCAACCTTCCGAACACCGTGACGGACAACGGAATGCGCAACGTTGTTGTCATCGACGGATTTCGCACCCCCCTCTGCAAGGAAGGAACGCACTTTCGCGAGACCGACGCGGATGTCCTGGGTTCTTGGGTTGTCCGTGAAATGATCCAGCGCTGTCATCGCTGGAACCTGCCCATTGATACGATCGATTGTGTGTTAGGCAGCAACGTCGCGACGCCCATGCACGCCGTCAATCCGACACGGGTTGCCGCCGTCACCGGCGGCCTGCCCGTGACAATTCCCGCCGATACGGTAGCCGGGAAAAACTGCGGCTCCGGTGTGACCGCGCTGTACTACGCAAGCTTGCGCATCCGGAGCGGCGACGTCGACACGGTTCTCGTACTCGGCATGGAGGCGATGAGCAGAATCCCGGTCGTCTACGACCACACTCTAGCCGACCTCATTCTGCAATACGGAAAAGCCAGGACCTTTCGCGAACGGACCGCCGGCGCTGCGGCTCTGCTTCCGAAGCTGTTGAACCTTAAATCCTATCCCCCACGAATCGGCCTGATCACGGGACTCACGGATCCGATGTGCGATCTGATTATGGGTCTGACGGCGGAAAATATCGCGAAGGACCCGTTTCTCGGCATCACCCGCCAGGATCAGGATGACTATGCGATCCGTTCGCATCGACGAGCGGCAGCGGCATGGGACAAGGGTTTCTTTTCGGAAGAAGTGGTACCGATGTACGTGCCTGAGCGAAATGCGTATGTGGAGCAGGACAACGGCATTCGCACAGACGCCGGCCAAGAGACGTTTCGTGCGATGAAGCCCATATTTGACAAGCGGCATGGATCGGTGACGCCGGCCAACGCCTCCCAGATTACGGATGCCGCCGCCGCCGTCCTGCTCATGGAGGAGGGAAAAGCCAAGTCTCTCGGCTTGCCGATTCTTGGGCACCTGAAAGAGTACGCGGATTTCGGCTATGAACCCTCCTGCATGGGCCTGGCCCCCGTCGGCGCGATCGCCAAGCTCTTGGCGAAGACAGGCCTGACGCTCAAGGATTTTTCGCTGTTCGAGATCAACGAAGCCTTTGCCTCCGTTGTGTTGGGAATCAGCCGCGTTCTCGATTCCTCGTCGCTCATGGGTCGCAAATTCGGCCGATACGGATTGACGGACCGTCTCGGTGAACTTCCGCCAGACAATCTGAACCCGAACGGCGGCGCCATCGCACTTGGTCATCCGGTCGGCGTCTCAGGGCTTCGCTTGGCCATCACGTCCTTGTTCGAACTCAAACGCCGGAACGCGGAACGGGCGCTCATCAGCGCCTGTGTCGGAGGCGGACAAGGCGTGGCCATGATCGTGGAGAGGACATAGCCATGTCGAACGGCGGCGCCATCTTGTCCCCCTCCATCGGTGAGTTGAAACATTTCAAGACCGCCGTTGTCGACGGAATCTTATTGGCGGGATTCGACTTCTCAGGCAAATCGGTCAACGTACTCAATGGAGACAGCGTGTCCGAGTGGCGGGACATCGTGCGGTTCGTTGAACAGGCCACCACGATTAAAGGAACCGTGCTGCTGAGTCTCAAGGAAGGCACGTTCTGCGCCGGAGCGGATCTCGATCAGATGCACGACGCGCAAGAGCGACATGCCTTCCAGGAGATGGACGAACTCGTCGTCACCGTCCATCACCTCTTTGACGCGATGGGACGATCGTCCAAACCCTTTGTCGCCGCAGTGGAAGGCTCCTGTCTGGGCGGCGGGCTCGAACTGGCACTGGCCTGTCACGCGCGCCTGGCCTCCACCCATGCAAAAACCTGCTTCGCCTTGCCGGAAGTCAAGCTCGGCATTCTTCCCGGATTCGGCGGCACGCAGCGTCTTCCCCGGCTAATCGGCTTGCCTGCCGCACTGGCCATGATCACGACGGGCAAGACAGTCTATCCCCGGCAAGCACTGCGCATGGGTCTCGTGGACGAAATGGTGACCTCCGTCTCCTCCGGTCTTAGAACATTGGACGGGGTGCAGCATGAGACTCTCGTCCAAGCCGCCGCGGCCAAAGTGCGAGCGCTCGCTTCGCCGTCTTACCAGCCACGGCGCCTTCGTGGACTCCCCCGGCTCCTCAGTCTTCCGGGAATCCAGATGCTTGTGTGCCGTTCGGCTACACATCAGGTGGCCAAGCATGTCGGCGATTTCTATCCTGCTCCGCTGCGCGCCGTCGAAGCCATCCAAAGAGGACTGCGCCTGAATGTTCTGGAAGGTTCGCTCAGGGTCGAACATCCCCTCCTGATGAACCTGATGGCCAGCCAGACTTCTCGGTACCTCGTCGGGCTCTTTCGGTCCGGTGAGACGGTCAAACGGAAGGCCATGGCAGCGCCGACACCGCTGACGCGGGTCGCCGTTCTGGGAGCCGGTTTGATGGGGTCGCAGATCGCAGCACAACTGGCCGAAAAGGGGCACGAAGTGGTCTTACGGGACCTCTCTCCCGGTATTTTAGCGAAAGCGATGGGTGGAATTCACAAGGCTCAAGCGGCGCAGGTGAACAAGCGGCTGATTCTGCCCTCCGACATGCGATACCGCCTGTCCCGAATTGTTCCGACCGTTCGCATTGAGGACGTCGGGACCACGCCCCTTGTCATTGAAGCGGTGTCTGAGCAACTAGATGTAAAACGGGCGGTGCTCGCCGAGTTCGAATCACACGCGGGATCCCAGACGATTTTTGCGACCAACACCTCGTCGTACACCTTGGTCAACATTGCCGCGGGAGCCACACATCAGGAGCGATGCGTGGGACTGCACTTCTTCAACCCGGTGGCCAAAATGCAATTGGTCGAAGTGGTGCGCGCGCCATTTACCTCCGAACAGGCGCTGGCCCACGCCTGCGGGCTAGCTAAGCGATTGGGTAAATTTCCCCTCGTGGTGAGCGACGGACCGGGGTTCCTCGTCAACCGCATTCTCTCCCGTTATCTCGCGGAGGCCGTGATTCTGGCCGGTGAAGGAGTGCCGATCCGGCGTATCGATGCGGTCGCCAAGAACTTTGGAATGGCCGTGGACAGCGGGCACCCGATGGGGCCGCTGGAACTCCTCGATTTGATCGGGCTTCCCGTCGGTATCCATGTGTTGACCTCGCTCGCCGTCCTGGGTTCGCGGATCGAGTCGCGCGATGCGCTGCTGCGACACTTCCTGCCCGAGAAGCAGCCGCCGGTCACCTTTTGGGCATCGGGCAGGGAGAACCCGCGTGCGCTGGAGGCGATCAGACAGTATCGCCGCACCGTTGCATCCGATGCCGGTGGCGCCGGCCCGATGTCCGATGACCTTCTCCAAGAACGGTTGTTTCTTCCGATGGTCGACGAAGCGGTTCGCTGCCTGCGCGAGTCGATCGTGGAGCAGCCCTGGCAAGTCGACTTCGCGCTGACCTACGGGATCGGATTCCCGGCCTTCCGAGGAGGGTTGCTGACCTGGGCCCGACAGACGATCACACCCTCACAACTGGCCCAGCAGTTGGAGACGCTTACGGCCAAGCACGGCAAACGCTTTGAGCCCTGTCCCGGTCTGGCTGATGGAGGGTGGTAGCGCCGGGAGCACGTCGTCCGGCGTCGGAGGAGGGACCCGCTACATGTCTAAACACCCTTGGTTCCTCCATTATCCGGAGGGTGTTCCCCACGAGCTGCCGCTGCCCCCCGAAACGCTGGTGACGATGTTCTCCAGAAGCGCGCAGCGCTTTGCGCGCCGGCCGGCCCTGTACTTCTTCGGCAAGACCCTCACCTACCGCGACTGCCATTCCCTCATCGAGCGTTTCGCCTGTGGCCTCGCCGCCCTGGGCATCGGCAAAGGAGACCGCGTCGCGCTGTGCCTTCCCAATGCGCCGCAGGCCGTCATCGCTTATTTCGGCATTATCAGGGCCGGGGGGTATTGTCGTGCCGTGCAACCCTACCTACACGGAGCATGAGCTGTCCCACCAGCTTCGAGACGCGGGGGCGCGGGCCATCGTCGTACTCGACCTGATGCACCAGAAAATTTGCCACCTCGATTTGGACCTGATCATCGTCACCCGCATCACCGACTTCATGACGACGCTGGTCAAATATCTCTACCTACACAGACAAAAGCAGCCACCGGCCGAGATTCCCTCCGGCGAACGGACGCTGTTTTTTCACGATGTATTGGACCACGCGACACCCGTACCGCCGGATCAACTCCCGACCGTGACCCCGGACGATATCGCGCTGCTGCAATACACAGGCGGCACCACCGGCATCTCCAAGGGAGCAGAGCTGCGCCATCGCAACCTGACGGCCAACATCCGGCAACTCGTGAGCTGGTTTTCTCCCGTCGAGCGGGTGGAGAGCTTTTTGGCCGCGCTGCCGCTTTTTCACGTCTTCGGTATGATGGTCACGCAAAACATCTGCCTGGCCGTCGGAGGCTGCATGGTGCTGGTCCCCGACCTCCGCAATATCCCAGTGCTGCTGTCGCTGCTGCGCAAGAAACGGCCGACCGTCATCACCCTGGTCCCCGCGCTCGCCCAGAAACTGCTCGACGAGTGTGACGCGGAGGACTTGAAAGACGCGAAGTTCGTGATTTGCGGCGGGGCCGCCCTCCCGTTCGATCTCCTGAAACGATTCAAGGAAAAGACCGGCCATATGATCGTCGAAGGGTACGGTCTCTCCGAAGCCTCTCCGGTCACGCACTGCAATATCGCCCGAGGCCTTTCCGTCAAACGCTCCATCGGCCTGCCTATCGCGAATACGGAAGCGCAAATCGTTGATGAGACGGGCCGGGAGGTTCCGGTGGGAGAAACCGGCGAGCTGTGGGTGAGGGGCCCTCAAGTGATGAACGGTTATTGGAACAACCCGGCGGAAACCGCGAACGTGCTGAAACCTGGCGGGTGGCTTGCGACCGGCGACATCGCGCGGGTCGATCAAGACGGTTTCTTTTACATCGAGGATCGAAAGAAGAACATGATCCTGTCCTCGTCCGGATTCAACGTGTACCCCTCCGAGATC
The DNA here is from genome assembly GCF_054902215.1 of Nitrospira sp. CMX1. Lineage (NCBI taxonomy): Bacteria > Pseudomonadati > Nitrospirota > Nitrospiria > Nitrospirales > Nitrospiraceae > Nitrospira > Nitrospira sp. CMX1. Next base: position 131,458 of record NZ_JBUBKD010000066.1, on the reverse strand, counting down.
GAGCAGGTGCTCATGCTGCATCCCCAGGTGCGCGACGCGGCCGTCATCGGCGTACGAAACGGCAATGAGAACGAATCGATCAAGGCCTTTGTCATCGCCTCACCCCAATCCGTCTCCGCCGACGACCTCCTCGCCCATTGCCGGCGCTATCTGGCCCCGTACAAAATTCCCAAGAAGTATGAATTCTGCTCGGAGCTTCCCAGATCAGTCCTGGGGAAAACCTTGCATCGAGTCCTACGGGTCGAGGAAGCGGCGCAGGGGCCGTTGCAATCTTCATCAGTCCAATGATCCAACAGGACCGCCTCAGCCGGATGGGAACCGTTTCTGAAGAGACAGCAGATCACACACATGCCGAGCAATCGCCATCGCCGCGGAAAGCCCTGGGGATTCAATGCCGATCAGATCGACGAGAAGGGGTTCTTCTCGATCGACCGAGATGATGAAGTCGCTCTTGGACCGGCCGTCCGTCACAACACGCGGTCTGATACCGGAATAGGCCCAACGCAGGTCTTGCTCATCCAATGCCGGGAGGAATTTCTGCACAGCGTCAACGAACAGGCCCGGCGGCGTCTTGTGCGACGTGTAATCCGCCTTGTCTTGAACGAGTATTTCGTTCGGCCCGATATACAGTCGTCCATTCGGGCGGGGACCCACATGAATCCCCTTGCCGGTCGCGCCGGGAGGCAACGCAGGATAGATGGGGCGTCCGACAAGGCCTCTCTTCTCCGGCGTCACCACCTCATAGTACTCACCCCGCAACGGATGGATGGTATATTTATCGGTGCGCAGCGCGAGGGAAGCAATCTCGTCGGCATAGACCCCGGCCGCATTGATCAGGCAAGCAGTCCGAATCCGTTGACGATCGGTGGAGACAAGATACGAGCCGTCGATCTCGTCGACAGCGATGACCCGGTTGCCAAAGGCAAACTCGGCGCCGGCCGCTTCCGAATCGGTCTTGAGCGACTGCACGAAAGCCTGAGAATCGATGACGGAGACAGTCGGAATGGCGATGCCGCAACTGGCGCGCACTTGAGGTTCCCACGCGCGTACAGCGGAGGATGTCATGAACTTCACCCGCGTGTTCGTCCTCCAGGCGTTGAACCATAATCGCCGCAGCATCGAGATCTCGCGCCAGAGGCCGCGCCGGATATCTTCCCTGGATACAACGATGAGCATCCCGGTCCTGAGCAGCGGGATGCCGCGCCGCAGCGCATATGCCGCCGCCGACCGGCAACCTTCATGGGCCAGCCGTTCCTTCAGCGAACAGGGAGTTTCATGGATGCCGCTGTGGAGCACCCCGCTGTTGCGTCCGCTGGTTTCTTCCCCCGGACGTTCATGCTGTTCGAGAACGATGAGGCGGATCGGCGCGGGCCGGTGCCGGACCATGAATTCTTTGGCGATCGCGCAGCCGACGACACCGGCGCCGACGATGCAGACATCATACGGCTTCATGGACTCTCATCCTGTAGGCTCTCAAGCCAACCACGCGCGTCCCGGGATGCAACGTGGACACATCAATCCGGAGCGTTTAGATGCACGACGACCTCTCGAATAAGTACGGCAACATCCTGTTTGTATTCTGCGGAGGCGGATGCAAAGCCATCTTCCAGGCGGCAGCCGCCACAGAATTGGTCCGCGCCGGACTGGTCCCGTCCCACATCATGAGTTCTTCAGCCGGAACCTGCAACGCCCTCGGCTTTGTGGAAAATCCTGGGATCGGCGGAGCGGAAAAGACTCTGCGTATGCCGATTCATTCTCCTCCATTTTGCACACCCATGCCGGACAGGCACGATCATGAGCGGCCCTGAATCGAACGACCGGAGTTCGAGGCACTCCGCGCGCCAGGTGATACGGATCGGCCATCGCGGAGCAGCCGGCCACGCCCCGGAAAATACCGTAGCAGCGATTCACGCAGGCATCGCCTGCGGGGTCGATTTTGTGGAAGTCGACCTTCGCCGTACAGCGGACGGCACCCTCGTGGCACTGCACGATGCCACGGTGAATCGAACGACCGATGGAAGAGGACGGATCGATCGGCTGTCGCTCCAGGACGCCAAGCGGCTCGATGCAGGGAATGGCCAACGAATCCCCACCCTTCAGGAAGTCCTGGAGGCTGCCACTGGACGAACGGGATTGATATTGGAGATCAAGGTCACAGGCATCGCTCAACAGACGGTCGAGACCGTCCGCCATGCAGGCTTTACAGGCCCTATCCTCTATGCATCGTTCCTGCACGAAGAACTGATACACGTCCGGGCGGCTGACCTGAGCAGTTCCTTGATGGTGCTGTTTGACAGGTTTCCTGCCGCTTCCGTCGCCCGCGCGATGACATACGCCGCGTCCTGCGTCGGTCTTCGCCACGACAGAGTGACCCGCCGTCTGATCGAATCGTTCCACAGCTCGGATCTACGCGTGTTCGTGTATACGGCCAATCGTCCAAGCGCCATCGAGCGCGCACTCTCCCTTGGTGTCGACGGTATCATTTCAAACTTTCCTGATCGCATCCCGTCCGAATGATTTCTTTCTCTTTTTTTTCCGTGACCAAGCCGAACAAGCGGATGCACATGACCTCCTATCACCGGCGATTAAGGAGAGGAAGAACCTAACGCGGAATACAGGCAACGGACGATCGCACTGGTGTTGAACAGCATCATGTTCAGACGGGTGTACACCGCATGGCCATAGTAGTGGTCGCGTGGGTTGGTTGAGCCGGTGCTATCTTTGTAATCGACCAGGAGACAGCAGCCTTCGCTGGGGAACCGTACGGCCCGCCTCGCGCATTCCAGCCACCGCTCAAACCCATCGTACGGCTCGACCAGCTCCCAGACCATTTTGTTCGCAGCCTTGCCTGGCTCTGTCGTCGGCACGGCATCACTACCGGCCACAGCCAATTCCTGAACGTAGTCCCCACCCCACGCAATCGGCATCTCCATCGTGATCTGAGGCAGCTCCATCTTCGCCAACCAGCTCTTTCCATCGGTCCGAAGATTTCGGTGATTCACAACGTGCAGGAGCTTGCCAATGCCGGAAGTATCCCATCCGTAGCGGACCGGTGTGCCAAAGGTGACGACGTCGAGCGCGGCGCCATCGAGGAGCGACGTCGTTACGAGTAGCGATTCGATGCGTTGCACCGCCTCGATGAGTGCCGGCTGATTTGTCTGTTCCGCATAGCCGCGCAGAATACTGAGCAGTTTGGGTCGTCCCGTAATCGGGCTTGGACAAAGGAGATTCGACACAAGCGCCAGAACCAGTCCCGCTTGTCCATGCGCTTGGACAAGAATTCGATGCCCTTTTTCCAACCTTTGCTGTTTACAGAGCTTGTCGAGTTCCGCGAGCAGGGACACAGCGGCGAGCGCCCGCCCCAGATGATGGTGCTCACATGACCAGAGGAGCCTGTGGCAGGAGATAGGTTGGGGTAGATTCTTGTTGATGGCGTCCTTGAACGATTGAACATAGGCCTCGGTGAAGTTGCCTACAGCCCCGATCTGTTCGTCCAGGAGATGCTTCGTTGCATGATCGTTCGAGAGCGGTGGCTTGAGTCCACCTGGCAACAACGGAATACCGTTGCTTTCTTCTCGCATTGCCGCGAGCAACGCATCAACTCCCGACACACCTCGTGAATAGCCCCGCTTCAGCCCACCGGCCTCATCCAACCGCTGCATGCCGAAGAGATCGGTCCCGTGGAGTGAGCCATGAAGAAAGACCACACTGGCGATACCGGCTTGAGACAGGCTCGCCCCGTACTGAGCCATGGCCTCGCCCCACTTTGGCGAATCCGGAGGGACAACATCCGTCAGATCGGCGACACGCAAACGCTCACCCGGATTCTTCCGCGATAGTTCGTCGTGCTGAAAGTTGTTTTCGACCGGCATGAGGGATTACATAGCCGATCTAGATTCGGGACTGCAACCCAGCCTATACGGAGGGCGAGACCTTACTGATGGGTATCAATGGATATCAGAGGGGCTTGGTGCTTGATCCGGAGACTTCGGCAACATCGGACGTTTCGCCATGATCGCGGTCGCAGTACAGGTCTTATTCTCCTCATCAATCCGCCGATCAACGATTTTGACGTCTTGCAAATATTCTTGAACGATCTCTTCACGAGTCAGTTCAATGTCCTGCTCGGTCTCACGTCCAGACCGTTCACGGACCCGATCGATCAGATGCTCTTTGACCAACACACGGATCTGCTTGGCCAGATCAGTCCGAGCCGACAGCTCCGACACACGCTGACAGATTACTTTTCCTTTGGCGAGATCGCCCTGGCCTCGACCTATCCAGTACTGATCTACGGAGTAGCCGACCTCAGCGGCTGGAGCCATATTCGAAGCAAGCCCCCAACCTAGCCAGAGACCCACGACTACAACACCTATTCCCATGTTTTTCTTCAGATTTTCCATCGTAACTAACGACCTCCCCCCGGTGCCCCGAAAGACCGATCCCCTCGATGGGGCGGCCCTGATTGCTGCAAGCCCGGCGGCCCCTGCGGCACTCGCCTTGCTCCACCAAACCCTTGGCCCGGTTGGCCCACCGGTTGACGATCCCCTTGAGGCGAACCGGGAGGTGTCCGATGAATGATCTCGTTGTTGAACGTTCGCGGTGCGGTCGCCCCGCCAGGAGGCGGCACCAGCTCATGGGTTGGCATCCGACCAGACCTGCTCCCAGGTCTTGGCGGTTGAGGCGGACCCATCGGTTGCCGATAGGCAATAATCTGCTGGGCAATGGCGATGTGCGGATTAGCCGGGAAGAGACCGCTTGCGCTGTTCAAAAAGCCTTGCGGGATCCCCACCGGCGACACGAGCACCCAATTGGTCCAAGCTTGCGAGACCATCGCATTCGACTGCACGCGGTTGAGAATCTCCTTCCGCTTCTGTGAGGCTTGGTAGATCTGATCCGGGGTAGATGCAGTCCCCAGCGCCTGATTCACCGCTCGAAGTTCCTCTTGCAACTGTTCATTTTCTTGTTTGAGTTCAACCAGCTGCACACGAGCATCTTCATTTTCTCGAAGGGTGGTGATCGCACGCGCAACTTCATCTGTATCCATCTGCGCCAGAAGGTTCGCCCTGATAGCGACGACATCGCCGTCGAGACTCGTGGTGATCTGTTGGTTGAGCACAAGCACCAAGCCGGCGGTATAGGTGCGGATTTCGTCTTTGGTCACGTCCATGCCATCGACAATCGTCACACTCTCCAGATACGTCGCGACTTGTTCCAGGGCATTTCGTTTAGCCGCCTCCGTCGCAAGGCGGATCGCATCTTCACGGGTATCGCGGTCACCCATGCGATGTTCGCCTTGGGCATTGACGACCCGAATTTCAGCACGTGCAGGCGAGAAGACAAAGAAACCGGCAGCGATAATAAAAAGGAACGAAAGGAAGGGACAGGACTTGCGATGTATCCCGGTAAAGAGAGACCACGGCCGAAGGGTCGAACCGGACATCAACCACCCCTCCCCACTCAGACAGAGCAGGCAACGTGAGCCAACTAGCAAAATCAGCTTAACACCGGAACGACGGTTCCGCCAGCATTCGAAGGATGATGTGCCCCACCTTGCCTTCCTGAAAATTTGCATGTTAGGGTAACGCTTTCGTTTCCGAATCCAGAGGCTCATTGTCACGTGATGACACAACGTCCTTCACGCATATGCACAACGCTGGGAGGTCTTCTAGCCTGGTGGCTGGTATGCGGAGCATACACTCCCGTTCATGCGACGCCTCCCGCCGGTGAAGCAGCCGCCCCCCTCAGCCCCATAACAGAACATGTCATCCTGTTCGTCCTTGAAGGGTTTAGTCAAGATTCGCTCAAGAGTGGCGCCATGCCGGTCCTCAGTAAGCTCGTCAAGGAAGGGTCTGTGACATGGTCAGCCAACACCGTTCAACCGGCCCTGCGACTTCCCATGATGGCCTCGCTCGTCACCGGCCTGCCGGTCGAAAAACATGGGATCACCTGGAATTCGTTTGAGTTCAGCCGAGGCTATCCACGTGCCCCGAGTCTCTTCGACTACCTCGATGTCAGTGGAGGGCGAGATAGCGCCGTCTTTTTTATGGACGAATCGCTCTATCAGCTCGCGAAGCCTGCGCCTTACACCGACTATCAACTTTGTGGCGCATTGCGGCCCGAATGCGGCTCCCAGAAACTCGTCGCCTACATTCAACAGTATTTCCAGAAGGCCGCGAGCGGTCATGGATACGGCCATGCCGTCCACGCCCTGCCGCATTTGTTAGTGGTGCATCTTCCAGAGGCTGGGCGAGCCGGTGTGACCCAGGGTTGGGATTCGAAGGAGTACCAACAGGCCCTCAAGACGGTTGATGCCGCCATGAAATCCGTCCTGGACCTCTTCAAACACTACAACCTCTTAGACCGAACGACCGTCCTTGTAACAACGCTGAGCACGAAGGGCACTGACCCCGGCAACGAAATCATGAGAACCGATACAGCGTCTGTTCCTTGGATCGTCTCCGGAGCGGGGATCGCGCGGGGCCAGATCATCCGTCAACCGATATCCATCATCGATACCGGTGCGACAGTAATGCGAATACTCCAGCTTGAAACCCACACAGAATGGGATAGCAAGGTGGTCGAGGAGATCTTTCAAACCGAGACCGCCACCCAGCCTGTACCCCGTGCCAAGAAGCGCTAACGACCTATGAGCTGCAACACTGTGATGAAACATCTGCTTTTTCTCCTTTGCGCAACCGTCAATGGTTTGCTCACGATCGTGTTTGCTCAAAACAGCTTCGCCGGAGACCGGCCGGCTGCCCATCTCCAGGAATACCAGATCACTATTGACGCGACCAAGTTAGTCCCCATGTCATGGTGGCAAGTACCTGGCGTCACGCCTTCAATCTGGAATTCCGACCCGGAGTCGCTCGATGCCCCGAAAACAACTGAGCGCCGAGACCTGACACTCCGGCCCGGCAAATATAAATTCATCAGCTTCACCTTCGATTTTCCCTTTACGGTCGGCCTGAACGGTACGATCGATTATTCACGCGCCTTGGACCAGTGCGTGCAAGGTCGTGGAACGCAGACCTTGGTCATATTGTGCAAGCGCACATACCCTCACGGCGGACAACCTGACCCCTATTACGACCAGAAACCAAACAATGGCTAATACACTCGATACCCTGTTGGACGCACTTGAGGATGTGGACGATGCCACCCGTGAGGAGGCGGCGAAAACACTGGCCGACCTGGGTGATCCGTCAACCCTTGAGGCCTTACTCGTCGCCTGCAGCGATGATTACTGGTCTGTCCGAGCCTATGCCGGTTCTGGCATCTCAAAAATCGGCGGCCCCAAAGCGATTGAGGCTCTGATCGGCCTGTTCAATGACCCCATCATGGAAGTCCGAGACCAGGCGGTCGAAGCCATGGTGAAGATAGGCTCACCTGCCATCGATCGCGTAATGACGGCCTTGAAGGACGAGCGTTGGCGCGTCCGAGAACATGCCGCTAAAGCCGCCGGAAAAATGAAGGATCCCCGAACCGTCGATGCCCTGATTGTCGCGTGTCGTGACCGTGACGGAGCCGTCAAGAGCGCCGTGGCGGAGGCTCTGGGCCGCATCGCGGATCCCAAGGCTGTTCCAGCCTTGATCAAGCTGTTCAGAGACTCGTCGAAAATCGTAAGAGAAACCGCGGGAACCGCGTTGGTCTACATCGGACACCCATCGGTTGACCCACTCATTGAGAGTCTGAGCGACAAGGACTTCGTGGTCCGCTGTCACGCAGCTCGGGCATTGGGGGGGATGACGACGGACTATCAAATCGGCCGGACCTGGGTCCGTGACGCCAAAGTGGTTGAGGCGCTCATTGCAGCATTGAAAGACCCGGATCGAGCCGTTCGTGAAGATGCCACGATCGCGCTCGGCATGATCGGCGACCCGCAGGCCATCGATGCGCTGATCGAAGCCATGAAAGATGGAGCCGTGAAGCGTCATGCCATCGCATCACTCGGCATGATCGGCGATTCTCGCGCGCTCCCGGCCGTACTGGATGCCCTAAAGGGCAAAGGGATCAGGCAAGAAGGCTCGCCGACACCCGGATGTATCGTCAGTGAGGATGCCTTCATCAAAGAAGCGGCGGCAACCGCCCTGGGCCAGTTTCGCGACCCACGCGTGATTCCTGATCTGATCATGCTGTTGAAAGACGGGGTCTTGCGTGAGAAGGCCGCAGCGGCCCTGACCGTCATCGGGGATGCGGCGATTGAACCCCTCATTGCCTTTCTCTACGACCCCAAGGCGTCGGAGGTGGAAGCGGAGAAGGAACGCGTGCTGTCCTACGCCTCAGTTCGCCTGACGGCCAAAGATGCTCTTAAGCAAATTACGCTCGAAACCCTGGAAACGCTTGGGTGGACCCCTCCCGATGAGGAGGTAGAAATTAGTTCCAGTCAAGCCGACAACCTGCGCATCGATCGGCCATTGGGACAGACCGGACGGTTTGGACCATCCGGTGACACCGTCTGATTCAATCCGAGGGAGCCATATTCTTTCGCACAAGGCCGCACTCTCGTATCTCGTCGTTGGCATCTCGCACCTGAACGACGTTTCTTGAGATACGCTTCACGTGCGTGAAAGCGACATAAGCACAAAGCCGGCGGACTTTGTCAACATCCTGGCAGAAAGCAACATGGTCGACAGCGTTAGAGAACAGATTACCGCGCTCAGGGATGAGGACTGGGCGATCCGCGAAGAGGCCGCACGTCTGCTTGGTCGGTTCAAAGATCCGCGTGCAGTGACTCCTCTCGTGTCCTTGCTTCGAGACGAGGACCGCTCCGTGCGAGAAGCGGCCGTGGACGCGCTGCGCGCGATTGGAGCACCGGCTGTTGAAGCGCTCGGAGCCTGCCTGATTGATGGCGAATTGGCAGTTCAAGAGGCGGCCTCGGCGATCCTGGCAGCCATTGCGGATGAACGCGTACTCACTCCGCTCTTGTCGGCACTGAAGAGCAGCGACTGGATCGTCCGGATGCACGCGGCTCAGGCCTTGGGCCGCGTGAAAAGCACAGAGACCGTGGAAGCCCTGATCCCGCTGCTGCAGGATAAGGTCAAGGCGGTTCGCGAGGAGACAGCGACAGCCCTGGCGGCCATCGGTGACGCGGCTATTCCATGTTTAGTGCATGCGTTGAAGCACGACGACTGGCTCGTCCGCCTACATGCAGTGGAATCGCTCGGGAAGGCTCGTTCCCCTCTCGCGGTTGAACCGCTGCTCTCGGTTTTGTTCAACGATCATGATTCAGCTGTGCGCGAGGATGCCGTGCGGGCGTTGGGCGACATCGGTGATGCCGGAGCCGTCGATCATTTATACGTGGTCCTGCGTGAACCGGGTTTACGGACCGTGGCGGTCGAGGCACTCGGACGTATCGGCAATCCCCGCGCCGTACCCGTCCTGATCGATGTTGTCAGGGGCACGACCCCTCCGGAAGCACCCAGAACAGCGGTCGGCTGTGGAGAGCAGTGGAATGAAGAACTCATCACGCAAGGCGCAGCCGTACGAGCGCTGGGCCTGATCGGTGACGACAGAGCAATCCCTTCGCTCGTCGCCGCCCTGAGCCCCACTCATACCCGTGCAGAGGCGGCCGCATCATTGGCCAAATTCGGATCGAAAGTCGTTCCCGTTCTCATTCCTCTATTGAACGATTCGCAGGATGAGAACATCAGATTCCATGTTCGAGAGACCTTGACGCTCGTGGGATGGCGACCCCGCCAAGTCTCCATCAGCCACCTCTGAACACCATGTCGAAAGAAACCATCGAGACCCTGGTCTCGGAACTCATTCATGAAGAAGACTGGCGCCGCATGCGGGCGACAGCCGCCTGTGTGGCCGGCGGACCACGGTCAGTCCAAGCGCTCATGGACGCCCTGCGGACCGGCCCGACTGAGCTGAAGAAGGAAGCGGCGGCGATGTTGGCGCGCATCAAGGATCCACGGGCTGGAGTCGCCCTGGTCGCACTGCTCGAATGCGACGAGGATGGCGTCCGCAACGCTGCAGCGGCTGCGCTTGAACAGATGGCAGGGGTGCTCGATGTGGACACCGCACGGGCATTGGTTGCCTTGTTACCGCACACACCGGAAGGCCCAACCAGGCAGGTGTTAACGCACCTGATTGGCGCCATTCCGACCGCCGTGCTGCCCCTGTGCGACCTGCTCAAGCACCCCCATCCTGAAGCACAGATTGCAGCGGCACTGATGCTGGATCAACTTCTAGATCCGCGTTCCATTGACGCGTTCATTGATGCGATGGGACAACCGGCTGTTCGAGAAATCGCCGTGGGCACCTTGAAGAAATTGAGTGCCATTCGAGAACGTATCGATGCGACATTCAATGCGTTGCGCGACGTCGAAGGAGCCAGTGAGCGGGAAGAGGCGCGGATGGCGACCGTCATCGACCTTCTGGGGATCGGGCGGCCGAGTGTGGAAATTCTCCTCGAATATCTCGAAGACGATGATTGGCTCGTGCGCGAAGCGGCAGCCGATCTCCTGGGAAAAATCGGCGATGTCCGGGCCGTGCTTCCGCTGATGAAGCGACTCGAACAGGATAAAGATACCGGCGTGAAGGAACTGGCGATCAAAGCCCTTGGGTTGATCGGGGACTCCCGTCCGACTCACCTCTATCTCGAGGCCATTCCCATTCGACCACTTCGGGTCTATGCGATGGAAGCCTTGGCCAAGATCAAAGACGTGGGGGTGTTGCGGCCGCACAAAGACAGTTTCGACCGACTCAGGACGGATCGCGACGGCCTGGTGGCCTATAATGCCGGGTTGATCGCCGATAAGCTTGAGGCCATCATGGCCATGGAACACCAGACTCGAGAAGAGGATAGTGAGCATGACTGAGCACCCAACATCTGATCGCATCGAACAACTGATTCACGCGCTCTACGACGAAAACGAAGCCCTACGCGATCACGCGATCGCAAGCCTCGGCCAGACCGGCCAAGACGCATTGCCTCGGCTGATTGAGTTGATGGCCGATGAGGACGTGGTCATTCGGGAGGCCGCGACCAGCGCGATCGTGCGAATGGGCCCGTCGGTCGTCGAACCGATGATCGAAGCTCTCCAGGACGAGTCCTGGGCGATCAGGGAACAGGCGGCATCGGCACTCGGAAAGTTGCGAGACCGGCGCGCGGTGGAACCGTTGGTCAAGGCAATCAAGGACCGTGACGGGGCGGTGCGGACGGCGGCAGTGTGGGCGCTCGAGCGGATCGGCGATTCACAGGCGGTCCCCGGACTGATTGACGCCCTCATGGATAGTACCCTCCGGGAAGATGCAGCCCGTGTGCTCAAGAAAGTCGGCGACGTGCGGGCGGTCGAAGCCCTGATCGACGGACTGCTCGGACCCAACTGGATGGTCCGCCGCCACGCGGCGGAAGCGCTGGGCAAGATCGGCGATCGCCGAGGCATCGAGCCCTTGATTGCGTCGCTCCGCGACGAAGATTGGCTTGTCCGGCGAAATGCCGCCGAGTCGCTTGCTCGGCTCGGCGCCACAGAAGCCATTCAACCCCTGTTGCCGTTACGTGAAGACGAAAACACCATGGTCCAAGAAACCGTCGAGGCGGTATTGGCCAGCCTCGGGTGGAAACCCGAACAGTAAACCCTTTTACTCCATACTCTAGAGGATACATTCCCATGGCAGATGAAGCCCCCAAGTTGATTCAGATTGCCCCGAAGGGCGGAGAGAAAAAAGACGGATTCAACTTAGTGACTGAGCGCGTCGTCGCAGTCAATCCGGAGAGCCGACAGCTCGAGGTCGAGCTCCTGGCCTACGACGGCAAGACGGTCCTGTTGGATGTGGCGGAAGAAGCGCTGGAGGACCTTAAGAAAATCAAGGCCGGAGACGGCGCCACCATTCGCGTCGTGGAGGAAGGCGGCAAGCGGGTCGCAAAAAGCTTCAAGATTCGCCCGAAAGATCCGAATACCGCACGAGCCGATGCGATGTTGCTCGACCTCAAAGATTCACACTGGCTGAACCGAAAGTACGCTGCGGAGGTGTTGGGTGAGCTGAAAGATCCTCGTGCGGTGGATCCACTCGTCTCAGCACTGACCGACGAGGTCGGTGATGTCCGCCAGCGAGCGTATGATTCCCTCATCAAACTCGGTGGCCCATCGGTCCCCCCACTGATTCCCCTCCTCGTATCGGAGGAAGACGAAATTCGCCAATCGGCGACCGAGATTCTCAGAAAGATCGGCAAGCCGGCAGTGGAACCGCTGGCCACCGCGTTAGCCGAGGCCGACGACCGGCTCAAGACGAGAATCATGAAGGTCTTGGATCGAATGGGGTATAAACCCAAAACGAAGGAGACGGCTTCAAAGGCTGAGTTGCCACGGCTGACCTAACCAGATGTAGGAACCCTGTCGGCAACATCCCGACAGAGTCATGCTGAAAGGAGACCGGATCCGCTTTTCGCGATTGCAAACATTATGCCTCAACAGTTTGCGCTATCCGTTCGCTCTGAACTCTTCGGCAAACTCAGAGCAGGCCAGTCAAAGGCCCTGCTCCGAGTTGATCGAAGGACGCAGCACTCGAATCTGTTCAGCCCTTACCCCTTCGGGCCGTAGGCCGCTCGCCCCACCGACACGTGCTTGAATCCCGCTGACGTGACTCGTTCAGGATCATAGACATTCCGGAGGTCGATCAAGAGCGGCGCGTGCATGACGGACTTCAGCTTTTCAAAGTCGAGATTTCTGAAGACGTTCCATTCGGTCATGATCACCAACGCATCTGCCCCTTCCGCTGCATGGTAGGCATCCTGGCAGGGTTTGAGTTCCGGCATCATCTGACAAGCTTCCGCCAGTGCCTCTGGATCATACGCGCGAATAGTCGCACCTTCCGCCACAAGACCCCGCCCGATCGCCAACGCCGGAGCCTCCCTGAGATCGTTCGTGTTGGGCTTAAACGACAGGCCAAGGAACGCCAACGTTTTCCCCTTCAATCCGCCGACAGCATCCCGAATCTTTTCGACCATCCGCCCACGTTGGACATCGTTGACATGTGACGCAGCAGAGGCAATCTGCATAGGATAGCCGTTGCGTTCGCCGGTTTGAATGAGCGCGGCCAAGTCTTTCGGAAAGCACGACCCGCCAAAGCCGGGACCCGCGTGGAGAAACTTGGACCCGATTCGGTGATCCAATCCCATGCCCTTCGCCACCAGTTGAACGTTGGCTCCAACCCGCTCGCACAGATTGGCGATTTCGTTGATAAATGAAATCTTCGTCGCAAGAAACGCATTGGACGCATACTTGATCAACTCCGCCGTCGGCACATCAGTCACGACGATCGGGGTTTCAATCAGGTAAAGCGGACGATAGAGATCCTTCATAATGGCGACCGCCTGATCACTGTCTGCACCGATGACCACACGATTCGGCCGCATGAAATCCTCGATGGCCGATCCCTCCCGAAGAAATTCCGGATTCGAAACCATGTCGAACCGGATCGGCGATTTCTGCGTTTTTTTCACGACTTCGCGAATCGCTTCGCCGGTCCCAACCGGCACCGTTGACTTGGTGACAATCACTTTATAACTATTCATGTGGAGAGCAATGCCTCTCCCTACTTCTTTGACAAACGACAGGTCGGCGCTGCCATCTTGGCTTGGTGGAGTACCCACGGCGATAAAAATCACCAGCGCCTTGTCCACAGCCTGAGCAATGTCCGTCGTGAAACCTAACCGACCTTCCTTGGTCCCCTTCGCCACAAGTTCCGCCACGCCAGGCTCAAAAAACGGGATTTCTCCCTTATTGAGCTTTTCAATTCTTCGGCTATCGTTATCCATGCAGGTGACATTCACGCCAAATTCAGCAAAACAGGCGCCTGTCACCAGTCCGACGTAGCCGGTTCCGATCACACTGATATGCATACCCAACCCTCCTTCACCTTAGGAATTCGTCCAGAAGTATAACAACCTGCCCAGCCTGGGGCAATCAATTCTAGGCTTGATCTTGAGGCGAACTCAGATCCGTCTTCGTTGACTCTCGTGAAATGCGTTGAGTACAATCCGACGCCGCGTCCCACTCAATATCAGGAGAAGGGTTTTCAGACTCCCATCCACTCGATGACGCTTCACCCACCTCGCATTCCACGTTGGTTCTTGCTCGGCACCGCTCTTGTGACCGGAGCAGTCGTGATGGCCTTGGAAATTTTGGGAAGCCGGCTCTTGGCCCCTGTGTTCGGCAGTTCGCTGTTCGTATGGGGAGCCTTGATCGGCGTGATTCTCGCCGCGATGAGCAGCGGATATGCGTTCGGCGGATGGATCTCCGATCGGTATACCAGCGGACGAGTCCTGGCGGCCTTATTGCTGTTTTCCGGTGGATGGACGTTTCTCGTCGCATGGATGAACCAGCCGGTTCTGTTTGAGATCGAGAAGCTCGTACAGGATCCCCGTTGGGGCCCATGTCTCGCCGCAACCGTCCTCCTGGCTCCACCCGCATTCGGCCTGAGCGGGGTCTTACCAGCCATGTTGCGGTTGGCCGTAGCCGATATGGACCACCTCGGTCGGCAGACGGGCCGCATGATCGCCCTCTCCACCGTGGGTAGCCTGGTCGGCACCTGGGGAACCGCCTTCTTTCTGTTATCCTGGCTTGGAAGCCAGTCTCTCCTTGCCTGGTTGGGCGGCATTCAGGTCGGACTTGGGATCCTGTGGCTGATGCAAGGCATACCCTCTCACCCCCTCGTCTCGCTGATTGTGGTCGGATGCATCGCGCTGCTGGGAACATTGGCACTCCATCCTATCCAACGACTCAGGGCCCCCATCCATCAAGAGGAAAGTCCGTACCAGCAGGTCCGTATTCGTGAAGATGATTTGTTCCGGTACCTCGTCTTGGACCGGACATTCCACGCCACCATGTGGAAAGTCGAACCAGATTCTCTGTTTCTCCCCTACAGTCAAATGATGGTCGCGTCGCTGGCACTAGTGTCCGAGCCAAAGCGTGGCCTTATTATCGGTCATGGCGGTGGTTCAATAGCGAAGTGGTTGGCACGACGGTGGCCCACATTGGAATTGGATATCGTGGAGTTCGACCCGGTGGTGGTCCGCATGGCCGAAGAGTATTTTGCGTATCGCCCCCCGGCCAATCACCATGTCTATGTGAAGGATGGTCGAGCCTTTCTCAACGCGACAGATCAGGCATACGACCTCATCTGGATCGACGCGTTTGCACGTGACATGATCCCGTTTCATCTCACGACTGCGGAGTTTTACGCGCTGGTGCGAGCACGCCTGAATCCAGACGGTATTGTTGCAGTCAACCTGGCCTCGTCCGGAAAAGAAGGGGATCTGGCCCGTGCGTCGGCGGTCGTACAAACGATGAAGCAGGCTTTCCCGGCTCTGGAGAGTTTTGCCGTGGAAGGACCATGGAAGACCGGCATGTCCCCGGCAAAGAACTTGGTGTTCTTTGGAGGCCGATTCATTGAACAGGCCTCGACCAGCCAGACCCTTTCGAAAATGACTGAGGCGGCACTGAATCAACGATTGCCGATGGAAACCATCGCGTTATTGAATACGCGACGAACCGACCCCTGGCCTCAAGGCGTAGTATTGAGCGACGACTTCGCCCCGTATGATCTGCTTCTCGGACGAGAGCGCTCGCAATTGGCGGAGTAAGCCGATCGTTCTTCTCTCGTTGTTCGCGCCTTATATCTCACAAACGAATGACGCTTCACGAGATACCCCTCACACGCTTAGAACCGACACGAGAACGACGCCATAGAACCCTTTCAACATCCAGCTAACGCTATTCGTTAGGGTGGGAGGTTGGTCTGGAAATCCCCTGCTCATGGCACCCACTCCAGGTTTGGAGGCCGCGATCACCGCCTTCGACCAGGAACTGCAGTACGGCGGTGATTTCTGCCTGTCTTTTCAGAAAATAACGGGCTGATGAACCCTTCTTCTTACCGACCCTGACGGTCAGGATGCGATGGTCCCTCAACGCAAAGACATCCTCATCCGTTTCGTCATCCCCCACATAAAGCGCCGTGGGACAGTCTAGCCGACGCATGTACTCCAACAATGCCGTCCCCTTGTGCGAGGCCGTCGGCGGCATCACATTCACAACGGATTTCCCGAGGACAATGCGCGGCGGAGGAGACAGCTCGCCGATCACTCGATTGATCAGTATCCGCGCCGCATCTCGGCGATCGACAGTTCTATAATGAAATGAGAGCGAATAGGACTTATTCTCAATAGACACCCCGCAGTGCGCCAGCTCATCGTGAAACCTCTCGGTCACAAACTGCAACCATGCTCGACAGGTCTCGCGAACCTGCTGCTGATCCTCCTCGCGCGTATGGGGGCCTTCTGAGCCATGGTTCCCAATCAAGTGCGGGACGACCGTCCCAACCCGCGACTTCAGATCTTCGACCGAGCGTCCCGAGATAATCGCGGTGGGAGCTCCCTGTGCAAGTTTTTCAAGCCAGAAGCGGATGGGACGTGACAGTCTCGCCGCATGATGTTCTCGAACGATCTTCGCCAAGGTTCCGTCGAAATCAAATGCGTAGAGCGACCTCCCCTTTATGAGTTTCTCCAATTCCAGTGTTCCTGCTTCCGTCAAGAGATAATCCATGATGCCTGTGATGCCTTTCTATCAGCTCAGCAAACTCGGTCGTCTCGCCTGCTTCATGACTCGTTCTTTTTGCCTCATGCGAGCGGCATCGATGAGCATCCGGCCCGCCCACCGATACACATTGAACTCTTGGATCAATCCACGCATGCTCTGCATTCTGGCCCGTTGCTCCACCTTCGGCATCGTCAGGCCCAGATGGAGGGCTGCGGCAAACTGATCGATGTCGTAGGGGTTGATCACCAACGCCTCCGTCAGTTCCCGAGCAGCCCCGGCAAATTGACTGAGAATCAACACGCCCTGCTCATCGTCCCGGGCACCGACGAATTCTTTGGCAACGAGATTCATGCCATCATGGAGACTACTCACCACACAGAGATCCACTCCACGGTAGCACGCACAGACCTCAGCCGGCTCATGATGTTGAATTCGGAGACAGATCGGCTCATAGCCGGCATGCCCAAAGCGTTTATTGATCTGCTCGGCCAACGCAGAGACCTGGCTGGTAAAATGATGGTACTGTTCAATGACGGAGCGGCTCGGAGCGGCGATCTGGAGAAAGGTAAACTTCCCGATCCATTCCGGTTGGAGTTCCAATAGACGTTCCACCGCCATGAATCGCTCGAGTATGCCCTTCGTGTAATCCAACCGCTCGACCCCTAGACCGATGAGGCAATCCTCCGGCATTCCATACGCCTCACGCAGCCTGGCCCGGCATTCTTGGATCGGTTGCTGATTACGGAGCCATTGCAACGGCCACTCGATAGAGATCGGATAGGGATTGACCGCCGTCATTTTCCCCCCATAGGACACCGTGGAACTGTTTCGATCGATCCGTGCCTCAAGGGAGCGATCGACGCTATCGATGAAATTATTGCAATGCACCCTGGTATGGAACCCGAGAATGCTGCTCCCCAGGAGCCCCTCGAGAATTTCCTCACGCCAAGGACAAATCCCGAAGCTCTCCGCATTCGGCCAAGGGATGTGCCAAAACATGATGATCGTAGCGGTGGGCAAACGGTCTCGGATGAGCTTCGGCAAAAGAGCAAAATGGTAGTCCTGAACGAGCACGACCGGATTATCGGTCGTCGCTTCTTCATACACGGCCTGGGCAAACCGTTCATTGACGGCCACGTAATGTTTCCAATCCGATGACCGGAAGGTCGGCCGGACATGAGCGATGTGGCAGAGCGGCCACAGTCCCTCATTGGAAAATCCATAGTAATACCCGGCTTCTTCCTCTGCGGTGAGCCACACGCGACGAATCTGATACGAGGGATTCGACGGCGGAACACTGACATGGTGTCGCTCATCCACAACGTCCCGGTCTGCGGATCCGTTCCCATGCGCAACCCAGATGCCGGAACAGGCACGCATCACCGGCTCGAGCGCCGACACCAGGCCGCTTGCCGGCACCTGCACCGCAATGCTTTGCCCTTGCCAAAAGTGGGCGTAGGGTTGCCGATTGGACACGATCAGCACCTGATCGCCGGAAAATTGCTCATGGAGAATCGACTTGAGGCTGGCCGGGGTCCATGAAATCTGGCTTTCATCCCGCATGCGACGATCCGTCTCGAGCGCTTCCACCAACGAGCGCAAGTCCTTCGCCAGCGGCTGAAGTTCCGGAGCGTGCTGCTCCTGCGTCAGCGGAGTCAAGAGTCGTTCCCCCTTGACCATCGCTCGTACCCCGGCCACCCATTCTTTCCAGCTGAAATGCGCGATGAGCAAAGTCACCGATGAGATGATCGCCGTCAACGCCGCAAAGACATAAAAAACATAACGCTTCGTATCACTGCTCCGTTGTTGGATGAACCGCATATCGTGGAGCAGCAGGAGCCGTCCGAGTCGGCGCCCGTTGGATTCGATGGAAGCCGACATAATATGCATCGGCCCGCTGCTGAATGATCGAACGGCAGAAGAGTTTGGTGCAAGATCCAGTGTCTCCTGACAGGTCACATCCTGCGGAAATGCCTGGGTTTTATGAAGAAGACGATTCTCGAGATCGCAAAAACCCATAGCAAAGAGCCGTTCATCCTGAATGATCCGGGTAAAATAGGCGGAGATCTTCCCTGTTGAGTTGGAGACCAGCAGATCGGCCAGCGGTCCCCCCATCGTGTTGACCATCAGCTTGGACCGCATATCGAGGTCGCGGACAAACCATTTGAGCTCGAGTGAGTCGACGACCGGAACCACCCCATAGGCGATCACAGCCAACACGATCACCAAGGGGAGGACGAACCTTAGCGAAAGCGCGAAGAGCCTCATGGAAACAAGTTAGTTTACTTTCATGCAGAAATCAAATATGGTCCTGCTATGTACCAGTTCGGACTCATCGGAAACTGCCAGATTTCCGCGCTCATCGGCACTCATGGATCGATCGACTGGCTCTGTCTTCCAAGACCGGATAGCCCCCCTGTTTTTGGGAAGATCCTGGACCAAGACGGGGGACATTTTTCGATCGACCCATCCGTCCCACTATCGGAAACAACCTCCAAGCAGCATTACCTCCCCAACACCAATATCTTGGTCACGACCGTCTCCCTCCCGAACGGGGACGCGTATCAAATCACCGACTTTTGTCCACGATTTCTGCAGTATGGCCGCGTCTATCGGCCGACCGCTCTTTTTCGAATCGTTGAACCGCTCAGCGGCTCTCCCTCCATTCGCGTCTCCTGTAAGCCGGTTTCCGGCTGGGACAAGACGCCGGTGCGATTCGTTCGCGGCAATAGCCACCTCCGATACGAAATGCGCGGTGAGTACTTGCGGCTCTTGACCGACATGCCCCTCACCTACCTGTGTGAGGAAACGCCGGTGACGCTGACCTCAAAAATGTACTTTGCATTGACCTGGGGAATCGGGATTGAAGACGATCTCGTCAAGGTCAGCCACGAATTTCTGGACCAGACCACGAAATATTGGCGGATCTGGGTAAAACATTGTTCGATCCCGGTCCTCTATCAGGAGGAAGTCATCCGCTCGGCCCTCGCACTCAAACTCCACTGCTATGAAGACACGGGAGCGATCCTTGCCGCATTGACCACCAGCCTCCCTGAAGAACCAGGCGGCCCGCGGAACTGGGACTATCGCTATTGCTGGCTGCGCGACGCGCATTTTTCACTCTCCGCCTTCTATAACCTGGGGCATTTTGAGGAAATGGAAGGGTTTCTAAAATTCTTACTGAATGTCGGGTATACACGCGAGCAATCACAGGACCGGCTGGCACCGGTCTACACGCTCAGTCAAGACCTCCCCCTCCCGGAAACCGAACATTCCAACTGGCGAGGCTTTCTGGGCAGCGGACCAGTACGCAGCCACAATCAGGCGGCCGAGCATGTGCAAAACGACGTCTACGGTGAGATGTTGCTTACTCTGGCACCGATCTTTTTCGATAACCGCTTTTTCGACCTCCGCACAAGAGATCATGAAGCGCTGGTGGCGAACTTGATCCGACTGTGCGAACGGAGCATCTCTCAGCCGGATGCCGGGCTCTGGGAAATTCGGAATGGTTGGCGGGAACATTCCTTCACAAATCTCATGTGCTGGGCTGGCCTCGATCGTGCCTACCGCATCCAGCGATCAGGCTTTCTCCGCGACTTGCCGATCGATCTCGACGCAGCACGGGCCCGAGCAGCCAATGCGCTTCTACGCGCGATGAAGGACAAGGCCTTACGGAACGGCCCAAACGATGACAGCTACGATGCCTCCTTGGCACAACTGGCGATTGTCGGGTTTCCGGATCGAGAGGTCTGCGACACAACGGTCTCTCAGATCAAGCACGCCCTTGCCCTCCGGCAGAACGAGAAAGAGACTGGGTTTTTCTACCGATACCTGCGGCAGGATGACTTCGGCAAACCTCAAGCGAGCTTTGTGATTTGCTCATTCTGGGTCGTTCAAGCATTGGCGAAACTCGGCCGCTTGCCGGAAGCCAAGCAGATCATGAATCAGTGCCTCACCGGCGCCAACGCGGTCGGCCTCTTCGCCGAGCACTTCGTACCGGAAACCCGGCTCCAACTCGGGAACTTTCCGCAAGCCTACTCCCACGTCGGCCTGATCAATGCCGCCTTCGCCATCAGTCCTCCATGGAGTGATGTGCTGTAGGGGAGTCCCGATCAGCTGAATCACCCGTCCTTTCCTTCCCGAAGTGACCGCTCAGTGAGTATCGACCGCTTTGTATGCCTCGTCGAAATGCGTGCCGGTCCCGGGTTAAGCACAACTGGAAAGTAGATCCTGGGAACCTAGCAGTCTGCTGAAAAACTCGGTTTCTGCTTCGCGCACCGTTGCACGATGATAGAAAGAACTGTCGCACTCTACACCCCAGAATGCTCAAAAAGGCCGTCCAGCAAGGCCGCAGCGAGCGAAGGGGCGAGGCGTACGCTTCGGTACGTCGAGCCTCTGAGTGATGCGAGAACGCCGCTGGAGGACTTTTTCAGCATTCTGCTAGGGTTTTTCAGAGGTTCAAAAATGACAGAACATCGTCAATTTAGACCTCCATGAATCCACGACCAATTAGCAGCCTTCCATCTGAACTTGCCGTTCGGGACCTTCGTCCTTTGCGCAGCTACCGTCTCGATCCGAGGTATCAATCACGAAACAAAAATCGGCATGCAGGGTTGTTGGGTAGTGGTCCTCAGATGGGGTGAGCGTTACTGAGAAGAATGGCGGACGAACTTACAGGACCTTTTCTACCAAGGCGGTCGAAAGGCGTCGCTCCGAGATATCCCAGCAATCTGAAGCGCAGTCCTAAAAGATCAATCTTCCGGCCATGAACGACCCACACGCGGCGTATTGAGGACAAACGCGACACTGATATGATCTCGGCGGGGCAGATTCCCCCAACACACAGCTCCGTTTCTACGATCGATCTACCGAAGTGCACAGGATCGCTCGCATTTCCATATCGACTGACTCGGCACAGCGCTTGCCGTTTCTCAGTACCATTCCTTCTCGTTATACCGTTAACAGCGAGAACCGCCGAGCACTCGACCTATTGAATCAGATCGGCTGACTACACTCTACAAGGAGAGAGTCATCATGAAACCCAGCCATGAAACATTCCGGCATTTCAGCAGCATGGTCTTCTTCATTGTCGTGAGTTTCGAACCCGCAGCTACGCTGTGGGCGAACGCGCTGGAGAACGCGACCCAACCCCCGGCGCCCGCGATCGCGACTGTACAATCGACCTACGGAAAGCTGCCGCTCAGCTTCGAAGCCAATCAGGGCCAATGGGATCCCTCCGTGCAGTTCGCCACTCGTGGGAGGAATCACACCCTCTTCCTGACGCCGAATGAAGCGGTACTGAGCCTGAGTACCGGTACAGTGACAGATCGCAAGCGACACAATGCCCTCACGCAGCCCCCGCAATTGAGCCGCCCCTCTGCACACTCGAACTCCGTCGTCCGAATGAAGTTCGCCGGGGCTGATACGAACGCCGAGGTCGCCGGGTTTGCACCACTGCCCGGCATCACCAACTACTTCATCGGTGATGATCCGACGAAGTGGCGCACCCACATTCCGACGTATCGGAAGGTCGAATACAAGAATCTCTATGCGGGGATTGATCTGGTCTACTACGGCAATCAGGGCCAGCTCGAATATGACCTCGTCGTCGCACCCGGCGCCGATCCCGCACAGATCATGCTGGCGTTCGACGGAGCCGAGCACATCGCGGTAGACGAGCAGGGCGATCTCGTTCTCACTCTGCCGCAGCAATCTAGGGAGAATGGACATCAAGTGGCCCCCACGCTCCGCCTGCACAAGCCGGTGGTCTATCAGCGAGATGAGCAAGGCGAGAAGCATCTGCTGGCCGGGACTTATGCGGTCCGATCCTCTAAGCAGCCTTCGCATCATACTGCGTCAGCTGCTCTGCATCCGAGCGAGACCCAGCACATTGCCTTTCAGGTTGCCTCTTACGACGCTAGCAAACCACTCATCATTGACCCCGTCCTCTCCTGGGCCACCTATTTGGGTGGCAGTGGGGGGGGGACGCCTCCTCGGGTATCGCACTAGATGCCGCCGGCAACATTTACATGACGGGGAGCACTAATTCCCCAGACTTTCCCGGCACAGCGAGCAGCCCCATTCAGAACACTATTGGTGTTGGCCCCAGCGATCTCGACGCATTTGTCACAAAACTTAATCCAGCGGGCACCGCGATTCTCTACTCGACCTATTTAGGCAGCAGCGGTGGTGACACGGCTTCCGGAATCGCCGTGGACCCTGCTGGCAATGCCTATGTGACGGGGAGTCTCGTGGGGGGGCCGGACTTTCCAGGCACTGCTGGTAGCCTCATCCAAAGTACAATGCGCAGCGATCGTGACGCCTTCGTGACAAAGATCAATACCACCGGCACCGCGATTCTTTACTCAACGTTTCTGGGTAGTGGCGGGGATGATTTTGCATATGGGATCGCCGTGGATCAATCGGGGAATGCCTATGTGACAGGAGAAACCTGGGAGTCTGACTTTCCTGGTACCGCGGGCAGTTCTATTCAAAACATCTTTGGTGGCGACATTGATGCCTTCGTGACGAAAATCAACGCAGCCGGAACCGCCATTGTCTACTCCACCTATTTGGGCGGCCAGAGGTCCGAGTATGGCAATGGAATTGCTGTGGATCAGGAAGGACAGGTCTATGTGACTGGCCCCACTGCATCGCCAAACTTTCCAGGTACCGCGAACAGTCCTATCCATAACAGCGGCAGCTCCTTTGTCACCAAGTTGAACGCAGCCGGTACGGCGATTGTCTATTCGACCTATTTAGGAAGCAACGGCGGTGGAATCGGCATTGCAATCGCGGTGGACGACGTTGGTAATGCCTATGTGACCGGTGGTGCTGGGCCAGGCTTTCTCGGCACGGCGAGCAGCCCCATCCAGAACACGAACGGTGGCGACACCGACGCTTATGTCATCAAGCTCAACAGAGCCGGCACGGCGATTGTCTATTCCACGTATTTAGGTGGCAGCGGGAGGGAATATGGCCTTGGAATCGCGGTGGATGCAGCCGGCAATGCCTATGTGACGGGTCAAACTGACACACCGGGGTCCGGTTTTCCAGGGACAGCAAGTAGTCCAATCCAGAGTACCTTTGGCGGGGGCCAGACCGATGCGTTCGTCACAAAGCTCAACTCGACTGGCACCGCGATTCTCTATTCCACCTATTTAGGTGGCAGCAGGAGTGAATTTGGCAGTGGAATCGCACTGGATGCAGCCGGCAACGCCTATGTGTCCGGAAGAACCTCCTCGTCTGACTTTCCCAGCACGGCCGGCAGTCCACTCCAGAACATGCTTCGTGGTGGCTTTGACGCCTTTGTGGCGAAGATCAGCAGCAGCATCCCCTTCGCCGAGTTCGACGCGAGAGCCAAGCTAGATGTAGATGATCGGCGGCACCATGGCGGGAGAACTCACCATCGTCCGCATTACGATGACGTTGAAGGGCGTTATCATCAGCGTCAGAATGACGACGAGTTCAAGCTGGAGGCTACCTTCACTCTCGGCTCCGGCAGTAACGGCATCGCTCCGCTCACGGAACCCATGATCATCCAGGTGGGCACCTTCTCGACGGCGATCCCAGCTGGCTCCTTCAAACAGCACAAAGGACGATTCGTGTTCGAGGGAACGATCAACGGCGTGCACCTCGAGACGGTGCTT
The DNA here is from genome assembly GCF_054902215.1 of Nitrospira sp. CMX1. Classification (NCBI taxonomy): domain Bacteria; kingdom Pseudomonadati; phylum Nitrospirota; class Nitrospiria; order Nitrospirales; family Nitrospiraceae; genus Nitrospira; species Nitrospira sp. CMX1. The sequence goes on along the minus strand of NZ_JBUBKD010000066.1, from coordinate 107,259 downwards.
CGGTCGTTGATTCTTGGGAACGACTACGAATTGAAAGTGGAAGGCCATGGTGCCGATCTGACTGGCACCAAAAACCCAGTGACCGTGAGTGTCACAATCGGTGACAACAGCGGCAGCAAGGAGATCACTGCCAAGATCAAGTGAGGGCATGGGGCCTCATCCAGCAGGACGAGGCCCCGTCTCGGACGCCTTTCAGAGAAACCAGCGCGACCAAGATTGGGTGGTACGCACGAAGTACAGAAATTACTGGTGGTGTTTCATCCCGTCGCCCAGAGCCACATCAGATGGCTCCGGGTCGAGCGAGGTATAGAAAGGATGGAGAAATCACTGGTGGGTTGAGGACTCTATCCGGCGGCGTCAATAAGGCGAGACTACATGCCTACGTACGTCGTTTACTCAAACATCTGAGTGTTGTGAGATCACCGTAGATCAGGCTTTGCTTTTTCACCGCACTCCATCGTTTCAACTGACGCTCCCGCTTGATGGCTTACGTTTCCGTATCAAAGACCTCTGTGTACATGAGCCGAACAGGCCGACGGTTGAATGTATACGTGGAACCTTACCCGACGTTGTGAGCATGAACACGATCTTGCAAGCCCCGAGTTGAACCTACGTAGAAGGAATCGTCGGAGCAACGGAGAATGTACACGTAATACATGGGATGAGCGCTCTACCATCCATCGATGGGGTTCTATATCAAGCCTAAGTCTACCTGTCGAGACTTTTGGTCAAGCACGCAAAAAGGCGGGCTGAACTTCTGGTGATTGCCCCTCGACGCGCTTCGCTGGCTCGGGGCACCATTCGACTCGCCGGCGAATGAAATCCTCACATTATTTGATGGCCCGCCATGAGCGAGCATGAATGTGCTCAGTCGAGCACATTCGCGAGTCGAATGGTGGAGGCGAGGGGAGTTGAACCCCTGTCCGAAGATCGTCAGTGCACTGTGTCTACATGTGTAGCCGACAATTTAAGGTTCGCAGCCATCCACGCCTATCGGCAGGCTTAGAACAGCCGCTAGCCCAGAACATTCTCGTCCTCAGCCGCTGAGCACCGACCTTGGACCAGCCCGCTGCATCACGCCATTCCACCCCCGCGGGCCTCAGATGGAACGACGTCTCAGCCTAAATTAGGCTGCGAGTGCCAGTTCTTGATTGGCAGTTGCGTTTTCTCGGACTTTTACGAGTTCCCGAGAGCTCGACATGCGACAGTGACCTCAGTATCCCCGTCGAAACCGGTCGCCCCCTTTGTTCAGGTTGTTGGAAATGACCGCCGGCTGCGTTCTCGCTTCGCTCAAGGCCTCAACGCACTAAGAAGTACGCCTCGGCATCTCGCTCGCTGCGGCCTTGCTGGACAGCCATTTTGAACAACCTGCCATGATGGTTCGGTTCTTCATGCCGTTCCAGCCTCCTCTCTAGATACTCATCATACCGCATAGGTCAAGAGACCGCCACCGCTCACTTTCTAAGTCTTCTATTCATCAAGGCTCGGGCGGACAAGGTAGGGCCCATAGTGAAAGGCAAAGAGGAGATAGGCTCCGCTCCAGCCGAGCGCGGACAACCCAAGCATCGTATGGGTCAGGGGCGTGGGCGTCGCCGAGTTCGGAGCAAAGATCCTCAATAGCGCTCCAATATTGATCAGCAGATAGATGACCACAGTGAGTCGGTCCGCATGGCGTACTCGTCCCGTGTGGCCGAGACTGGCACGGGTCATGACCGCCAACGTCATCGTACCCATCGCCCCAGTGGTAAGAAGATGAACGGCATTCTCGGGAGAAAACCCAATACCCAGAATCGAGGCACCCAGGGCTATCAAGAATAATCCAACCCACCCGTACCCGACGTGCAGAATCAGCACGAGCGGCTCTTGCCAGGTCCGCCATCCCCTCCAACGCAGGAGACGCACCACACTCGCCACCCCGGCCACCAGCAGCATGGTTCCCGTCCACAGCGTTTCTGGCTGCGCGACCCAGCTCATAACGCCCACGAGGACCAGCACCATCGCTACGCCATCAACCCGAGAGAACACATCAGGCAGTCCCGTCATGTGTCGTTCTGTCAGGAATTCTCGGGTAAAGGTCGGGGCAAGGCGCCCGCCGATGACCGTCAACAACATCGTCATGACGGCGAGCGCCAGGCGTTCTGGAAAGTCAGTCGGCCTGCCCTGTAATGCAGAGAGGTGAAAGAGCATGTTTGCGCAAGCAAAAAAACTGACCAGTATACCGATCGGCGCACGATCCCAGCTGCGAGCGGCAATGATCTCCCGCCAAACATAAGCGGCCAGCACTACTAAGAACGCTCCATCGATGATGGCAGCGGCAGATGGTCCAAACCATGGTGAGGCAACGAGCAGCCGCCCTGCCAGCCACAGCAGAAACAGCAACAGCAACGGGACCCCCCTAAGGGGCATGCGGTCCGTCCAGTTGGGCATGGCCGTCAGCAGAAATCCGGCGATCAACGCCGGCAAATATCCGAACAACATTTCATGTACGTGCCACTCACGAGCAGGATAGAGAAACTCCGCCTGCATCCGGCCTGCGACCACGGCGACCCAGGCAAGAACCACCAAACCGGCAAACAGCGCCGCACTTAAAAAGAATGGACGAAACCCGTACGACAGAAACGCCGGTCCCTCGTAGCGGGGAAATGTCGGCTGGTCGTCTTCTTGCTGCGCAGCTGGAACCGGCTGGTGAATGACCGGGATCTCTTTCGATGACATAGCAACAGATTCTCCTGTGCAGATTAGCGGCCTGTCAACCGAGTGCCGGAGCACATGAACAGGTCGGCTCTCATCCCAGGCGGTTAAGAAACCGTTTTGAGGCGGGGTAGGTGTTCCAGAGCAGTTCGAGTGTGATGGAGGTCAACAGCGCCGCAAGTGTTGCAGGTTTCTCCTCGGTTTTGGATAGAGGCTCTTGCCCCCTCAGGCGTTTCCATTCTTCATGTAAGGTGGTGTGGTGTTTCGAGACCAAAGTGTTCACCTTCTCGACCCAGAACCGAGGATTTTCTGGATCCATCACGTACTCTCCCTGGCCTCGGCCGAAATGGGCAATAGCCAGATATCGGACAATGACGTCTTGCACCAGCACATTCAGATATTCATTCGACCACGTTACCGGGGTCGGTGTACGCACTGCCTGCCGGTCCGCCCAGGCTTCCCCTCCGAAAAACCCAAGCACGCCTCCCACCACTGCCCCGGCGACCGTGAACAGCCCCATACTGACTCCACCCGTCGCCGCATCAAGGTGGAGCCCGGCATAGGCCCCGCTGGTCAATGCACCACCGATTCCGCCAATGGCTGTACCGCTGAGAGTCGCATCGCCACGGCCCTGCGAGCCTCGTTGGACTTCGACGTGTTCCATCCTGGCCTGGATGACACCAATCGCATCCCCTTCCAGGCCATGCAGAGCAATGACGGCTTTCGTTGTCACGCCAACCTCGTTCACCAAGTCCTTCAAGAGACTATCGACCGCCTGTTGCTTCTGAACATCCATTGGTGAGCCGTCAGCCCCCGTCATCACCCGTGACCTCGCCGCGTGTGACACCAGCATGGTCCACTGTTCCATCGACGCATGGAAGACGGCCAGATTCGCATTCTGCCAGGCGGTGAACAATCGATTCATGAGGGAGCGGTCACGAGAGGGGAGCAGTGATTGAATGGTCTCGAACAGCATCCCTTCCTGAACCCAACAGCGGCTGAATGCATCCAGGCTATGGACACCTTTGACGAATCCATATCGGGCGAAGTAGTCCTTCCAGGGTTGCTCAAGACGTTGCTGTTCGTCACGGTCCCGGGGGCGGCCGGTTTGGTTGAGGAGAACGACGACGGGTTTCTCGATCCATTCAAGCAGCTGTAGTTCCGGCGCGATGTACCCGGCCATGCTCGGCTCCTCGGCCGCATTCACCAGATAGAGGACGATGTCCGCCTCTTGCTGGACGTTCAACACCGCCTGTTGCGCACACCATGAAGGCCGATCGCGAAATCGATCCCACACTTCCGTCAAAATGCGAACGATCGGATTCTTGGCCCCCTGTAACCGAGAAAGAATCTTTTGACAGTTGGGAAACCCTGGCGTGTCCCAGAGCTGCAGCGACTCCCCTGCGTCCGTTTCCAGCACCGTGTATTTTTGGTTTTCGAGCGTGACATGCGCGCGATCTGCGACGAGGCCGATATCTTTCCGAAGCAGCGTTCTGGCCAGCGTAGTCTTCCCGATATTCGTATGAGAAATCAGGGAGAGGGCAATCTGGGATTTTTTGACCGTCATCGTGCCTCCCGAAAATCACCGGGCCATAAACAGTCGGGCAAGGCTCGCAGTTCCTGATCCGGAGGGCCGGAAGGATCTCGGTATGTGAGAGCTTGCAATCCACACCCTTTCACCAGCGCCGCCCAAGATTGGCACCTCTCTCTTAAACGCTTCTCATGATCGATCTGCGCATAGGCTTCGCAATCCAGGACAACCAACAACATGTTCGGTCGTCCTCTTCCTCGGATCGTTGCTTTCAATTCCTCCAAAAATTCACTGTGCGTTTCCTCGGGAGCCTGAGCCACGTTGAACAGGACGACCGCACACAGGCTTCGAGCAGAGTCGTCCGGAAAATGTGGATGGTGCTCACCATAGGGAACCGAGCTCCCGATATGGATGTCCGCCAGAACACCGAAGGTATCGCTGAGGAATGTCAGCAGTCGATCATCGGCCTCCTTCACACGATGGCTATAGGCCAGCACTTCCACGAACAGCCCTTTCCCACGATAGGGATTCAGCAAACGCTGAAAATACGGCTCATGAATCGGCAGACGGACATCGGCAGCCAGACGGGTCTTGCGAAACCAAGCCATCACGGCTAACAGCGTTCGTGGGAGGACAATGAGCAGCACCGTCGTCATCGCCCAGAAATGAATCCAGATGGCCGCATTGGCCCTGGCCGTACCTCGCAACTCGGTGATGACCTCTACACTCGGCATTGGAATCTTCAACAGCCAACTCGCCGGTGCGAAGAGGAAGGACAGGAAGGTGTGGACTCCCTCGGCCTGCATAAACGTGCTGTCCCATCCAGCTTTGTACAGAAAGCTGAAACCGCGCAGATAGAGTCCCACGATCACGCCAATCGCCAACGTGGCCGCAGCCGCGTGGAGGAGACTGCGGGTATGGGTACTCAACAGATCTCGACCGCTCTGGAGCAGACGCACGGCATAGGACGCAAGTGACGTTGTGACCCATTGCACCTCATCGGGACTCTGTAGCCGATCAAACCGTAGTCTGCTGAGCCGTCCCTTCACGATGCGTCCTAACAGCCATTCCACGAACCTCGGCACACCGGGCTGTGACCGATCTTGTGACGATCCAGGCACGACCGCGTTGTAGAGCAGCCCGATATAGACGACCGCATTCCAGAGGAGAAGCGTGAGGAGAGGAAAATTCAGAAGGTTAATATGCCCGGCAGGTCCAATGGGGTCGGCGAGGAAACCTCCCACAAGCGCACAAGCGATGAGCAGCATGAACGGAGCCTTGAACCGGAGGACGGCGAAGGCCGACGTGAATACAGGATGATTCTGTATCAGTCGATCGACAATGTGTTCAGCCCGTTCAAGAACCCGAGCTTCTCCGGTTGGCAGAGGATCTCCCGCAATTGTTCGGTCCCGACCAGCGTTTTCATGACGAAGCAACCCCCGTTCATACCGCAAGATAAATTTGTGGTCAGGGTCATGTTCTTCACAGGCCTGAACCAGGAGCACCTTGGCAAGCTGGGCAAACGTCATCGGTAACTCACGACGTGCCCGCCGCTCATAATCGCAGCCACCAGATCACCAGCTCTGCTCACAGGCATGTCCTCTTTGTCTCCATATTGTTCACAAATACCCTCGCCAGACCGCAATACTTGGCATTATCGGGACCTAGGAGAGTTCCGTCAATGAGAAGGGTGGGATTCTCCTCCCCACGGTCATGCCGTTGAAACTCCTGATCCAAAAAGGTCGCCACCTCGTTGACTCTCAGCATTCATTGACGCTCCTACGCAAGACAGCATAACAAGAGGCCAGAATAAAGCCTTCCCAAGAATCCGCCCGCTCGGGTTTTGATGGGATCGACAGAGGGAGCCCTGTATCGTTTCGTCCTTCTAGGCGTATCACTTGAGATACGCTGTCACGGCCTTCCCTCCCTCTAGCGAGAGCCTCATCACCCCCGACGACATCGCTCTCAGAATCAATGCAAACGCTCACCAGTTGCTGATCCAGAGTCACAGGGTAGTCACGCCAACGTAAGGAACAAGGCGCTTCGTTGGCACCACTCATTACCGTGGCATCATCATTGCGTATAGGACTGAATACATACTGAGCACAATCAGCTGTGCTCATCCAATCACGAAGGAGGGATTCCCATGAGGTGCACAAAATGCAGTGGTCTGATGGTGGTGGATCATTTATTGGACATGAAGGAGAGCTATCTGCCGATGTGGCTGCAGGCCCTTCGGTGCCTGACCTGCGGCAATATCGTGGACCCACTGATCCATTTTCACCGCGCGACCCAGCAGGCTCAGAGAGCCAGACGGCTCACGACACGTTTTGCAAGAAAGACGACTCGACCGGCAGTGGCGGCGTAGCAAGATGGTGGTGCAGCAAGGCCAGACAGATCGCAAGACGGGGTGTGCTTTCTGAACTATCTCTTTACCGTATTCAACAGGAAAGCACGCTCCGTAGGCGCTGCCTTCATGCATGAAAGAGTGAGGGGATTCAGGTGGATGCTATTGTGTCCCGTTAACCACCTCCAACACCCGTCGGCCATACCGCTCGGCTTTCATCTCGCCGATGCCTGGAATCTCCAGTAACGCCGCTCGCGTGTCCGGTTTGGAACCGGCGATGGCCTTCAACGTCTTATCGTGAAAAATGAGGAATGGCGCGACGCCTTCTTCCTCAGCGAGTTCGGAGCGGAGCTGTCGCAACCGTTCAACAAGCTGCCGATCCGGCGGCAACGTCATCGGAATAGGCGTAGGCACAACCTCTAAGCGACGCGGCCGCTCTCCTGATCCATGGGATGTCGCACCTTCCAGCTGTTCCAGTTCAACCAGGCGAAGCCCTTGCAGGGCCTCTCGTCCTTTTGCCGTCAGTTCAAGCGTAGGGTACTCCGTTCCTTCAACTTGCAGATATCCTGAGTTGACGAGGGCTTTCACATAACCGGTGACCGCTAGCTTCGTCTCCGTTCCACACATGCCGTACGTCGGACAATCTGCTGCCCCATAGGCCGCAAGCACCTTCGATCGACTTCCGCGAAGAATATCGACGATCCGTCCCATCCCAAATCGACCTCCGCACCAGGCCACCGTATCCAGTACTGCCGGTGCGATCGCATTCCCTTGAGGAACCTTGCGACTCGGCTGCCGCGCCGGCGTCACACAGCGGTCGCACAGGCCACAAAGACCTGAGGCAAGCTCGCCCTGATCACTAAAATATTCCAGAATCGCGAGCTGTCGGCACGTCGACGTCGACACATATCCCAGCAATTCTTGCAAAAGCGTCGTCATGCGCCCCGCCCGTTCAGCGCCGTCAGAATCCTTGGATGCCTGCGAAATGAAATATTCCTGGGTGGCCACATCCCGTTCATGGAACAGCACCACACAGGCAGCTGGTTGCCCATCCCGTCCAGCGCGACCCGCCTCCTGATAATAGGCCTCCAGACTGCCGGGAATATCGAAATGGACGACCAGCCGGACATCCGGCTTATCGATCCCCATCCCGAAGGCATTCGTCGCCGCCAGAATTCGCACCGCCCCTCGGCGGAAATCCTGATGCACCAGACGCCGTGCGTCATCGGACAAACCCGCATGGTAGTAGCCGACCGCCGGGTGGGATTGGCCCAGCCACGCAGCTACCTCTTCAACCGTCCGGCGAGTGGCGCCATAGACGAGGATTGTGCCTGTCTCTGTCTCTCGAACCAGCCGGTCTACCAGGACAAGTTTGTCTCGAAGGGTCTGACAATGATGTACGGAGAAGGCCAGATTCTTCCGACGAAATCCGGCGACGAGTCGGAACGGGTCATGAAGCGACAGCCGGCGACACACATCCGTCTGCACACGCGCAGTGGCCGTCGCCGTCAAGGCCAAACAGGGAGGATTCGTGAGCTCCTGACGCAGCCGGCCGATCTTGAGATAGTCCGGTCTGAAGTCATGACCCCACTGAGAAATACAATGAACTTCATCGACCACCAGGAGCGACACCCAGAGAGTCCGTAACAGGCGAAGAAACCCTTCATGCTGCATCCGCTCCGGCGCGAGATAGAGGAGCTGAATACGCCGCTGCTTGAGATCTTCCAGAACCAGACTCTTTTCCAGCCCACTGAGTCCGGAGTGAAACGCCGCAACCGCAATCTTACGCTGCTTCATGGCGATCACCTGATCTTGCATCAACGCAATGAGCGGCGAAATGACCAGCGTCAACCCCGGCAGAAGAGTGGCCGGAAACTGGTAACAGAGCGATTTGCCTTGCCCCGTCGGCATCACTGCCATGACATCGCGCCCAGCCAACACCGCGCGTATGACATCCTCTTGGCCAGGGCGAAATGCCGAAAACCCGAACCGTTCCTTGAGTTGTCGAGTCAGATCATCCACGGGAAGGCGAATCAGAGGAATAGAATGTGATCAAGACCAACCGAGAAGGAAGTATAGATGAGCAGTGATAGGCAAGTCGAGCTGACCGAACGAAAACGTGCAGTCAAGACATCCCTATCGACAGTCGCACACCGGCTTCAAGGGAAGCCACCTGAGGGAACAGAACGAGGGTGAGCTGAGAGAAGAGATCCCGATGTAGAAATGGTCAGGCTGCCAGTGAATCGCCTTCCGCGGCCTGGCCTCCGACTAGATTCGACCCATCAAGTCGTTGAATCATCGGCTGATAGGCAATCACCTTCCGCAGAATCATGGTTCTCAAATCTTCATCTTCCATATGGGACAGTGCGTCGTGAGCCCCCGCCATATCTCCGTCCTGTGCCAGATGAGCAGCAATGCCGATGAGCGGGAGAACCCCCGCATTGCCCATCGCTTTCGCGATCTCGATCGCCCCAGATCGATCCCCGGCTTTGATAAAGAGTTGTGGAAGCTCAAGATAGAAATGGCTGGCCAAGAGCGACGGATCGGGACAGGAGAGAATCGTATCTTTCACGGCCTGCACATTACCTCGCTCTGACTCGACGAACAACATCATCTGCCAGGCGTCTCGCAAATATCGGTGGTCTGCGATCTCGTTCGCCGTCTGTTGTGCTCCTGCCGTATCACCCGCCAGCACTTGCCTGATCACCTGATTCTTCAACTCCTCATCCGTCGGTGTGTGGGTTGGCATCATCGTGCGGCTCCTCTCTCAAAGTGATCATCGCAGTCGATTAGAAATGTAGCCGTGAGCGTCGTTCTTGTCGATTGTTTTCTGGAAAAATTCGCGCGCCTCTCCACCTCACAGTCGAGCGACCGATGCTCAAGACAACGCTTCGCGTACTCGCCGACTGTTTCACGTGGCGTGCGCTGCCCAATAAAGTTTGATCCGTGATCTGCAAGAATCAAAATGAACGCACGGCTCGTTTCAGGATGATGCGGCACAGCCTCCCGGTCGCACTTCGATACATCGGTGGGGCAATGAAGGGTTGCGTCACCTTTCAGGCAATCTTTCGTTCTCAACGGTCCGTTCAGAATGGGCAAGAACGTATGCACTCCCATCCCCCTTCCGCCCCATCAAGCACGAGCTGGTTCTGAAGCCCAACTGTCTTCTTGTTATCTTATGAGGATGATCGTATCTGTCATGGACACTCACATTTAAAATCATTCGAGGGAGAGTGCCATGACGAGTTAGGAGAGCTCAAAGAAGTGCCTAGCGGCAAGGAAGTCCTCAACATAACTTATCGACCTGCCATGTGTTTTTTGGCATTAACGCACGACTACCCTATTTCTCCTCTTCACTTGCGCATATGAAATGTCCGGCTATACTTTCTAAATGCGTTCATCAAAATACATTCTCTGGCAAGACGATAACGGCTGGCGCGGCTACCTGGAAGGCTACCCCGAGTATGAAGTACAAGGCGAGTCGTTTGAAGAGCTCCAGGTAAAGCTGTGGCAATTGCATCAAGAGCTCACCGGCCACCATCAAGAACCAGAAGTGATCCAAGATCAGGACCGCTATCAGCATTCCGATCCAAAAGCGCACCCGGGGTCTCATGGCCGCACCCATGGTCACATACCCACCCTGCCTCGCCCCATGTCGCGCGCGCAGAGTAAGCGCCGCGCACGGGTTGAAGAGCTCATGTTTACGATAATCAGTAACCGTTGAGGATAACTAACGTCGATTCCCCACGATCTTGTCACCATGTCTCCCGCTGAACGTAATACAAGGCTGCGCACCGCTAGAAAGCGGCCATGGAGATGCTCTTAGAAAGACTCGCTGACCGATAGAGGATCGCGTGTTGGAATGAATCTGTAGCCTGATGACCCGTTCATTCTTCGATTCATGTCCGTCGTCTCAACATGGGGTAGATCATGCAAGCGATCAAATGCTACTACTTGGATGATGAGAAGCAGTGGTTAGGCTATCTGCTAAACTTCCCTGACCACTGGGCTCACGGAGAGACGCTTGAAGCCCTCCAAGCCAACCTGTATCGTTTGAATTTTGACCTCACCTTGATGGAAGCTCTACGAAAAGTGTCTGAACTCAGTCTTCCCTTGTAACTAGCCTCATCCTCAAACCAAAATAGTCCGATCTGTTCGTACCTTAGCACCCGAATCCGCCCATCTTACCCCCTCAACAGCTAACGACATGCGGATTCTTGTCCCCGCAAGGTCTGAGCACCTGTAAGATTTCCTCCCGTGTCACAACCACTCCTCAAGAAACAGGCTCAGAGTGGAACGATGCTACGGCAATTGCTTCCACTATATCCCGATTGACCAGATCCCTAAGAGATTGGTACATATAGAGCCAGCTCCATATCATCAAGAAACTCCTACGAGGCCGACCATGCCCACTGATGACATCACACAAAAAGTCAGCGAACGCTATACGGACGCCGTACGGACCGGTGAGGAGATGTGCTGCCCCACCAGCTACGACATGGGACACCTCAAGACCTTCATTCCTGAAGAAGTCTTGAAGATCTCTTACGGCTGCGGCACGCCGGCTGGGCTCAAGACGGTGCGGGCCGGAGAAACGGTCTTGGATATTGGATCAGGCGGCGGGATCGACTGTTTTGAAGCGTCTCGGCTGGTCGGCCCCACCGGGCGCGTGGTCGGTATCGACATGACCGACACGATGTTGGAGATCGCCAGAAAAAACACAGCTGTCGTGGCTTCGAACCTCGGTTATCCCGCGTCGAACGTGGAGTTTCGAAAGGGCCTGGCGGATGCAATGCCAGTCGACGACGGGATGATCGATCTGATCATCTCGAATTGCGTGATCAACCTGGCACCGGATAAGCGGAAGGTGTTTCGCGAAATGTACCGGGTTGCCAAACCCGGCGGACGGTTCACGATCTCCGATATTGTGTCGGATCAAACCGTACCGCAGTACCTTGTCCACGACACTCAGAAATGGGGCGATTGTCTATCCGGCGCCTTGACGCTCACCGATTACATGAACGGCATGACGGCAGCCGGATTTCTCGGTATCCATCTGGTGAAGTTCTCGCCCTGGCGCATGATCGACGGTATCCATTTCTTTTCCGTGACGTTGACCGGTTACAAGCTGCCTCCGGCACCGGCTGCTTCTTCAGTCCGCTACGCCACCCTGCGCGGTCCTTTCAGTCGGCTGGTGAATGAGCGAGGCACGACCTACCAGCGCGGCATTCCACAACCAATTAGCCCGAACGATACACAGTTGCTGAGCAATTCTCCCTTTACCGAACACTTTCTTCTGACGACCGAACCGGCCCCGCTGGACAACCATGACCCACGTTGGAGCGCCGTCTTACCTGCCGATGCTCCCTGCACCTGGCAAGGCCACTATGCGTTGCTAGCCGGTCCGTTCGTTGAAGCAGCCGATGATGATCAGCATGTGTATCGCCGAGGTGAGCCGCTGGAGATTTGCTCCAAGACGGTGGCGGTTCTTGGAACCAATGGATATCAGCCCCACTTTGTCATCCTGAACCGGGCAGGTGAGCACGTGAATGGTGAAGCCGTGATTTGCTCGCCTGATGGAGGCTGTTGCTGATGAAGCCTACCATTAATACCAACGTCCTTACTTCACGCCAATGTGCATCGGTTCTCAAGGCACTGGGCGATGAAACTCGACTGCGCATCTTGGAATCCTTACTCATCGGGGGGAAATGCGTGACAGACCTTGTCCAAGAACTCGGATGTTCCCAACCCCATGCCTCCCATCACCTCCGCATCTTGCGGGACTCCGGCCTGGTCGAAGGACATCGGTGCGGCAAACAGGTGTGCTACCGTGTCACGCCCGAGATTCAAAGAGCCCTGGCAAACGGGCAAGGACAAGCCCTGGATTTCGGCTGTTGTGAGTTGCGGTTTCCGGAGTCGGCCCTGATGACGATCGGTCGTGCACGCTAAGATCCATTGTGTGCTAAGACAATGCCTTCCGCCCGATGGGAACTGATATGCCGTTGACCTTACTGGGGCGACACAATCCCCTCGCCTCTGCTTCCGAACAACTTAAAGTGCTGGAACGGCCCATCCCGAATCCACCCTTTGAGGCGCAACTCGATCAAGCCGGCCTGCATCCCCTCCACGCCACTGGAATCACCGTCTTCCAGATCAATGTCGGCAAACTCTGCAACCAGACCTGTCGCCATTGCCACGTCGATGCCGGTCCTGATCGCCCCGAAACCATGTCATTGGAAACGGCACAGCAGTGTATAAGAGCCCTTGCCAAGACCGACATTCCCACGGTGGATATCACGGGTGGCGCACCGGAGCTCAATCCGCATTTTCAGTGGCTCGTCGAACAATCCCGCAGGCTTGGCCGACATGTCATGGACCGCTGCAATCTGTCCGTGCTGCTGCTTCCCTCACAGGCAGACTTGGCAGAATTCTTAGCCCATCATCGGGTTGAAATCATCGCCTCCCTGCCGTCCTACCGTGCCAGCCAGACGGATGCCCAACGAGGCGAGGGAATCTTTGAGAAGTCCTTGGATGGACTTCGACTCTTAAACCGGCTTGGCTATGGTCGACCGAACGGCGGCCTCGGTTTGAACCTGGTCTACAATCCCGTTGGGGCGTTTCTGCCTCCCAAGCAAGAAGCCATTGAAGCCCAATTCAAGAAGGAGCTACGAACTAAACACGGTATTGAGTTCAACCGGCTCTATACAATCACGAATATGCCGATCAGCCGGTTCCTAGAATTTCTTGTTGAAAGCGGCAACTATGAGCAGTACATGACACGCCTCGCCAATGCGTTCAATCCTACCGCCGCCGCCGGCGTCATGTGTCGGTCTACACTGTCAGTCGGATGGGACGGCAAATTATACGACTGCGATTTCAACCAGATGCTGGAGCTTCCCATTGACCATGGCGCACCGGCGCATATCCGCGACTTCGACCCGGCTCAGCTCAATCATCGCCGAATCGTAACCCGCAACCATTGCTATGGCTGTACGGCCGGCTCCGGGTCATCCTGTGGTGGAGCCGTTACCTAACGGATAATCTTAACGAAGATATGGAGATGTGTTGATGTATCAATATCTGAATCTTTATCGCGAACAGATCGACAACTTGTTTCCCCTAGTCCTTCTACTTGCGCTGTGCGGAATACCAGGAATCGCAACAGCCCAGACGGCCGGAGCTGAACTGTCCGGCAAACTCGTGGTGACAGGTGCCAGCACCCTCGCCCCACTGATCAGCGAGATCGGCAAGCGCTTTGAGGGTCTCTATCCCAAAGTGCGCGTGGATGTGCAAACCGGTGGCTCGTCCCGCGGCGTCGCGGATACGCGCCAGGGGCTTGCCGACATCGGGATGGTCTCTCGCGCCATGAAAGATGAAGAGAAGGACCTGCATGCGTTTCCGGTTGCTCGCGATGGCGTGAGTATCATTCTCCACAAAGACAATTCGGTCCAGACTCTCACAGACGAACAAGTGGTCGCGATTTACACAGGAAAGATTACCAATTGGAAAGATGTCGGCGGGAGGGACGCTCCGATCACTGTCGTCAACAAGGCGGAAGGCCGATCGACGCTGGAAGTGTTTTTGCACTACTTCAAGCTGAAGAATGCGGACGTCAAGGCGCAGGTAGTGATCAGCGATAACGAGCAGGGAGTGAAGACCGTCGCGGGCAGTCGTCACGCCATCGGATACGTTTCCATCGGAACAGCCGAATATGACGAATCGCAAGGAGTGCCGATCAAGCTGCTCCCGACCGGAGGGGTGACCGCCTCCACAGAGACGGTGCGAAACGGAACTTTTCCGATTTCTCGTCCACTCCACATCGTCACTCGAACTCCACCGGCCGGATTAACCAAAGCTTTTATCGCCTATGCCCAGTCCAAAACCGTCCATGACATCATTGCACAGCAATACTTTGTCCCATTGGTCAACTGACGACCTCCTCTGCTGGCTCTTGCGTGGCCTTGCCGCCGTCGCCGGCACGATCGTCATCCTCATCGTGACCTTTCTGATCGTAGAGGCACTTCCCGTCCTTCATCGAATCGGCCTGCTTCGATTCTTTACCGACCCATCTTGGCACCCGGCCGAAGGCTTCTACAATCTGACTCCGATGCTGTGGGGGACTCTCTTCGCTATGGCCGGTTCCGTGTTGATCGCCACACCCCTCGGCATTCTCTCTGCCGTATTCTGTCATTACTATGCGCCGCTTGCCCTTGCCCAGCCCTATCGTCGCCTGATTGAGCTGCTTGCCGGCATTCCTTCGGTAGTCTACGGATTCTGGGGGCTTGTGGTGCTGGTCCCGCTGATCGGCGAGATGCACCCTCCAGGACCTAGCCTCTTGGCCGGTATCCTCATCCTCACGATCATGATCCTTCCCACTATTGCATTGATGGCCGACGCCAGTCTTGCCAATGTGCCACAGCACTATATTCGCGGAGCGGCAGCATTAGGTCTCTCTCAATGGGCGACGATCCGAGGCGTCGTCTTCCCGGCCGCAAAATCAGGGCTTTTCACTGGAGTGATCCTGGAAACCGGCCGAGCCATCGGTGAGACCATGGCGATCCTCATGGTCTGTGGGAACGTAGTTCAGGCTCCTTCCAGCATATTTGATCCGATCCGAACGTTGACCGCCAATATCGCGCTGGAAATGGCCTATGCCCTCGACGACCACCGCGCGGCGCTGTTCGTCAGTGGGCTTGTCTTGATGGCTATGATCGTCGCTTTGACAATTGCAGCAGAATGGGTCAGCCGCGGGAGAATCTACGGCTGACATGTGGGACCAATCGAGAACTCCAAAGGAATGGTTGGCATTCGCTCTTGTCTGGGGAACGGCCGGGCTTGTCACTGGCACCTTCTTCTGGCTGTTAAGCGATATCCTTTGGCACGGACTCAGCTATATCTCCTGGACGTTTCTGACTGCCCCGCCAGAGAACGCCGGACGCCGAGGGGGGATCGGGCCTATCTTGGTTTCGACAGCGTTGATTTTGGGGGTATGCCTCGCGGTCTCGCTGCCCATCGGCATCGGCACCGCTGTCCTCCTTGCTGAGTTTACCTCGGACCAAAGTCTCTTCGGACGGATGACTCGCCGGAGCCTTGATGTCCTGGCCGGTGTGCCGTCGATCGTATTCGGTCTCTTCGGCAACGCTTTTTTTTGCAAGACGCTGGGCCTCGGCTTCTCGATCCTGTCCGGTGGGTTGACCTTGGCCTGCATGGTGCTGCCGATCTTAATCCGTTCAACCGAGGAAGGGTTTCGCGCCGTGCCGGTTGATTACAGGCTATCCGCCGCCGCACTTGGACTATCGCGCACCACAACACTTCTTCACCTGCTGCTACCGGCAGCGGTACCCGGTCTCATGGTTGGCCTCATCCTTGGGGTTGGCAGGGCGATTGCCGAAACCGCAGCGCTCATCTTCACCAGCGGTTATGTGGATCGGATGCCGGAGTCGTTACTCGATTCCGGTCGCGCGCTCTCCATTCACATCTTCGATCTTTCCATGAATGTCTCAGGTGGAGATGCGAATGCCTATGCCTCGGCAGTGGTCTTAGTTGTCCTACTGCTCCTCATCAACGGGACCGCATCTTGGCTGGCAACATATGGCCTCCATCGAAAGATCCTCACCATATGACACCCGTTAAACCCGTCGCGGAGGTCCCCTCCCAGCCTCCGCTTGAAGATTCAACCGGTTCTCTTGAGCTTCATCCCTTTCTCGAGGTCGATCGGCTCAGCTTGCACTACCGGGGAAAGCCGGCGTTTCAGAACGTGACTCTATCGATCAACAAGGGATGCATCACGGCTTTGGTGGGACCATCCGGATGCGGGAAGACCAGCTTCCTCACCTGCCTGAACCGACTCACAGATTTAATCGCTGGCTGTCGTGTTTCAGGACGAATCACGATTGATGCGCTTGATATCTTGGGGCCTCGCACCGATGTCATCCAGCTACGCCGTCGTATCGGCATGATCTTCCAAAAACCAAACCCTTTCCCCCTGTCGATCCGAAAAAATCTTGAGTTCCCACTGCGTGAGCACGGCATGCGCGATCAGGCTCAGCTCGTCACTGCCGTCGAAACCTCCCTACGAGATGTCGGCCTCTGGGATGAGGTCAAGGATTGGCTGGACTCGCCGGCCTTGTCACTCTCCGGTGGCCAACAACAGCGCCTCTGTATTGCCAGGTCCTTGGCCCTTTCGCCGGAAATGCTGCTCATGGATGAACCCTGCAGCGCGCTCGATCCGATTTCCAGCGGTATCGTTGAGGATCTCATCGTCAGACTCCGTGGGCGCTATACGATTTTGATCGTCACTCACAACCTGGCTCAAGCTCGACGCATGGCGGACTATGCCGCCTTGTTCTGGGTTCAAAACGGAGCGGGGCGGCTGGTTGAAACCGGAACAGCGAAGCAACTATTTGAGAAGCCTCGTGATCCATTGACCGCCGCCTATGTCAACGGGATGCGAGGATAACCATGGGCCATCGACATGGCTGGCCACGCCATGAAAAAAGGATCCGGCGAAGCCGGGGATACCAGGGCTGGATTCTGGAACAGATATCGCCGTCTCAAGGCTTGTAGTAGGCCGACGACACACCATCACCAGCGACGATTTTTCAGTCGAAGACTATACAGAGTCTGGATACGCTTATGGACTACTTGTATTGGATACCCTTCGTTATCTGAAGTCCGGCTAAGCCACACGGAAACTGATCTCACTCCAAAAGAGCATTATCACAAGGCACGCAAGCGAAAATTAACAGTTCTGTAACAATGCCGTTACCATCCGGCAATCCTGAAGCAAGACAATATGAACTACTGGAGCGATCTACCTACTATCGGGGGAGGAACAAGTGATGAACCGATTTTTGAGAGTATTTACACTTGAATGTGCTCTGCTCTCTGCTTTTCACCTTTTCTATTTTGTTGAGCGGTCTTCAGCCGAGCATAGCGACCCCCTCGCTACCGTGACCGCGAGTTCGACCCTGGCCCATTACAGTCCAAAGAGACTCGTCTCAGGCGCATTCAAAGTTCAAAGCTCGGAAGCACTGTTTCCACTGCTCACTCGCCTCAGTGCAGATTTTCAGAGATTTCAGCCGAAAGTGACCATTGAAATAAAGAAAGGAACCTCTAAGGCTGTTACGGAGTTTCTACAGCCGCCTTTACGTAAAACAGGCAAGATTATGATGATAGATGATAGGTCTTCCAGCTTCCAACTACTTGCTGCCACCCATCAGCTTTCCGATGCTGAAATAAAAGAATTCGTCACTCAACATGGCTATGAACCGATGGCTATGCCTGTGGCCGTCGACGCCGTCGCGCTCTATGTGCACAAGGATAATCCGCTCCCTGGGCTTACACTTGATCAGGTCGATGCCATATTCTCGTCGACGCGAAAACGCGGAGCCAAAAACGACATCTCGCAATGGGGTCACCTTGGATTGGCTGAAGACTGGGAAGCGGCACCGATTAGGCTTTATGGCCGTGACAGGCGGTCAGAGGCCAGGGCAATGTTTCTGGAGCACGCACTTGCCGGAGGCGAGTTCAAATCGAGTGTTCAAGAACATCCGGGAGTCGCCTCTGTTGCATTAAACATCAATCATAACCCTATGGGCATAGGGTACAGTGCTCTTGGCTTGCACACAGCAAACGTGCGGACCGTCCCCGTTGCGGAAAAGGATGGGATGCCCTTTGTACTGCCGACTCGAGAGACTGTGGCCGATCAAACCTATCCGCTTCGACATGCCTTGTACCTCTATTTCGACCAATCTCCGAAAACGTCCTTGCCTGAATCGGTTCAGGAATTCTTGACTTTCATTATGAGTCAGGAGGGAGAAGAGACCGTGATGAGAGCTGGATTGTTCCCCTTATCTCATGTTCAAGCCGAGAACAGGACTAGCAGCATAATTGCCCTGCCGTACTCTCCCAGCTGATGAATCACTAAAATATCCGGCAGGAACGCCGTCGTTCGAGCTACGACACAATAATAGAATTCTACCCAGGAGGAGTTTACATGAGGGGATTGTATAGGGCGGCGGATACTGCCCGAATGATACTTGTCAGCACATTGACCGCCGCAACCATCGTGTTATTCCAACAACCCATATTGGCCCAGGAGCTTTCATCTAATAAGATGCCGTTGCCTGCTCCAATGCAAATCGCTCAACAGGTCGAACCAGGACCGGAAAAGCAAGGACCTTCATCAGCTGGCCAGGCTACACAGGGCGCCATTTCGCTGGAAGACCTGCTTCTTCAGAAGGGCACCATTACCAAGGATGACTGGCTCAGGATTCGTGCGGAACAGGAGTATCAAGCCGCTGAACAAACACGACGGTTGGACAATTTGGAGGACTGGAAGAGTAAAGCAGAAGGGCTTCCGATTTTGCGGGACAAGGTCAATTTCGGTCTGAACGCGCTCCAATTTCTGTATGGACACGTCAATGCACAGGTTCCTGAAGGAAGAAGTCAGGATAGTTTCTCTGTTCGCCGCGCGGAGGTGTTGTTCTGGGGAAAGCTCAGCGACTACCTTCCCCGATGGCACATGCTGATGGAATTCCAAAGCAGCGGTAGTACGAGCAACACACCTCTGACTGGCGCCTCCACAACGTCTGTGGGCACCTTCTTTCGAGAAGCCTACATCGACGTGCGCCCGATTCAATCGTGGGCGCCGAACCTGAACATGATCAGGATGGGGATCTTCCGGATGCCGTTCGGCATCTTCACGGAAACGTCCGGAGGCCTCAGGGATATCATTAGTTCTCCCTATCTGAACGGTGTTGGCGGCGGCGGTGGACCGGGGCAGAATAGAAACGGCACGGGCGGCGCCATAGAATTTCTTCAGGAGCGCGATTACTTTGTCGATGTACGCGGGAAGGTTTTAAGCGGGAAAGTTCTCAATGGCCTCGAATACGTGGTCGGGATCATGAATAACAATAACTTTCAGGCCAACGGGATCGTCAGCAACACATCGGGGGTCGGCGGAGCCAATCAGCCGAAAGCGGTGTACACCCGTATCCGGCTGTTTGGAGACGACGTGTCGTTCATCAGCTTCACCATGATCCAGGGGACGTCAAACAACGCGGGGACCTTCATCAATGGGCGTGGCAAGGGCCACTTTGACCGGTATGGCATAGATTTTCGCTACAATCCGAAATTTTTGCCTGGATTCATGATGTATGGCGAATACTGGCAAGGCCATGACGGTTCGAATGCAACCACGGTAGGGACAGCGGCCAACGGAGCCTGCCTTGATACGTGCGGCGGATCCGGTGCGCCGGGTGCCCAGCGACGCACATGGTATGTCCTGGCGAAGTATCTCTTCACGGAAGGACCACTTGAGAACTTTGAGCCGGTCTACATGTATGAGGAGTTCGATCCTAATACCAGGTTATCGAACGACCTCTACACCAGGCACATCGCTGGCTTGACCTACTATTTTGAAAACTTCCCCCCCAAAATGCAGTCCAAGGTGCAGTTCAACTATGAGTTTCGGCACCATTCAGGATTGGGGCCCGGCATCGCGCTCAATGCCGCGACGGACCCCTTTGCCCAAAACGCATTTTTCTTCCAGTGGCAGGTTCGATTCATGTAGTGTGCTCTAGTTCGTTTGGCTCATGAGATGTTTCAGGCTGTATACTGGAACGGCACAGGATAAGAGGATGGACTTCGGGCGAACTATCTATGGCTCAGGGGCATGAGAACGATCGAGACGGTATCCCTGCAAACGGGCACTTAGAAGTAGGGTGTCCGTAGGCTGGACCTGCAACCGTCGTGAGTGTCGAGAATTTTCCCGCGAGCCTTGAACTGAATAGACTCAGGATATCCGTCGTGAGACTTCAGGTGAGCAAGAAATCGGCAGGCGATCCGCGCCGCGAAAGGCGAGGCGCAACACTTGGGGAGGCCACATGTGCAAACAGTCCATGGGTATTCCGCTCAATGGCGGGCTCGTGATCATGCATACAACACTCAAAGACGGACAACCTGTCATAGTGCACCCTGTTTTGACTTCGATCACCTTCAGCCTATTGTTGCTAATCACAGTTATCGGCGACCTAACTGGTTGTAGTTTCTTGAGCAGTGATCGGGTGGTGTACAACCAAGCCGGCATTCACATCGGCCTGGAAGGCGATCCGACGGTCGCCCGTTCACATCAGCTTGTTTTAAATAATCATCCCCTGGACCTGACGCCGCATGAGATTGAATCGCTTCTTCGGCCCATTCAGCTCATCGGATACAGTGGTACTCTTTCGGGTTTGATAACGAAACCGCAACCGGTCCCCCTTTTTACTCATCAGGAGTTATCGACGATCTCCAAATATCTGGCCAACGCGTTACGAGAAGCCAAGCCCGATGAACGAGTGTCCTTCTCATTGCCGAAACCGGACGTGACGTATAGCGAAGAGCGAACAGTCGGATCCTTGTTTTTTCGCGGGCCTTATCTCCACGTGGTTGTGAACGACCATTCTTCGATCATTCGCACCGATACCGGGGGAGGGGATTATAAAGATATCCGTGATACCAAGGGTATGCAGTTAGGAATCGTGGGGAGCGATCAAGCAGCAACCGTGCCGCCCATCGAGGAACCTCGATGGGCGCCCTTCGACAGGGTTCACATCTCGCTCTTCGTGAAAGAGTTGTCAGATCAAAAGGGAACGACTTCGTCTGTACGTCCGAAGCAAGGGAGAACAGACTCACCAGTTTCTCTACACACCGCAACATCACCAGAGCCTCTTCAGGGTAGTACCTCGCCGAAGGAGTTGCATCGTCAAATGCGGGAACTCTCCGGCACGAATCAGGAGCTGAAAGATCGGCTCGATGAACAGAATAAACGGATGGAGCAGTTACAAAAGCAGGTCGAGCAATTACAGCGAGAGGTGCCCCACTCGGATTTGAAGGGCCAGCCATAACAAGGCTGCTCCCGTCCCGTAGTTGAACCCCCTATCGCGCACCACTGCATCGATTGTGTTCCCTGATGGTCGGTATTCGTGCTCTCGTTCATGAGGGGGGGCCCTCTTTCAAGAAGGAGTGAGAATTATCATCGACGTACTTGAGGATCTCATCGTCAGCCTGCACGCGTGTCAACCCATCTGAATCGCGACGCACACCCTGCTAAGCTCGACACATCGCCGGACTACACCGCCTTATTTGTAGTACAAAGCGGAGTGGATCAACTCGTTGAGAGCGGGTCAAGAAGATTTTGAGGATCCCAAGACCCACTGACCGCTGCCTATGTCGACGGTATGCGGGGATAGCGGGACAGCGATGAGCCTTACAGCCATTTGAAATGAGTTTGAGCATGCATGCCTCTGGAATCGATCACATCACTCCATCTCTATTCTCCGGCTTGCAGATCTATCTGGATCTTGTCACTCCCGGCTACACTCTGGTATGGTGCAGCGCTGTTGTTTCATCACCAATTGTATTCGGACATCGCTGAATGGTCTGGGACCCAAAAGATCCGTGGGGCAAGAAGCCTGATCCGCTTGAAGACGCGCTGAAGCAGGCACAGTCTCAGCTCAAAGATCTCATCCCCCCGGGTGGGCTCAAAAGCCTCTTACCTTCCGGCGGAGTCTTGAATCTTGTCATTGCTGCGGTGGTGATCTTGTTCATCTGGCAAGCAGTGTTTATCGTCGCGCCGGATGAAGAAGGTGTCGTTAAGCGATTTGGTGTACCGGTTCGAACCGTCGAGCCAGGTCCCCACTTCAAGATTCCCTTCGCTGAAACCGTCCTCCAGCCAAAGGTCGCCAAACTCTATCGTGTCGAGGTCGGCTTCCGCACCAGTCAACAGGGTCGCCAACAAATGGTGCCGCAAGAAGCCTTGATGTTGACCGGTGATATGAACATCTTAGCGATCGAGTTTATCGTGCAATATAAGATCAAAGAAGCCGGCGAGTTCCTGTTCAACGTCGCGGATATCCATGAGACCATCGGCAAGGCAGCGGAAGCCTCCATGCGGGAAGTAGTTGGCAAGAGTAAGATCGACGAAGCCTTGACCACAGGCAAGGCCGAGATTCAGCAGGGTACGATGACGTTACTGCAAACGATTCTGGATCAGTACCACTCCGGTGTGCAGATTGCCGCCGTACAGCTGCAAGACGTCGATCCACCGGAAGCAGTTGCAGCCGCGTTCAAAGACGTGACGAACGCCAAGGAAGACCGGGAAAAACTCATCAATCAAGCTCAAGGATATCGCAACGACATCATCCCGAAGGCAAAAGGTGAAGCCGCAGAACTCGTCAACCGCGCCAAAGGATTTGCCCAAGCCCGCATGAATCGCGCACAAGGTGAGGCCAATCGCTTTCTGGCCACGTTAAAAGAGTACAACCAATCGAAAGATGTCATCAGTAAGCGAATCTATATAGAAACAATGGAGGAAATCCTCCCCAATATGGAAAAGATCATCATTGATGGGAAAGGGGGCGAGCGCTTGCTCCCGTACCTTCCGCTGGATCGCCGTTCAAAGCCGACATCCGTGAGCGGAACTAAGGCCAGCTCACAGCTTGAGGGCGAGGAATCCCGGGCAGAACCATCTCCCACACTAAAATCCAGAGGGTCTCGGCCATGACCAAGCAGGGGTTGGTGCTGACACTTCTGGCCGTGATTATCGCATTATTCGTCCTCGGAGCCTCTCCGCTCTTCGTTGTTGACGTCATCCAGACCGCAATTGTCGTCCAACTCGGGAAACCCGTTCGAAACATCACCGAACCGGGGCTCTACATGAAGGTCCCCTTCGTCCAAGAGGTCACCTACTTCGACAAACGGCTGTTGGATTATGACTCAAACGCCCAGGACGTTATTACTTCGGACAAGAAGACCTTGCTCCTCGATAACTTCGCGAAGTGGCGGATCACGGATCCCCTGAAAGTCTATCAAGCATTCCAAAGCCAGCGCGGTGCCCTGCAACGGTTGCACGACATCATCTATTCTGAGTTGCGCGTCGAGGTCGGCCGGCACGAACTGCTGGAGATTGTGTCGAGTACACGAGCCGATATCATGAAAGTCGTCACCGAACGTGCAAAAGAAAAGGCCGCAGCGTACGGCATCGACATTCAGGATGTGCGGATCAAGCGAGCCGATTTGCCGGAACAGAACGAGAAGGCCGTCTTCGCGCGCATGCAAGCGGAACGGGAGCGCCAAGCCAAACAATATCGAGCCGAAGGCGCGGAGGAAGCACAGAAGATTCGATCAGAAGCGGAAAAAGACCGTGAAATTATCCTCGCCCAAGCTTATAAAGAGTCGGAAGAACTTCGTGGAGCCGGCGACGCCAAAGCGTTTCGAGTCTACGCCGACGCCTACCGACAGGACCTGAAGTTCTTCGAGTTTACGCGTTCAATGGAAGCCTATAAGAGCGCGTTCAAGGATGGTTCAACGCTGGTGATGAGTCCGGATTCAGAATTCTTCCGATATCTGAAGCAGCGCTGACTTGTAACAGACATAACACCTGCAGGATGTTCAAAAAGGCCGTCCTGCAAGGCCTAAGCGAGAAAAGTGGTGAGGCGGATGCTTCGGTACATTGGCCACCGAGCGATGCCGAGAACAAAGCTGGAGACCTTTTCAACATCCTGCTATGACAGCCCTATAATTTTTCCACTGGTCTCATCAAGGCTGATGCGCTCACCGGCCGGTTTCTTCGGTAACCCTGGCATCAACTGGATCCCCGAGCAAACCGCGGTTACAAATCCAGCCCCAGCTAGGATTCGGAGTTCTTTGATCGGGACGATGAACCCTATTGGTCTCCCCTTGAGAGCCGAGTCGTGGGAGAGTGAGAGCGGGGTCTTGGCCATACACACCGGCATGTTGCCATACCCTAATACTTCTGCCGTATCTATTTGGCGTTCAGCCTCTGGCTCGAATTGAACTCCTGCTGCTCCGTACATGTTCATGGCGATGGCTTCGATCTTTTTCTTGATCGGCCAAGACACATCGTAGAGATGTTTGAACTGACCGGGGGTTTGGACTGCTTTGGCCACAGCTGCTGCCAGCTGTTCCGCCCCCTTGCCTCCATCCGCCCAATGGGTTGAGACCGCGGCATCTACCGCTCCCATCTCCATCGACTGTTCACGCACCCAGTCCAGTTCGGACCGCGGATCGTCCTTGAACGCATTCACCGCAACAACCACTGGCACCCCATGTGCCCGTACATTGGCCACGTGTTGTTGCAGATTGGCGATTCCCTTTGAGAGGGCTTCCTGATTCGGCCCCGTCAGGCTTGTGGGCAACGGTGCACCTGCTTTTGCCACACCTCCCCCACCATGCAGTTTCAACGCCCGCAGCGTAGCAACGACCACGGCCACAGCCGGTGCATCCCCTGAAACCCGGCACTTGATGTTAAAAAACTTTTCCGCCCCGAGATCACTCCCAAAGCCCGCTTCCGTGACGACGAAATCAGCACACCTCAACGCAATCGCGTCGGAGATGATCGAACAGTTACCATGGGCAATATTCCCGAAGGGACCTGTGTGCACGAAAGTCGGGGTTCCTTCCAAAGTTTGGACTAAATTCGGCTTCAATGCGTCCTTCAGAAGAACCTCCATGGCCCCCACGCACCCCAGCTCTTCAGCCCTGACCGACTTTCCGGACGTCGTCAGCCCAACGACGATACGACGGAGACGATCCCGGAGATCCCGCTGATCCTTTGCCAACGCCAAGACCGCCATGATCTCCGATGCCTCGGTAATGACGAATTGGCCGTGGCGTCCGCCCGCTCCCTCTCCCAGGACAATTTCCCGAAGGGCCCGATCATTGACATTCAACGTTCGGGGCCAGGTGGTCTTTTGTGGATCAATCGAAAGCCGGTTTCCATGGAACAGATGATTATCCACGAACGCCGAGAGCAGATTATGACTGGCGGCCACCGCATGAGCATCCCCGGTCAGGTGAAGATTGATCTCTTCCATCGGAATGACTTGGGCACGCCCGCCACCGGTGCCACCTCCCTTCACGCCAAATACTGGACCGAGCGAAGGTTGCCGCAACGTAAGAGCAGCGCGATGCCCGAGCCGAGCAAGCCCCATGGCGAGACCGATGGATGTCGTCGTTTTCCCCTCACCTAAAGGCGTAGGATTAATCGCCGTGACGAGGACGTAGTGTCCTTTGGATGCGGTGTTGAGACGGGTCAAAATCTCCGGCGAGACTTTGGCCTTATCCCGTCCATAGCAGGTCAGTTCTTCGGCATGGATCCCCAATTGGGCTCCGATGTCGAGAATGGAGCGAGGGGTCACAGATTGCGCGATTTCCAGGTCGGTCAAGAGGCGCTCACCCTGGCTAGACTCGATCACACAGGGGCAGGAGAGGCTCCCTTAGCTCTAAACCCATCATCATTCTAAAATGTATTTGGTTGGGTCAAGCGCCTGGCCATTCAGTTTGACCATATAGTGCAGGTGAGGACCCGTCGACAGCCCTGAACTACCGACCAACGCGATGACATCGCCGCGATCGACTCGCTGACCTTCTTTCACCAAGGCCTTGGCCAAATGCCCATAAAGCGTTTCAACCCCGGACCCATGATCAAGGCGGACCATGTTCCCAAGCTTCGGGTCATACCCTACTGAAGTCACCCGCCCCTGTGCCGGTGCACGAACCGGAGTATTAGGAGCCGCCCCGATATCCAACCCATCATGCCAGGCCGGCTTCTCCGTGAAGGGAGAAACCCGAGGGCCAAAACCCGATGTCACCCACCCCTTCACCGGCCAGATAGAAGGGGTCGAGGCCCATCGTGAGGACCGTTGCTCCGCAGCCTCCGATAGCTCTGACAAGATGCGTTCCTGGGCCGTGGTTGCCTTTGAGAGCCATTCCAGGCCATCCTTCACTGCAGCAACCGCTTCAAGATGGTTTTTGGATTCATCAACATTTGCAGCCGAATGTTGGTTGGATCCCCCCTCTCCTCCATCCTTTGAACTTCCCGAACTTGCTGGCCCCACATTTACATTCCCGCTGAGGCTGGGCATGGTCCCTCCTTCAAGAAGGGGAACTTCCTCACCACCTCGGCCATTCACCATATCGCCTGATTTCGGAACTTCTATCCCCAGCATGACCCGAAGCCGTTGATTGACCTCATTCATGGCCCCAATTCGCTTCTTGAGATCATCAATGGCTGTCGTGAACGCCGCAGTCTGCTCCCGCGCGCTCATGGCTTCAGAGCGGAAGGCCGAGAGTTCCCATACCTCTCCCGTTCTCACGACATAGTGGGAAACGACGAGCAGATCGGCAACAACAAGAATACCAACACAGGTTAGCAGCGTCCGGAGAAGCTTCTTGGAAAAACTGAAACGCAGCGGCTTTGCCGTGGACCCTCGAAAGACTACGACCGTATAGGTCCCACCGTCTTGATTCGTTGCCTGAGCCATAATAATCGCCCCCCTGCCAATTGATCCCAGTAGGTTTACCCGGTGGAGACCGTCACGTTACCGACTTCTCTTTCTCCCGGTCAACCCCCCTAAGAGCTGGTGTCCCTTTGAGACCCTCTCAACCACCACCATAAGCTAAGACACTTCGCTCCGAACCCAGTCAAGATACGGCTGAAATCCTTGTTCGACCGAAATCGCTATAATTTCTGGAACCTTATACGAGTGAACCGTTCGAATCGCCTCTTGAAGAGGTATGACTTTATCGGAGGTTGTTTTCATTATGATAAGCGCTTCTTGGTCGTTCACGATCTTTCCTTCCCACCAGTAGGTTGACCGGACTGTGGGAATGGCTGACGCACAAGCCACCAGCCGAGACCGGACCGTCAGATCGGCAATTTTTTCCGCTTCCTCTTGGTTCGCCACGCTCACCATGACGACAACAATAGTATGAGCTGATTCACTACCCATAGGCTGGTCAGGATACCCAACCAGTCCTTATACAATCAACCATACTCCATACTGACCGCTTTCACTAAACCAGCAACTTCTATGCCCACCCACAGGAGAGGATTTTCTTGCCTCGCTCTCACTTTCAACAAGTTAGACGACCAAAATTATGAAAACCGAGAAATTGAAGCCCACCATTGCAGCAGAAACGACACAGCCAACCAATTTTTGTGAAACCGTGTTCAAAACTGATTCTTGTGGGTACCACTAGCAACCTACACAATTAGAGCTATATCTTAACCTTACCTCTTTCTCATTCGTGCTAACTCTTCAAAATAGCAAGCAAATGCCTTTATTCCACCAGAAGCTTGTCCCCAATCAAAATATTCATTGGGAGCGTGATAGCCATGTTCCGGCAGGCTGAGCCCCATGAACAGGATTGGAACCTTCCACATATTCTGCATCGTGACGACCGCCCCGATTGATCCTCCCTCTCGCACGAAGGCTGGCCCTTTTCCAAATCCCGCCTGCATGGCTCGCTTCACACAATCTACATAGGGGCCGGCAAAGTTCCCCTTAAATGGATGGAGCATCCCCTCTCGCTCCACCTTGATGGTCGAATTGATCTTGGCGACGTGTTTTTTTAAGAGGGTAAAGACACGTTCCGGCACCTGGTTGGGAACCAGCCGCATGCTGACTTTCAGCTCGGCATGGCCAGGCACGACGGTCTTGACACCCTGTCCATGGTAGCCACCGCTCAAACCATGAATTTCGAACGTTGGCGAGGCCCAAATCCGACGCAGGACATCGGCAGGATCCTGGACTCTTAGCGACCGGAACCCATAGGCTTCTTTGAAACCCTTGACTCGAAACCCCGACTTCAGGAAACTCTTGATCTCCGCCTTCGTAGGTTCAACCACGTCATCATAGAAGCCAGGAATCTTCACCCTCCCGGTTTTTGCCTCAACACAAGCCTGTGCGACCTCAATCAACTCAGCCAGTGGGTTACGAGCCGCTCCTCCAGTGACACCGGAATGCGCATCTCTCTCTCCAGTGCGTAAGACCAGACGTGCCCCGAGCAGACCACGTAGGCCATAGGGAACCGCAGGCCGCCCTTTGGCGATCCAAATCGTATCAGACACAATGACTGAATCCGGCCTTGGAACCGCGATACGATCCTTGAGACCCGCCCGGAAATTGGGGCTGCCAATCTCTTCCTCAAGCTCCCACAAGAAACGGATATTGATCGGCACCCCTTGTTCGATCGCATACCTGGCACCGAACAACGCCGTAAGGGCCGGCCCTTTGTCATCCGTAGCCCCCCGTCCATGATAGATCCCATGATCGTTCCGAAATGCGAATGGCGCTTGTCTCCACTCGGGCTCTTGCGCAGGCTGTACATCCAAGTGATTGTAGATCGTGACGGTGGGATACTCAGCCCCTACGGTCCAGCCACCTGAAACAATGGGATATCCACCGGTCTCGACAATGTGTGGATTGGCCCCCAAACTGCCCAGATATTGCTTCGCAAGCTCGGCCATGCGCCGCATGTCCCCCGTACGAGATGAATCCATACTGATCGACGGCACTTCCACCATCTGTCCCAAGAGATTCTCAAACTTCGGCCGCGTCTCTGCGATAAAGGTCCGCAGTCGTTGCTCATGTCCCATACTCGTCGCCCTCCTTGGCTCAATGAGGCTGGGATTATAACGAGGCGAGCATTTAAGAGAAAGCTGCTGCGGGTTCCACATCAAGAACATGATAGGATGACACCCAATCCAATCAGTCTCTGCTCATGATTCGTCGTGCAACTCACCACCTTTTCTGCCTCACACTCTCCGCCTCGATCATGTCCTCAACCTTGGTCTGGGCTGAGGAACCCACTAGCATCCAACAGATTCTGGAAGAGCCGAAAACCTACCATCTTCGGCATGTGACCATGCGAGGCATTGTACGAGACGTGCAGTCACTAGCCCCATATACCCTAGCGAATGGGGATTTCTGTTATGGCGCGTACCTTTTCCGTCTGGAAGAGGACGAGACAACCCTGTCTGTGGCCGTCTTGGGAATCTGTGGCAAACCAGTCGTCCGCGACCCAGCGGTCGAAGACGGTGATCGAGTTGAGGTCAGTGCCACGATTCAGGCACCCAGTCACGGAGGAACGATTCTGAGTTTCAAGGGTCCGAAAACGGCGACCGACGAAGAGACGGTCGTACAGGCAGTAGCGGACCGCATTCTCCCCATCGTCGAATAGTTCCTTCCTGGTGTCGGTTATCCTCGCTTTTCTTTACAGCTCCCCGACCCAACGATATAGTTCCCCAAGTTCCCGACTTCTGAATACTCGTGCAATGGAGCGCCCATGACATGGATTCCCTTGATCGTCCTGGCAGTGTGCGTACTGCTTGTCATCGGCATCTACAACAGCCTGGTGCGGTTGAAGGTTCAGTCTGAGAATGCCTGGGCAGACATCGATGTGCAACTCAAACGGCGGCATGATCTCATTCCCAATCTGGTCGAAACGGTGAAAGGCTATGCGAGCCATGAGAAACAGACCCTAGACGCCGTGATCTCGGCCCGCAATCGCGCAATATCAGCAACAACTCCCTCCGCAAAGGCGGAAGCAGAAGGCATATTGGCGCAATCCTTGAAATCCCTGTTTGCCGTAGCTGAAGCCTATCCGCAACTACGCGCGATCGAGAGCTTCACGCAACTACAGGCTTCACTAAACCAAATCGAAGAAGCCCTGCAGAATGCTCGTCGCTACTACAACGCCGTGGTCCGAGACCTGAACACCAAGATCCAGGAATTCCCCTCCAACATGATCGCGAATCTCTTCAGCTTTAAAACGCGCGAATTCTTTGAGCTCGTCGATGTTGCAGAACGAGGCGTGCCGAAAATCAGCTTCGAGCAGACACGCTGATTGGCCCCGTGACAAGGCGCACCCCATCCATCCTCAGATCCGGTTTTTTCCCTCTACTCCTCACCCTATGCCTCGTGGTTAGTGTCGTCCTGGTCGTCAGTCCTCCCGCACAGGGCCGGACGATGGTCATCGAACAGTTCCACGCCGAGATTCAGGTCCTCACGAATGGGGACCTAATCGTCACCGAGACTATCCGACCTCGATTTACAGGCTCGTGGAACGGATTGAAACGTGATATTCCAGTCGAATATCGAACCCCGCAAGGATTCAATTACACCTTATGGTTGAATCTCGTCAGTGCCACGGACGAACACCACGTCCCACTGAAGTATGAGAGTTCTCGCGATCGGCACTATCAAGTCTTCAAGGTCTGGCTGCCGAGTGCTCAGGACACCACCAAGACGCTGATTCTGACCTACAGAGTGTCCAATGGGCTGAAATACTTTGAAGAGCACGACGAACTGTACTGGAACGTGACGGGCGACGAATGGGACGTACCGATCGAATCAGCGGAGGCACGAATTCTTCTGCCTGCTGGAGCGACGGGTGTCAAGGCTCTCGCGTTCAGCGGTGCCTACGGAGCACGTGAACAACAGGCGGACGTAGGTATTACCGGCCCTGAAATTCGTTATCAGATGACACGGCCACTCGGCTTTCGTGAGGGGCTCACTGCTGTAGTCGGCTGGGATAAAGGACTCGTCATCGAGCCAAGTTCGCTGAAATTGACAAGCTTATTTCTGCGATCCAACTGGCCGCTGGCTCTCCCGATCGGCGTCTTTGGCCTGATGTGGCGCCTATGGTACCTGCGCGGCCGTGATCCACATCTACGTCCCATTACGGTCGCCTATGAACCTCCGGGACAACTGACACCCGCTGAGATCGGGACTCTTATCGACAACTCGCCGGATCTTCGCGATATCACGGCAACCGTGGTGGACCTCGCCGTTCGTGGATTTGTCCGCATTGAGGAACGACAGGAGCCCCAGCTCCTCGGCCTCTGGTCGAGCACAGGGTTCTACCTGCATCAAGTGAAGTCCGCCAAGGAGTGGACAGAGCTCAAGCCGCATGAACGGACAATCATGAACGGAATCTTTTCGAACGGCAACGTGACAGTTGTTGCCATCTCCGATCTGAAGAATCGCTTCTACACCTATCTTGATGGGATCAAATCATCTCTCTTCGACCAACTTCTGAAGAAGGGATACTATGCGAGTCGACCAGATCGCGTCAGGTACATCTATATAGCCATCGGTATCGCAGCCGCTATCGCGTCACTCTACGGAGCAGTATTCCTACAGGAAAACTATGGTCTGGCACTCCAGACTGGTCTCGCAGCGGGACTGCTCTCCAGTGCGATCATCATGGGATTCGGATGGTTCATGCCCGTGAGAACGATTCGTGGCACGCGAGTGTTGGAGCAAATACTTGGCTTCGAAGAATTCTTGACCCGGGTTGAGTCCGATCGCTTTGAACGAGTCATGAAGACTTCCCAGATGTTCGAGAAATTCCTGCCCTTCGCGATGGCATTGGGCGTCGAGCACAATTGGGTCCGAGCCTTTGAGGGCATTTACACGCAACCGCCCACCTGGTATCAAGGAAGACATCTCAAAGACTTTCGCCCTAGCCGCTTTGTCGATAATCTCTCGCAGATGTCAACCGCAACCGGAGCGGTCATGACCTCTGCACCACGAAGCTCTGGAGGATCCGGCTTCAACAGTGGCAGGTCTTCCGGCGGATCGTCGGGAGGAGGCTTTGGCGGCGGCGGGGGAAGCGGATTCTAACAGGTGGAATGCGATGCGACGGCTCTCCAGAAAGGTAACCCAGTATTCCTTTAGAATTGTCCTCGCGCTGATAGTGGCAGGGTTGGCTGGCTGTGCGGCCAGTCGAGGGTTCGATCAGGCTGCGATGCGCGAAGCCCTTCATCTCGATTCTCTCTCAACCCCAGAAAACCAATCAGTCTCACATGAGAGCGCTCGCCCCTCCCCGCCGTTTCGCCTTGGAGTCTTCTTTGTCAAACATGATGTTCCCGACACACCATCCATCAGGAAGGTCGAGTGGCTGAGCGCAGATCGGGATCAGCTCCTCCTCGAACTAGCACCGCTACGAGATGAACAGCTTCTCACAGATACGTTCGTGTTGGTGGATATCACATTGCGAGGCGACAATATCAAGGGGATCCGACAGGCGGGGGCTCGGTTTGGAGCTGATATGGTCTTGATCATCGATGGCGTCGCGGCCGTCGATCGGTACAACAATCGCCTCGCTTGGTTGTACCCGACCGTTATCGGCGCCTATCTCGCCCCCGGCACCGAAAGTGACACGCTCGCGATAGCCACGGGAAGCCTGTGGGCCGTACGCTCCGACTGGCACGCTCCTATCCTGACAGTGGAAGCACGATCGAAGACGGTGGGGGCAGCAGCCTTCGTCGAGGACGCCACGGCACTCCAAGAAGCGAAGCAGCAAGCCATCCAAGCACTCGGTAAACGCATCACTGATCAGTTGCAGAGCCTCAATAAGCCCAAGCCGTAGGTAGCGATACTGTCATCGCTCGCTCAAACATACCGCTCGTGCTTAGTACTTGATGATAATGTCAGTGAGAAATGCAAACTGATCTTTGCTGGTACCGTTATCGTAAGGCGTTGCTGAACTCCACCCATGATCGTACCGTATTTCCGGTCTCACAATGAGTTCATTGGATAGCCAATGAGACCAGCCTACCGTATGACTTGAATAGACCGTTTTGAAACCGCTCCGTTGCCCCTTCAGATCAGCGAGCACATCGTTACGAATCGTCAAATAATCCTTGGAAGAAATTTTGATCTGGAAATAGTTCACGGCACCGATGGAGTCAGAGAGACCGGGGATCGTTGGGCCGCAGCCTCCACCTGGTGCGAACGACTTCGTGGGGCCAAAGATGCACGTCCCTCCCTTAGCGGCATCAAATTGGTAGGCATAATACGCTTCCGACATCATATGGAACGTGTCATTGAAGCGATGCGACCATACGCCGACCATGTGTTGCAGATTGTCGTGTCCATTCGTGTACTTCCCTCTTCCCACTGAATTCGCGCCAAGCCAGATGGCGTCCTTGTTATTTCGGGAAAGCCACTTGACCATGAAATGGCCATTCGGTTGGGCCGAATTGGACCACACAGCCATATCGTTTCCTCCGTGGACACCAACATCAACCGTCCACTGAGAATTAAGCCTGATCGTTGCCAGAACACCCATGAAGGTAAATGGATCATAGGTGAACATGACCGAATGGGTAACAAGATAGTTGTTCGGTGCTAACTGAGCTTCGATGTCGGCCGGCGACATAAACCGACCGATTTTCACAACCATTCCCTCTGCAACTCCGGGGAAGTATGCTTGTCCATAAAACTCCATCGGGTCATAGGCGTAAAGCTGATTGCGGTCGAGTAACTGATGTCCGAGCACGCCTTTGGCCGCGGTATAGCGATAATCCGTGCCGTATAAATGGGTGACGCGAAATCCCCAATCGACATGGCTCGTTTGCGACGTATCGAGGCCGCGCTCAATGATGAACACCGCTTGAGAGAGCTGAGCACTATTTGGAACAATCGGGTAGGTTAACGGGATGTTTGTATTGCGAGAAGTGCTGGCATTGAACGATGGAACAATCCATCCATAGATATTCACCCTCGACCCTCTGAGGACCTGTCCGATATCCGTATCTGATAATGCGTTCATCAGCGGCAAATTGTTGGGAGTCGAGTCTGGAATACCAATTGCTGGGCCGACATGTTCGGACATAGGAAACGGTGGGGAGGCAAACGGTGCTGACGGCAGCCGGCGCATCGGTTCTGGACCAACTGACTGTGATGCACCTGTCCCATTGAGCCCTTCGAGATAGGCTCCCCCAAATCGTCCTAGAAAACTCTTGGACGACTTCTCACGGTCGGCAAGCACTTTCGACTGATCCTCAGATGCTTGCGATCGATGATCTGCGTCGTACCCGGTTTGTGCGAAAACCAAAACTGGAAGGCACCCGATGAGGATGCCTGCAAATACACTCCATCGCTTCACTCTGTCACCTGACTTCTCTCTGTTGAACAAATATCTCATGGCACAAGAATCATTGGGGATGCATCACGCAGAATCTCTCGGAAGAATTTTAAATTTCGTTACCCTACCGTATGGATCAGTGTTTTGGAAGTGTGAAGTACCTAGTTTATTGTTTGTGACCCTGCTGAGCACTTGTGCAGGAAGAGTGGGTCGTTATTCCCAAAGTCGGTGATAGTGGCGCAGCAAGAGAGCGCCTCCCCAAAGAAAAGAGGCGAGCATCATGACGAGGCCGATATTGTGCGTGAGGTGGGCCAACCGATGATCCTGTTCCAATAAATTCAGCATCGACAGAATGTTGTTCCAATCATGCCCGTCCGTCTCTTTGCCCGTCACGCCGCCGATGAGCATGAGATCGAGGGCACGCGCATCGTTGATGTACGGTGCAATATCCATCAGACTTTCCGCCGTCCACCAGAGGGCCACTGCGCCACCGAAGGGATCGCGAGTCTTCACCAGAAATGTTCCGAGACAAATAAGCGGCATGAGGATCTGACCGAGCGTGCCTCCCAGAATCGTCATAAAGCGACCGAAGGGCATAAAGATCACATGCCCGGCTTCATGAAAGGGAAGATTGATCAGGTGGAGAAATGATTCGCCGGTATAATTCGTTTCAAGGGGTGTCACGATGAACTTCCATCCCCACCAAACCATGGCCGCGAATACAACCGCACGACCATAGAACGTCATCAACTCGTTTGTCTGGTCTGACTCGATCAGCCATTGCTTCGCTGTCCGGAACCACTTGGCTGTAAACGTCGGACTGGATGGCGAAGGACGCGCTTTTGCGGTAAGCGGTTTGTATTTGGCAAAGATAATCCCGCATCGGACACATTCCTCCGCTCCATCAGACCGATGCGTCTGACATTTGGGACAGCGGAGCACCGATGCGTCTACCACAATCATCCCAATACTCTAGGATTCCGGATGGAATCGGACAAGAAAATCAGTAGAACAGGAAGAGAATGAAGCGCTCGCTTAGTGGAAGGAAAACGGCACCGGCACAAAGGTGAGAACAAACACCGCCAACGCGATCCATCCGACAATCGTTCGATTGCGACCTAGGGGCACGTGAGGATCCAGAACTGGAGGATGGCCGAGTCCCCACAATCCCGCCATAAATGCCCACAGGAACCACCCAGGCCAGCCCAAAAATCCCAACGCCAACAGGACCGGGAGAAAGGCGAGCGCCATGGTCCGTTGTCGTCTCCCCCACAGCGCATACGCCACATGACCGCCGTCGAGCTGACCGATCGGAAGGAGATTAAGAGAAGTCACAAAGAGCCCGAACCAGGCGGCAAAACCGATTGGATGGAGCACCACATCGGCTTCCGGCGGAAGGGGCCCAATCACCACCCATGAGAGAAACTGCAGCAGCAGGGGCTCGCCCAACTGCAATCCCAACGTGGTGGTTCGATCCACCACGGTCGACAAGTTCAGCCCGACGATTAGGGCAACGACAGCCACCACAAACCCTGCCAGGGGACCTGCGACACCGATGTCGAATAAGGCACGACGACTCAGGATCGGTCCCCGCATACGAATAATGGCGCCGAAGGTCCCAATAAAATGGGGAAGGCCCGGGATGAACAACGGTAAGGACGCAGGGACGCGATGAATTTTCGATAGAACGTAGTGCCCCAATTCATGGGTCGTAAGAATAAAAAGCAACGAACCAGCAAATGGGATCCCCTGCCAGAGTGTCTCCGGCGAGGTCAGGAGGAAATTCAATGGGCCGCGCGCTGGGCCATTGTAGGTTTGGTAGGCTCCGGCCCAGAGCGTCGTAAACACCGTCAGCAGAAAGAGGATGATTGGCAACGTCCATTTCGAGAAAAACGACGGCTCGATCTCATCGGTATCCGCAACCTCGATGACCGGCGAAGCCGTCTCGTCCCTGATATCAAGGGCATTCCTGTCCGCGAGATCTCGATGTTCCTCTCGCCCCAAACCATCCATATCAGCTCGCCTTATGGAAGTGCAGCAAACGGATTGTGATCGAGCTCTTCCTCAACGGTGGTGGCAGGTCCATGTCCGGGGAGAAGACGATAGTCCGGCGAGAGCGTCAGCACTCGATCGCGCACGGAATGGAGGTGGGTCGAGTACAGGTCTTTGGGATTGGATCGACCGATCGATCCAGCAAAGAGGGTATCTCCCACAAAACAGACCGGCACCTGTACATCATCCGCACAGTAACAGATACCTCCGGGCGTATGTCCAGGCGTCGTCATACATCGGAGCGTGCGACGGCCGAACCTGATCATGAGATCATTATCTGGGACCACCAGCAACTCCCGCCGTGGTTGCCAACTGAGGAGTTCCACATCTTCCGGTCCAAGATACACAGGAACTTCGTGAGGACGGAGAATCTGCTCAATCCCATCCGCATGATCCGTATGGCCATGGGTCAAACAAATACCGAGGAGCCGCAACCCACGACGGCGAAGCTGATCCAACATCACTGGGGCGTTATACGCCGTATCCACCAGCAGCGCTTCTCCCTCATCGTGCAAGATATATCCTTGCACACCATACCCGTTGATGGAACCCTGTACCATCTCCACCCAGGGCGGCATCCGTTGGGCCACCGGTTCCCACTTGTCGATCGCAATCTGTTCCAGCGGCTTCGCACGCAGTCCCAGCCCCTTAGCCAGGGCCTGTACTTCTGCACGATCACGTGGCTGATCACCTCGTTCCAACGCCGTAATATCGCCGCCCGGCAACCCAGTCATTCGGGCCACGTCACCAACGGACAACCCTTGTCCGATCCGTGCTTTCTTGAGAATGTCGCAAAATTCGTCTTCGAGCGGCATGAATCAACCCTGAGCAGTATGTTCTATTCTCTTCATCCTATGTACAGAAGCGAGGCGCTCCACCCCTTCACCCTTCCGGGTTGAGTGCAATTTCTTTGACCTCTCCAAACGTCGCCAAAGCTTTCGGTAAGGCTTCACCAGACCCAACTGCGATAATCTTCAAACGTTCCGGATGCAAATGTCTTTTGGCCGCAGCCTGGACCTCCTCCTTGGTCAGTGCCACGACCTTGGCACGAAGCTGCTGCAGAAAGTCCTTCGGCAATCCGTCATACTCCAACTCGATCAGCCGGCTGACAATCGCCGAAGGGCTGGCAAAGGAAAACACGAACGAGTTCACATAAGCTTCCTTGGCTTCAGCCAGTTCAGTATCGGTCACCGGCTCTACACGCATCCGTTCGATATTCGCCACAAAGCGCTCGATCACTTCCTTCGTGGAGGTCAGTTTCGTTTCCGCTCGCATCAACCACACTCCTTGATCATGCACTCCCGCATTGAGTCGACTCCCGACGGAATAGGCCAACCCCCGCTTGGTCCGCACATCGTTGAAGAGACGGCTGCGGAACGAACTTCCGCCCAAAATGTCGTTGGCGATCGCCAAGGGAACATAATCGGGATCCTGCTCTTTAATCGACAGATGGCCAACCCGAAGATGCGTCTGCGAGGTATCCTTATTCACAAACCGCACAACCGATTGAGCGCTATCAACTTCCACGACATCGGGAATGCGTAACTCCGGAACTCTTCCTTGTTGCCAATCGCCGAACACCCGGCGAAGCGCCGCCAGCATGTCATCCCGCTTGAAGTCACCCGTCACTCCAATGAACATGCCATTGGGGTGGACCGTCTCACGATGGAACTTGATGAGATCCTCCCGTGTAATCCGTGTGATCGATTCCATCGAACTTTCTCGCGCACTGGGATGCTCAGCTCCATAGAGCGCTTTCGCAAATTCTCGACCGACGATGGCCCCCGGATTATCCTGCCTTCGGCGAATTCCCTCGATAGCTTGTAGTTTGGCCAGCTCCACGCGAGCAGGCTCGAACGTGGGCCGTCGCAAGAGACCGGCGAAGATTTCCAACCCGCGATGGAAATCCTTACTCAATACATCGAGAGACGCCGACCCTGATTGTCGACCGATTCCGATGCTCACATCGCCTGCGAATTGCTCCAACTCCGCATCGACTTGCTCGGCCGACAGCCCCCCACCACCGCCCGTACGCATAACCGCACCGGTCATGGATGCCAAACCGACCTTGTCGATCGGATCCAACCAGCTCCCTGTTCGCATCATGGCCGTCACCGATACAAGCGGCAGCTCATGATCTGCTAGAAGATAGACGACCATGCCGTTCTCAAGCACCACTCGTTCTGGCTCCGGCGGCGAAAACTCCACTGGCTTGAACGTCATGGTTCTGGGATCACCCAGTGCTGCTCCCCCCGCACACGCCGCCATAGCTGAGGCCAGCAGGATGGCCAGGCCTAACAGGCCAGCGATTCCATATCCCTTCATACTTCGCCCCTCACTCCTCACCATCCTCATGGCTGCACCTCATTGATCGACATGGCCGTCACACTTTTACCGGAGCCTTTCTTGACCAACACGGCGACGGTCCGATTCGACCTGGTAAAGTATTGTGCCGCTACCCGCTGGACATCAGCAGCCGTCACCTTGGCCACCTTGTCGCGTGACGTCAGGATGTATCGCCAATGACCGGCAAGCGCCTGGTACAAAGCCAGTTGAGAAGCCAACCCGCTGTTTGACCGGAGGCCCCGCACGAGATCGGCATCCAAGTTATTGAGCACCTTGTCCAGCTCCTGAGCCGAAACCGGCTCCTGCTTCAGCCGCTCAACCTCCTCATAAATCGCCGTTTCGACTTCCGCGGTCGTATGGGGAGCCAATGGTGTCGCCGTGATGACGAACAGGTTCGGCGCACGAACTCCTGGATGACTGGCATCGGACCCGACTGAGACGGCCAGTCGTTTCTCCCGAACCAATTTCTGATGCAAACGAGACGTGAGACCATCACTGAGCACCGCATCAATGACGTCACACACATCGTCATCCGGATGGCCCAAGGTCGGCTTGTGATAGCCGATCACGATTGCCGGCTCGGCATCAAATTCCACTTCGACCCGACGTTCACCTCGTTGTTCCGGCTCCACCGTCACCAAAGGTGGCGCCGGCGGCGCGGCAGGAATTTTCCCGAACGTCTGCTCGATCAAGGCGATGACTTCTTTCGGATTGATATCCCCTACCAACGCGATCGTGGCACGATTCGGGCCATAATAGGTCTTGAAGAACGCTTCCGTGGCAGCCGGTGTCAAGGACAGGATATCAGACCCCCATCCGATGGTCGGAATCCCGTACCCATGGGCCCGGAAGGCAGCCGACGTGAAGGTTTCGAATAAGAGCCCGTTCGGACTGTCGTCGTTGCGCAGACGCCGCTCTTCCATGACAACGCCGCGTTCTTTATAAAACTCACGTAAGACAGGATTGGCCATCCGATCCGATTCGATCGCCGCCCACAAGGGCAGTCGGTTGGAGGGCAAGCTGATCATGTACCGCGTCAGGTCTTTCCCTGTTGATGCATTGAGTCCGACACCACCATGACGCTGGTACATCAACGCCATCTCATTGCCGACTACGTACTGAGCGGCTTGCGCCTGTAACGCCAGGAACCGCTTCTGGAGCGATTCAACTGCGGCTCGTTCGTCCGCTGTTGCCGTTGCCCCTTTCGCCGCCATCTCTCGTTCCTGCAGATCGAGCTCTGTCCCAACGATGGCCAGCTCATCGAGGATGGGTTTTTCTTTCTCGTAGTCGGTCGTCCCCACGATCCGTGTCCCTTTGAAAGCCATGTGTTCGTAGAGATGAGCGATGCCTGTCTGCCCCACCTGCTCATTGATGCCGCCCACGGCAAAGGTGATGTTGATCGAAACAACCGGCGTCTGATGCCGCTCGACCATAAGTATGGTCAACCCATTGGCGAGCCGATGCTCGATCACCCGATCGGCAAAACTCGGGGACGGTGACGCCGCCGACAGCACGTTGACGTCGAAACCGAGACTAAGGGCCATAAGAACAGCACAGATCGTGAATCGTGAAATGCAACGTGCAGTAAGGACGGGGGACTGATTTCCCATGCAGGAAACGGAATGGTCCACAATAACCCTCCCTTGCGTTAGGAGCGTTATGAGAGACGCTTTACGAGAGACGAGCCACGTTCGAGTAGTCATACAAAAATCTCCGTGAGTTGTTCCGGCTTCTCGATAAACCAATCAGGCTGACAGGCTTCCATCTTTTGCCGATTGCCCATGCCATACCCCACGGCACAGACCCGAATGCCTGCGTTATGCCCCCCATTGATATCGTTCGTACTGTCCCCGACAAGGACCGTCCGATCTTTCGGCACACCCATTTTGTTGATGATGTGGAGGAGCATCCCTGGCTCCGGCTTCAGTCCGAAACCATTGTCTCCACCCACCATATACATAAAATGTTGTGGTCCTAACCCATTCAAGATTACGCGCGTGTATTCAATCGACTTGTTGGTGGCGATCACTTTCTGTTTGTGAGCAAAATGCTCGAGCATGGGCTCGATTCCTGGGTAAAAGGTCGTCCGGTCCAAGCAGTGTTCGAGATAATAGCCTCGGAACACGCTCAACGCCTCTTCAAATTTCTCCTGATTCCCTTCTCCGACCGCCAGACGCAGCAGCCGCTTCACCCCATCCCCGACAAACCCGAAAATCTCTTCAATGGGACGCTCCGGCAATCCCAGCGCATTCAGCGTGAAATTGACGGCATGGGCGATATCCCATTTCGATTCGATCAACGTACCGTCAAGGTCAAAGATCAGGAGGTCCACAGGCATCCGTGCCATTAGTTTGCCTTTCGTAAAGATTCGATGAGGGTGGCCAGTACCGTACGATGCGCGTCGTCCAGCTCGTGGAGAGCCGCATCTCGAGCGAAACTCACCATCCGCTTCAGCCCGACATGGGGAGGGATGACCGGTGACAGGATGCGCCAATAATTGCCCACCACCTTCACACGAAAGCGAACCTCTTCAGTCCGGTCTTCAGGGACAAAACTGGCCGCCTCGAGAGACACCACCCCCAATACCTGAAAGGTCACTGGAATGATGACTTCCAAATTGTTCACGATTTCCCATTGCCGGTAATCCTCGGGCACGGTCGGTTTTTGCACGATCACGATACGCTCCCAGGCCGGCTCTGCTTTCCAGCCGATATAGGGCGTGATCGTATCGAATGAGGCGGCATCCAAACGCGCCCCTTTTTGATCCAAGAGAACATACCGCTTGACGACTTCTGCCGGCGAGCGCCGCATTGACCCACTCGGGCTCAACTGTGCATGGGACGGCACCGCCAACACGAGAAGTATTCCGACGAGCAGAGAGAAGAGACCGGCCCGTAACACACGCACCAAGCCGCTCAGATCGATCGTAAACACAGTAGGCTGATTTTGCACGGTGATCAATGAAGAAACGAAGGTGATTCAGGCTCGCTCACGGCACACACCTCATCCGCCTTATTCTAGCAAACAGGCGGGGAGACATCCAGGCAAGTACGCGAATCCTTGCGGAGGGTGTTTGACCTTCGTGAAATGAGAATGCTACGGTCTCCTCGTCCGCACCACATTTCAGGCATAAGGGGACTTGTGCCACCCCATCAACGGCAACAGCTCCAGCTCTTCAGCTTGCTCCTCACCCTGTGCTGCACGATCGTCTTCATTCCATCGATCGGTATTGCACGTCCCGATCTCGGCCAGAACACTCGGACCACGAGTCCCTCGACTCTCCTGCCTCCACAGACTGAGGATCCCCCGTGGTTTGCAGCACCACCTCACAAAGCCTATGATCTATTGACACAGCTTGAAAAACGAGGGGGTCTGCCGCTTCCAGGGTATGTCGGGGGACGTGACTTCCAGAACCGAGAACGACGCCTTCCACCCGGTCGCTACCGGGAGTATGATGTCAATCCGAAGATCCGAGGCCGCGGGCGTGATGCCGAACGGATTGTGATCGAACGGCGG
Organism: Nitrospira sp. CMX1; assembly: GCF_054902215.1. Taxonomy (NCBI): domain Bacteria; kingdom Pseudomonadati; phylum Nitrospirota; class Nitrospiria; order Nitrospirales; family Nitrospiraceae; genus Nitrospira; species Nitrospira sp. CMX1. The sequence continues at coordinate 65,050 of NZ_JBUBKD010000066.1, read as the reverse complement.
ACCGGGAAAGCCTACTATACCGGAGACCACTACCGAACGTTTGTTCCTCTTAATTGACAGAAACGCCAGCAAGCGAACACCCGATGTCGGCAAAACTGACCTTCCAGACTCATCTCAGCGAACCATCACCTCCATGGTCAGGTCTACTCATCTTGCCGCGCGGAAGTTCGGCCACAGCGATAGTCAAAGCTCCAGCCGGGTTTCTGATGCGCACGATCGAGGGCAAGAAATGTCGAACGTCGTCGAGTCTTTTCGATGAATTCTCTCAGGTCCTGTCCTTCCCAGACTACTTCGGACACAATTGGGACGCCCTAGAAGAATGTCTCGCCGACTTGGAATGGTTACCAGCTAAGGGATATATCCTCCTCATTACGGATGCCCATGCGGTGCTCCCGGATGATGAAGAAGAGTATGAAACGTTGCTGGAAATCCTCAATGACGCCGGAGAAGCATGGAGCAAGGGACAAACGGCGGATGGTCGCAGCGCCCCATTTCATGCAGTGTTTGCCGTAACTGAACAGGATAAGGCAACACGACCTCGTTGGGAGTTGGAGGAGTTCCACTCCGCGGAGCAGAAGAGGTCCCAAAGAAACCCGCTCCTAAAACGCTCGGCGATTTCTAAGCGGAAACCTACCAAGAAATAGAATTCTGCCGAAGCTGTTCAGCCGCTGGTGAATCAGGCAGAGCTAGCCCGCACGATGCATGCCGGTTCGTGGCGAGACCACTTCTTAAATCGCGCCTCTCGTGAAGCATATCTCTTCCGGATTACGACGCATCACGTTCCATAAACGATGAGCGACGTAAGCGGGTTCCTCGTTTCATATTCCAAATTTCACGTTGTGCAAAAATCAAAAACCTGAAATATGAAACTGAAAACCTGAAACTGTCTCAGAAGAAGTGCCCCATTGAGGAGACCAGCTATTTGAGACTCTCCGCCCCAGGCGGTAGGATCGAGGACACCACTCATCCGGCACACTACACAAAACCCCGGATACGCCTTGCAGGAAACGAAAAAACTCCCGTCTGCTGTCGACGTGCTTCCCAGCGAGCCCGGACCGATTGCTCATGCGCGAAGCAAATACTATGCGTCTCTCGTGGATCATCGAACGGCGCTTTTTCCCCAACGACACCGTCCTGACCTTCGCCTCGGCACCAAGAACACACAACCTTCATGGCGATCTCACTTTCCTACTTTCTCTTGAGTCCAGCAAGAATCATGCTGCCAACGATACCTGTCGACAGAGTAGGCTATTACAAGGAAATTTGACCGTACAATCGAAAGACCGTGCCTTCTGCTGTATCCAAATCGATAAAGAAGTGGATCCTGGCAACATTTTTTGGTCCCTGAGAAATCGGTACCCGATGTCCCAACCGGCGGTTTCTTGACCGACTCTCGTCCTCCATGATAGGGTGCGCCCCCGTTATGAAAACATCTCGTTCGGCGAAACTTTTCACCGAAGCCCAGCAACTGATCCCCGGCGGCGTCAACAGCCCCGTTCGTGCATTCCGCTCAGTCGGAGGACAGCCTCGCTTCATCGCGCGGGCAAAAGGGTCACGCCTCTACGATGTGGATAAGAATGCCTACATCGATTACGTGCTGTCCTGGGGACCCATGATCCTGGGGCATGCCCATTCGGCAGTCATCGCCTCAATCAAAAAGGCGGCTGCACAAGGCACGAGTTACGGCGCACCGACGGAACTTGAGGTCTCGCTGGCAAAAGAAATTCGCCACGCATTCCCTTCGATGGAAAAACTCAGGCTGGTCAGCTCCGGAACAGAAGCGGTCATGAGCGCCATTCGTGTCGCTCGGGGGTTCACCAAACGCACCGAGATCATCAAGTTCGAAGGGTGCTATCACGGACACAGCGATTACCTATTGGCAAAGGCCGGCTCAGGCCTGGCGACATTAGGAATTCCAGATTCACCGGGCGTGCCTGAGGATTTTGCGAAACACACCTTGACCGCGCCTTATAATGATATTCGGACGCTTCAACAGCTCATCAAATCCCATCGCAAGCAACTTGCCTGCGTGATTATCGAGCCGATTGCCGGTAACATGGGCGTCGTGCCGCCCGCACCGGACTTTTTGCCCGCACTTCGCCAATTGACGGCGGAACACGGGATTCTATTAATTTTTGACGAAGTCATTTCCGGATTTCGTGTGAATTATGGCGGAGCACAAGCACTGTATGGCATCAAGCCAGACCTAACCGTGCTCGGGAAAATTATCGGAGGGGGATTGCCGGTTGGCGCCTACGGTGGACGAAAAGACATTATGGATCTCATCGCACCGGTTGGACCGGTCTATCAGGCAGGAACCCTCTCAGGCAATCCGCTGGCCGTCTCAGCTGGATTGGCGACGCTGAAGCAATTACGGGGGAAGGGAATCTATAAACAACTCGAGCAACGATCCCGTACCCTTGCCAACGGTATCGGTGAAGCCGCAAAACGGGCCGGAGTTCCCGTGACGCAAACCCGTATTGGATCCATGCTAACGACTTTCTTTACCCCAGGTCCGGTGGTCGATTGGAATACAGCAAAGCAGTCCGACACAAAGCGGTACGGCCAATTCTTTCACCACATGTTGGAGCAGGGCATCTATCTTGCGCCATCTCAGTTCGAGGCAGCCTTCCTTTCCACTGCCCACAGCAGTCAGGACGTTGAGAAAACCATCCGTGCTGCTCAGGTTGCATTCAAGAAGCTATAGATTCCCCCGCCTTTTCAGGGGAAGGACCTCCCACTGGATTAGAAGTCTCGTTTTAAGACAGACAGCTGAATCTAAATGGATACAGGGCGTATCCATTTAGATTCAAGCACGTTCCACTAAAAAGCCTCTCCCTTCACCTACCAGACAGGCTCTCAATCCCTCTATTCATCATTCTCGTCTTCTGCCTCCAGGGCTTCCTGTCGCTTCTGCTCTTCCATGGCATTGTGGAGTAGCATGCGGATAAACATTGAATACAACGACCCTTTTTCCAGCGTCCCGCCTGGCGGAATGGCAATTTTCCCTTCCTTGATCATGCGATCCATCCAGACTTTCTGATCAGGGGCGATCAACACAGGAATTTCAATCAACCCCACTCGTCCCATCATATCCATGACATTAACCTCCGTGAATCATGAAGCGTCGTTCGTATCTTGCCAGAATACCGATGTATCCCAATGAGATACGAATGCATTGCAGCACGTCGTTTTGACCCGTGTCAATTGGCCTAAATCTGGCACAACACATGCGTTACGAAACATATCATGAAGCAATGTGTAATCGTGACGATCTGGTCGCTCATCGGCTGGTGGTATTTCCCAGTACCATCCGAGGCCTCTGCAGCACGGCTTGAACAGTCCGATCTTGGCTCAACCCTGAACCAGCAATGTGATCTGTGTTGGTACCCATCACCGGATGAAGAGCGTTCTGATCGCCTTCCCACATACAAACAGCCACGACACAAACGCCCACCAGACAGTCGCCCACAACGCTCTCCCAAAGGACGTTACAAGCTGGGGGCCAGCCACAAGCCTATTCGGCTTTCCACTCTGCGAACTCGGGCAAGGTATGAAATGAGGCTGCTGAGCACGCTCCAGGTACGGGCAGTCGACGGGGATACCATTCGTGCGGGAAGCGAGCGTATCAGACTGCGCGGCATCGATACGCCCGAAATGAGTGACCAAGCGGGGCTTGCCGCCAAACAACGGCTGGAAGAGCTCTTGCGCAGCGGCCCCATTCACATCGTGCCCCACGGGCGCGATGTCTACCATCGCCTCGTTGCTGATGTGTTTGTGAATGGAGAGAACGTCGCCGATATTCTTCGACGCGAAGGTCTGTCAAAAACAGGATAGCTGATACTCACACGACCTACTACCAGGTTCGTGAAGACCGATCGAGCTTTTTAGCAGGAGCAGTCGGATGAAACGTCTCCTCCAAAGCAATGCCCTTTCGAGAGTGGATGTAACCCATATCTCTACACACGGTATCTGGCTGTTGACCACCACCAGCGAGCTCTTTGTTTCATTCATTGATTTCCCAAAATTTCGAACTGCCTCCTCGTCAAGTCTCATGCATGTGGCACGGCTCCATCCTGACAGCCTGTATTGGCCAGATCTGGATATTGAGATCCCCATCAAGCATGTGCGGTGCTTCCCGCTCGCAGCTCCAAAACTGCACCCCATAAAGCGCTCCGGTCTACAAACCAAGACGAAATTCGTCGCCGTCTAAGGATCAGAAGATGATGGAAATGACAGAAACCCTTAGACGAATCAGTTGTACCCAATAGCTGAACCCAACTGACGTCCGATTCTTGCCATTTTTGCAAAACTCTTCAGACCCTCAGAGCCACAGACACTTCGCCATGAGGGATACAACACCCTCTCTCGCAGCGACCTACCCCCTCACCGAACACACACCCCATGAATCCTTTTTGATCCATTGGATCGAAAAGATACGCATACAAGATTTACTACGTATGTCGGTATCCTGATAACTCTTTGAAATCGAGGCACGTTCCGAAAGTTAACTGCGGCATGCGCCTTGCTTATCATAAGCTCACTACTGACTCGCGTTTATAGAGTCATGTTAAGGGGGAGAAAGAGCCTGACCAGGATGATTCCTTCTGGAACATCCAGTGAACGCCGGTTCCAGACCTTCACTAGACCCCAGGATGGAGCATGTTGTCACCCCACGGATCGGAGGGTCCTATGATCATAGTCAAAAGCCAATTCGCCCAGGAGATGTTAGCAGGAATCACCCTGGCACTCGTCCTTGGCGCCCTCTCAATAGCCTGGCCTGCGATCATTGCCGTATTTCTCGGTATCCTTCTGCTGCTTCAGTCTTTGAACGTCGAGCCAGAAATTGCGAGACTGTCTTGGGCCGAGGTGGAAAACGTCTCAGTTGTTGTTGACGCGTTTCGATAACCAGGTCTCCCGGTGATTCTCTCCTGACTAATCTGTGGAGAGCGTCCCGTCTTGAGGACATTCAACACACGGGCTGAACCGTGGTGGGAACCAGTACCCGGTAGAGAACTGCAACAGAGGCGACTTGGAAGAAGGAGACCTAGGATGAAGGTGAAGGGATTCATTCTCGAAGACGACCGAGGCAGGGAATTCGTGATGGGGTGTGAACGCTCCTCCTATGCCCAAGTTGGGCGGACGTTCATACTCCGAGGATGGCAGCGGCGGCGACTGATTCCTCTGCAATACACGGAACGAGAAGCTCGTCATGTCGTGGGAGAAGCATTAATAGCACTGCATGATTTGTTCAGCGCGCTTCTCCAACGGTGCCACGGCCAGACCATGACTGCCCAGCCCGAAGAAAGCTGCCAGGAGATCCGACACCTTCCCATGAAGGCAGCTCGCCGGAGCAAGGCATGAGCCGCCACCAGTCGAGCCACCTGCCCTAAGATCCATTGCAGTTGCTCCCGAGTGGTCCAACTCTTGGCCGTGCCTTGCGTACCGAAATATCTTACGATGGACTCATTGCCCATACCCTTACTAAATACGCCACCTGTTCGTAAGGCACTGGTCGTTGGAGAATGACCTTCCCTCGGTTTCACAGACACCTATAGAAGGGAGAGCCTGATGGAGTCGGAGGACCAGATGAGTACGAAGACCCGCCGACCGTATCCGGAGGCGTTCAAGGAAGCAGCAGTGCGCTTCGTCCGGGAGTCCGGACAGCCCGCCGCCCAGGTGGCGCGGAATCTGGGCGGTGCGGACCTTCTGCGCTACCGGTGGTGCGCAGAGCCGCAGCAGGTCGAGAGGTGTGGACAGCTCCGGCGTGAACAGGCCGTTGTGAAGCAGACGCGCGATTGTTTACGACATACGGCAGCGGGATTCTGGGAAGGTATGGGAACGCAGGTCTCTCGCGCCACTCACCTTTTTAGCTCCTTAGTTGCCAATAGTCGTCTACCAGCAAACACTCCCTCACATGCTACCGAGACCAGCATCGGCACCGACTTAGAACATCCGGGCTGCTCATTCGTAATCAGGGAGATCCTGAGGCTACCCCTATCCCTCCACACAGTTTTGTATCCAATCCGATTCACCCCCGTATCAATCCTGATACGCCAAAAGGATAGCGGCAGCAGCAAACCCTATCAAACATCGAGTCAAATTGGCTGATTCGTGGAGGTTCGCCGCTGGCACTGCCCTTGAAGTAACACGGAGATATTGACCTTAGCTACCAGACAATCGAGCCTATGCGCATGAATAACCTTCTTGAGGAGGAAATGACCATGGACGGCTTTACGAATGCGAACCTATTCGAACTCAGTGGTGGAACCATTCACGTCACCTACTCCACGACGAGTATTTTGGACGGACCGCTTTTCAGTTATCGTGACAATCATCTGAGCCTCTCCTTCAGCGGTGCGGAGATCCATATCGAGGAGACAGTTCTCGGTCAGGTCGTCACGGTCACACTCGAAGCGATTCCTGATCTACGAACCGTGTCATTTTCACTGATCGTGCCTGCAGTCACCGTGATGCCTCAGTCCAGCGGGACGCGGATCAAAGTACTGGGAGTCAGGACAACGGCTCCAACCACGATTGCTGGATCACCGCCAGGGCCACAGCTTCTCTATTCGGCCGTATATTTGAGAGGAACGGCGCAGTGTATTGTCTCCTGAGCGAGACCAGGAGGTTGCATCGACATAAGACCATCAACCTGAGACAAGCACCTTGGCCAATTCTTCAATCAGGGTCACCCTGGCCTCTGCTCATGGATGATGAATCGAACCTAGTTGCTGATCATGAGAGTCGAGAGATTGGCGAACTCTGAACAGCACGCTTAGTGCATTTAGACACCCCGTCGTGTGATCTGATGTGCAGAAAATGAGCTACGCCATGGAGGAACCTTATGCGAACAACGGCCTCAGGACTGGTCAACGTCAGGGCGATCAGCGGAACCCATGTCATTTTCCTTGCATTCGACATGAAAGAGTCGGACGCAAAGGGGCTCCTGGGATTTGCCATCCAGCGTACTGACCTCATCGAAGACGAAACCATATGGCTGAGGGGGAACAAGACCTTTCCCAGCATCCGCCCCTCTACCGGATTGAATGATGTCAGCAGTCATGAGCACCCTTTCCAGGCGTTCCAGTGGGCCGACTACACAGCCAAACCAGGATACAGATATCGCTACCGGGTCATTCCTATGTACAAGCGACCTGGTGCACTCGTAGAAAAATCCGCGACCACCATCACGATCGGTACGGAACCTCTGGCCGATGACAAACACGAAGTGCACTTCAATCGAGGCGCCATCGCATCGCAAGCCTTTGTCAAACGCTTCCCAGGTCAGACGCTCGACGAAGCCGGCGAGCCGGCCTATGCATGGCTGGGACGCGACCTCGTTCCGGCCTTGCTGGAATTCATCGCGAAGGCAACGGACAGGACCTATAGTTTGCGCGCCGCCTTCTATGAGCTGCACCGACCCGAACAACAGCCATGGACAGACGTATTGACGGCATTCAAAACGGCCAAGCAGGCCGGTGCAGATATTGCGATCGTTTATCACGGGTTGGACGACGACACCGGCAAGACCAACGCACAGGCAATCGCTGACGCACAGATCAAGAGCATTTGCTTTCCGCGCGTCAATGCGAAACTGATGCACAACAAATTCATCGTACTCAGTAAGAACGGCAGACCCACTTCGGTCTGGACCGGCTCAACCAATATCAGCCGCAATGCACTGTATGGGCAACTCAACGTCGGACACGTGATTCACGATGGCCCGTTGGCCAAGCAGTTTCTTGCCTATTGGGACCAACTCAAAGATGACCCGTCTGCCGAAAACCTCAAGGATTGGGCGGAGACCGACAATGCCTTGCCTCCTAGAGACGAGTCCGATGCGCTGACACCCATCTTTTCTCCACATCATGGCCGCGGAGTGTTTGACTGGTGGATCGAGCTGGCCAATTCCCCCAAGCCGTTATTCATGACCTTCCCATTCGGTATCGTTAAGGACTTTCGCCCGGTATTTGACAAGAACGATGGCGTGTTGCGATTCGCGATGTTGGACAAATACGTCAATGGAGGTAATGCAGCATCACGTGCGGCAGCTATTGCTGAGATTGAGCGCATCCGCCGTTTGCCAAATGTTGGCATGGCATTAGGCAACAACATATTTGTGGACTGGATCGATGGGTGGCATCAGGAAGGCAATGGTATCGGTGTCAATGTGAACTGGATCCACACGAAGTTCATGCTCATCGACCCATTGGGCAATGCCCCCCTCACGTTGACAGGGTCCGCAAATTTCAGCGAAGCCAGCGTAAGTACCAACGACGAAAACATGGTGGTGATCCGAGGTAATCAACGCGTGGCAGATATCTACTTCGGTGAATTCATGCGCTTGTTTGCCCACCATCGATTCCGTGAGTCCGTCAAGCGTCACATTGAACAATTCGGGTCAGCGGCAATCAATACTTGGAAACCACAAGATCTGTACGAGGACTGGAGCAAGTGGGTGCCAATCCATTACAAGAAGGGTTCAGAACATGACATCAAACGGCGCTATTTCGTCGGGAGCCATGAAGCGAACTAGCACGACGATGTTGTTTCATATCCCGACCAAGGAATAGACCGGCAGGGAGGTTCGTTCACACTCGACCGTGACTGCCGCCCTGGATCGAGACTGAGGGCAGGAGTCGGCAGAAAAAATGAGGCAACACTCAAGGAGGGAACCCATGGCAATCCGCTGGATCGGCAGTCCAAACAAAGACAAGGGGCGGGAGGGGTACAGACCGGAAGCCGTCGTTATTCATATCATGGAGGGCACCCTCAAGGGGACGGATGCGTGGTTCACGAATGAGGAATCGGGTGTATCCGCTCATTATGGAATCGGAAAGACGGGGGAGATTCATCAATATGTGGGGGAAAGTGATCGAGCCTGGCATGCAGGCCGCATCATCTCTCCCACATGGCGATTATTGAAGGCCGATGTGAGCCCTAATTGGTATACAATCGGAATTGAGCACGAGGGATCGGAGGATACGCCTTGGTCGGACGCGCTATATCAGGCCAGCGCCGGTTTGATCGAGGAGATTTGCCGACGATGGACGATCTCCTGCGATCGTGATCATATCATCGGCCATCGTGAGATCCGGGCCGATAAGACCTGCCCCGGCCTCGAGGTGGATCTCGACAAGCTCGTCGACATGGCCAATGACATCCATCAGAGTCCGGCTACGTTTAATTTTGTGAAGAAACCAGGTATCGTGCAGACTCGCGTCGACGTGAATATTCGAGAAATGGCCCCGACATCCGCAGCTCCCCTTGTCCGCACGGTCAAGGGAGGCAAGAAGCTCTCGTATCAAGGCTGGACAAGCAATGGACTCAACGTCAACGGCAATGCCCATTGGTACAAGGATGCGGATGGGAACTATTTTTGGGCTGGTGCGACAACGCGGCCCATCCCTGGACTCTGAGCGACGTGCTCTTGCAAAGCCCGGTTGTCCCTACAGGTGGCCTTCAGTGAACATCTTCGTGTACACGGGATGCTTGTTGGCTTGCAGCACGGTGACTCCCGTCACCTCCCCACCTGTGAATCTTTCCCCGGATCAGCAAACCCTTGTGATCACCTCCGCTGATCCGACAGCACCTCGTCGGTTCACGTTAGAAAGCCTACCGCCTGAATCGACGATTGCACCTGGCCTGTATTTCCGTCCAAAGCGATTCGGTCTTGTGCAGGTATCGCCGAATGGACGATATGCGGCATTTTCCACGGTAGATCACCACACGCTCGTGGGGCTCCTCGATCTTTCCACGATGGTGGTACAGGAAATCGACGTGGTCACGGAGGGGGAAGTCCTAAATTTTCATTGGGCACCCGACAGTCATCTATTCCTGTACGACTACCGGCCGGCAAGCGGCTACCAACGTGTACGGGGCTATGATCTCCAATCCGGCGAAGGATTGGTGGTATCCCGGACCCACTACCGTTCCGCCACTCATCTCGCATTTGCAGAATGGGGATTTGAGCCTCGTGAGGTCATCCTCAGTATGAAAGAGAGGCCCACCGACGAGCCTAGGACCACCAGGGTCATGCTGATCTCCAGAAACCAACCGGACTCATTCTCCAAGCCGAGGCCGTAACACCCACAAGCATATGTGGTCCAATCACCAGGGAAATCCATAGGGAGGGTAGATCTTGGACCGTTGCTTACGACACACCTTTCTAGAATCGAGCAGGCTCAGAGTCCGGCTCACGCGCGGAGCTACGCATATAGACGGCCATTGATCGAGCAGCATCGAGAGACTACAATCCACATATGATTCGTCCCGTGCCACGACTGGTGGCCGCCGTTCAACACCACCACATCCGGTAACGTTTTCATGGGGACACACAATATGAGGCTGCGACAGTTCATTGTCATGTGTGGATTACTGATCGCATCCCAGAGCCATGCAGAGAGCCCCATGGCAGCTCAAGTCTGTAGCCTGCTCTCATCCCCAAAGTTGGTTGCGGTCCAGTCTCGAATGGGGACCGGTGAAGGGTGTGCATGGCAATGGCCCAATGGCCAAGCGCTGTCGGTCTATGTGCACCGTGATCTGCAGAATGAAACCATGGCAGGGACCAAGGAAATGATGGCCCCCTACTTGCAGAATCCGGCCTTCAAACGAACGGTCTTCCCGATTTGTACGGAGGGCGACATGGTTGTCGGTGATTTTCGAAACGGCAAGGGTCCTGGTGGAACCGGCTATACCCAATGTACTGGTTTTGTCCTAACGTTCAGCTTTCAAGGGGCGGACGCCCAAAACCATTTACCCGGCATCGCCAAGAAACTCGCCGGCACGGCGTTCGCCCGCTAACCCGAGGATTCTGCAGACCACATACGAAAAGGTCTCCTCTTGCCCCTAACTAGCGAAACGACAAGACTAGACAGCTCCCTGCTGTCGAATTCCCCAGAACGGGGGAAAACAGACCTTATGCGTGCTATGAAAGGATCAGATCATGAAGAACGTCGAGATGAGCGTCGAAGGCACTGTCTTAACCATCAAGGTGGATCTTTCGAAAGAATTTGGCCCATCCTCAACGGGTAAAACTATCATTGTCGCGTCAACGGAAGGCAACGTGACCATCCCAGATCGGCAAGAGAAAATCGGGCTCAATGTGTATCGGAAAAAGTAGGACTGGTTCAGTCATCCGGCCCTATCTCCTTGACCGAGCAGAGGCCGTTTCTCTTTTGACAGGCTCTTGACAGATGGGAACTTGGCTCTGGGTATATACAAGAGACATATGACCCCCCCAAATCCAGCAATCCTGTGGATAGCCTCATGAATGGTTGTATTCGCTTGTCTCACATAAAGACAGCCTTGCATCATCCATCTCCACATCTAGGAATGCGTGAAATTCGCCACAAGCACGACCTGAACCACAATTAGTTGTGGGGTCTTCAATTTGATGCGGATGCCCAATAAATAGGCAAAATGACAAATCAACTTGCCTCAGGCGTAATCTTTCCCAAAAATCATAGGATATCCACAATCTTATCCACAGAAGGTGGGGACTGTATTTTGAAACATGTTTGGCTTGTATGAAGAGTGTTGAACGAGGAACCCGCTCCCCTGCGCCGCAAAGGTCTTTCTTCGCTTGACTCCCTCCTGATCTTTCTCTGAGAATCCATATCCATATGGGGTTTCTGAAGATGGGCGTCAGACCTCGCGTACGAGAGCCCAGGTAAGGCCAAACCGGGACCCGACGTTCTGCACGGTTCGCTCGAATCATTAGGCATAGGACACATTGAAATTGAGTTGAGGTCTCTATGAGTCCAGCGGTCAGAGTGTTGGGCATGCTCGCTTCGATGTTTCTCTCATCCTGTGCCTCACAGGCAGATCAGGTCTCAGGAAGTGCAGGACAACTCGGCAAAGTCACTGCGAATGGCTACACGAAAGAAGGGTGCTTACTGAATCTGAAGCTGGCGGCACGAGAGCAACGCGTTCGTTTGAACCCGGACGAAGTCACGTTGAACTCCAACACGCTCCTGCTGATTTTTCCATTTCTGAATCAAGAAGCCTATCAGTGCACTGGAGTGGTCGTTGAGCGGCGGAAACGTCCGACCATGCGAGACAATCTGTACCCTATTGATTGATCGTGTTGGCATCGGAGCTGAACGCGCCAATACCTTCCGGCGTCATACAAACCATTCCTGCCCGTCACGACTCACCAAATAATGTGCTGCTGCTCACGCTCAACCTAGAGCCGCTGACAGAGGTCTCTCTTAAAACCACAGTGTGAGGGTTCCTGAGTTGCAAAGCCAATCAGGAAGACGATAGGATCGCCTAGCATCTGTCTATTTTCACGTATACCCGACACCGCTTTTCCGTTCGTGTCAGGTACGATGACTGGTGATGCCCTCTGGTCTCTTGCAGGACACATCCTGTGGCATGACACGTTCTCCAGCAGGATCTGACTTCATTGACCGTCACCGCACCGTTGGGGGTGAGACATGATCAGCACGATATTCGGTTTTATTCTTGGATCCATGGTCCTGCTCGATGGGAATCCTCTGTTTGCGGTTGCTGCCACTCCCTCAATCGCGATACAGGCCTCACCGGCGTCACGATCGGATCGCGCGCACAAGACTCCGATAACTCATGTCGTTTCGTTCCCAGCTCCAGCAGCCGGGGTTCCTCTCGATCTCAATGAACAGCCCGTACCTCGAACAGTGAACCGCTTCCCGTTGGACGAACCGACCTCTCCCATCCAGGTCGTCGTGGGGGGAGCAGCCCCGATGCAGACACCGGACCGGCCTCACCAACTCTTCGCTCAGTTACCTCAGCAACGAGAACAGGATGGCACCTCCCGAGGACATTCAGAAAGAGCGTTATCACAGGAGCTGACAACCACACAAAATAATCTCCAGCAAGCGAGACAACGCATCGATGAGCTCGAGCGACAACTTGCTGAAGGCAACCTGGAAAATGCCAAACGTCGAATCGGCGAACTGGTGATCCAGCTCCATGCCAAGGAGAGTGAGATCGCAGCCCTGCGAGCCGCCGCCCACGAGAGCTCCAAGAAATTTCGAGACGATCTTGCCGCACAAACTGAGGAACTCACCCAGGCGAAACGACGAGTTTCTGAAGTCGAACAGCAAATGGCGACCGCAGGAAAAGGACAGGACTTGGCGCAAGCGAAACGCCGGGTCACCGACCTTGAGCAGTTGCTGACAAAAAGAGAACAAGACCTGAGCCAAGCCAAACGCCGGGTCACCGAAGCGGAACAGCAGATCAGTGGAAAGGAGCAAGATCTGGCCCAAGTCAAACGTCGTGTCGTTGAACTCGACCAGCAGATCGTCGGGAAAGAGTACGAATCGACGCAGGCCAAGCGCCGCGCTACCGAGTTCGAGCAGCAACTGGTCGGGAAAGAGCAGGACCTGACCCAAGCGAAGCGCCGGACCTCCGAAGCTGAACAGCAGACCGCCGGAAAAGAACAGGAGCTGGTGCAGACCAAACGTCGGCTTGCCGACCTCGAGCAACAGATGGCCGCGAAAGAGCAGGAATCGGCCCAAGCCAGGCGCCGGGCTACCGAGCTGGAACAACAGGCGGCAGGGAAACTGCCGGACCCAACTCAAGCCAAGCGGCGTCTCGCCGACCTCGAGCAACAGATGGTCGCGAAAGAACAGGAATCGGTCCAAGCCAGGCGCCGGGCTACCGACTTGGAACAACAGACGGCAGGGAAGGAGCAAGAGCTGGCCCAAGCTAAACGCCGCATCGCGGAGCTTGAACAACAGATGGCCGGGAAGGAGCAGGACCCTGCACAAATCAAACGCCGTGTCACCGAACTCGAACAGCAGATGGTGGGAAAAGAACAAGAGTTGGTGCAGATCAGGGACAATCTCAAACAAGTGACACAAAAGTATGCGGATCTCGGTCCGATGTTGATGGATCGAGACGCCGAGATTGCCCGTACGAAACGGGTACTGGAGGACTTCGAACGGAGCTTGCCGAAGCCGGAAGAAGCCCTCCCCTCCCTGGAAGTGAGTCCTGTGACCAAGAATCCGCTCAACGAGCTCCCCCCCGACACGAATTTATCGGTGACCGACCTCCCCATTCCCAATACGTCTTCTGGAGACGGGACGGACACGGGAGGCATCGATCTGACCAAGATCGGCGAAGCGCTTTCCGGCACACTCGGAGATGAAATGAAGCGAGGCACCGTGGCCTTGCGACAGGAACGAACCGCGCTGACGCTCGCATTGGTCAGCAGTGAACTGTTCCCTCCAGGGGAAGCCACCATCACCCCAGGCGGCAACACATTAATCGGACAGATTGGAACAGTCTTGCAGAAATTTCGTTATCGAACTATCGAAGTGACCACCCATACCGACACCAAGCCGATCCGCAACGACTCACGAAAGCTGTTTCGGGACAATCTTGAGCTCTCACGCGCCCGCGTCGAGCATGCCAGCCAAGCCCTGATTAATAGTGGGGTGGATGCCGACCGTGTCAAAGCCGTCGTGTATACGACCACAAAGCCAATGGACACGGACGAAAGCCGGAACAAGAACCGACGGATTGAAATCGTCGTGAGCTCCTTCGCAACAGTGGGAACTTCCACTCACGGAAAGTTGCAACCGGGCAAGAAACCACCCCAGTCCATTTCCCTGAGTTCGCCTCGTCGGCCATGAGTTCCCCTACAGGGCAGGATCCCCTGCCTCTTTCAATTGGCGAGCTGACAGGCAATCCAGCCTCCTTGAGTAAAGACCGAGCACTGCCCCGCTATCGATTGTCCGCACAAGGGCGTCAAGGAGTCGAAGATGAGCGGCTCAACCTCCTTGAAGCGATCTTCGATCCGCTTTCCCGTCGACGGCGAGACTTGGTCCAGCCAGGATGGCGATGCCTCGAGGTGGGTGCAGGCCGTGGATCCATGGCCAAGTGGCTTGCTCAGCAAGTCGGTGACCAAGGTCGTGTGCTGGCCACCGATGTGGACACGACCTATCTTGAACGCCTCACTATCCCAAACCTCGAAATACGCCGACACGACATTCTGAACGATCCACTGGGCGAGCTTGGTCCCGGCTCATTTGATCTTGTCTGCGCACGCCTCCTGCTCTTTTGGCTCGCGGGCAAACAAGAACACGCCATCCGCCGCATGGTGGACTGTTTACGGCCAGGAGGCTGGCTTCTTGACGAGGATGGTGATTGGGGCATGGTCGCCCCTGTAGATCCTTCGCACTCCCACTACGATCCGTATCACCGGGCCTGGAAGAACGGCGAATGGTGGGCAGCACGTGGGTACGATCCCGCATTTGGACGAAAGCTGCCGTTCCTGTTTGAACGGTGTGGCCTAGCCAACATCCGTCATGAGACGAGTGCCTCCGTCGTTCGAGGAGGAAGCCCCTGGGGGCAGTGGTGGCGGCAAAGCTTAGAAGGGATACGTGCCTCTGAACAGAAGGATGGAACCCTCACCGAAGAACGAGCCGAGGAATATCAGACCCTCATCCCCTCGTTCTCCGACTCCTCCTTCTGGTTTCACACGGCACTGATCCATGGCTGTCGAGGCCAACGCATCACTTCATAAACAAGATGGTCCCTCCGAGCACCTCGAACAATACCGGTGACCGGACTACCCCCCACTCACTCCCATCACAAATGCCTCAATAAATCTTCGATGGGATGCCTCCCCCACGTGTTGAATACAACATGGAGGAGACACAGGAGGTTGTGTTAGCCGATCTTGATTGTCTTCGCCACGGAGGGGACGCCGGCGCTATTCATACCAAAAAGCATGTAATAGCCAGGAATCGCGACGCCGCGGTCACTTGGAATACTCAACGAATAGACATTGGTCCCCGCAGCCTCAAAACTCAGCGGAATCCGACGCTGATCATTATTGACACTATGGGTTGCCGAGGACAATCGAACCAATGCAAATCGAGTGATCGGCGAATCAGTACTCACCGTCATGGCCGTTCCATATCCGGCACTGGCAGGGGCGGAGGTAATCGTCGGCCTGGCTGCCGCACTACCGTCCGCATTGAGTAGATAAGGAGGCGTAAAGATTTCGGCATTGGCATGGTTGGTCTCACAGGGCCCGCAGAGCCCACTTCCACCGACAAACACTCGACCGTCCGGCATAAGAATCGCCACACTGTGATAGTTTCGCGGAATACCCGTCGCTACCAGGGTGGTGAATGTTTTGGTCACGGGATTCCACAATTCCGGGGCAAGCACCGACTGCACATCGTCAAAGTTGAACGCATAGGATTGCCCACCGAAGACAAGGACTTCGCCATTCGGTAATACCACACTATTGGCGAAGCTGCGGGCATAGGCCATGGCGGCAACTTTATTCACCGTCACCCCATTATTCAGATCAATGACATATGCGCGGGTGGTCGCGAAATTAGCTTTATAATCCGGAGCACCACCGACCTTGAGAATTTTCCCGACATCGTACATCACCGCATTGCCGTTCATACTGTGATCATCATCTCCGCGAAACCCGGCGAACAGACTGGAACCAGTGCCGCCGGTGTTGAACCAATTCATCTGCTTGCTGGGCCCGGCATGAAATACTTTGCCCTCGCCGACCGTAAAGAGCCAGGGATGATTATCGGAACGATTAATCCCAAACGCATCATTGGTCAGGATCGCGCTTGCGATGATCCCAGGCGTCCGTCTCCACCCATTAGTCACATTCCATACTTCTCCGTCCTTCCCACCTTCTCCTCCGCTCCATGAACCGCCGATCGTGAACACCTCGCCGTTCGTCAGGACAGTATCGCCCTCATAGCCACGCCCGGTGTTCATCTTTTGTCCGACGCTCCAACTATCTGTCACCGAGCTATACATGCTGGTGAACGTGCTATCTATGCCGCCATTGACAAGGATACGTCCATCGGCAAGATTTGCGGTTCCTGGGCAAAACATGTTATGGCCCGTTTGGGACACCAGCCGTTCCGAGGCACTCTTCGTCGCCGGGTCAAAAATGGACGTGTAGGTGTGGCCGCCGAGGTTTTGGTCGAAATCCAAGCGGCTATCGGATGACCAGAGCAAGATTTTGCCGTTCGGCAAATTCGCGGCTGCCGACGGCACCAAGGATAGGGGAATCGCCGCACTCCATTTCCCTCCGGTCGTCGAAGCCGTATCAATTTGCCACAGCTGATGATCTCCACCGCCGCATGAGGACTGAATGAGCCCTGCACCGGCTGCCTGAGCCCCGTTCTGGACTGTCAGACATTTGCCGCTATGCTTCGCCACTAACGTATATTGTCGACCATTCGCCTGCGGGTACCAGAGTTCATTATTCGCACCGCCGCAGGTTTGCTGGACAACTTGAGCGCCATCGGTGACCGATGCACCGGAGACAGTCATGCATTTCCTTGACCCTTTCACGACGATCCGATAGGCATCATGATACGGCATCAAGGTCCATTGCTGATACGTCTTACCATGACAGGTCCATTGTGTAATCCTTGCTCCATCGGCCGATGATCCTCCGTTCACATCAAGGCATAGGCGGCTATGCTTCGCGAGGATCGGCGTATGCGAAAACGCGGCGATGGCAAACCGTTGACGATCCGCCCCCAAACAAGCCCATTGCGTCAGACGCGCCCCATTCTTCTTTGTTCCCGTATCGACATTGAGACATTTCCCACTGTGCTTCGCAACCAATTGGAAGTGATCCGTGCGTATCTGTGCATACCAGAGTTGGTTATCGCCGCCGAGACAGCTCCCCTGAACGACCTGTGCACCATCGGCGGTTGATGAGCCGGAGACACCCAGACATTTGCCGGAATGCTTCGCAATAATCTGATAGGCATCCTGAGAAGGCACGACACTAAACTGTTGAGGATTACTATCATCGCACGTCGATTGGATGACCTGCGCACCATCCCCGGTGGCTCCACCGCTGACGGTTAGGCATTTCCCGCTATGCTTTGCATTGATGACGTTGGGACCATTCACAATGGCCGCCTGTGATACTGCCGGGCCGCACAGCCCCTCTGCACACACAACAAACAACCACAAACCGATGGTCCTTCTCATTGTGATACCTCTTAAGTGAAGAATACACGTGAACGGCTTAAAGGCCTCTCCTGCATGTACTTCTGCAACCTCAGGCCAATCGTATTCCAACGGTCATGATTTTGGAAGCGGCGTGTTTACAATCCCCTTGAACGTCTGGATTGTGGATCGCTACCCTTAGGAGCTGAGTTGCTGAGCATCGTCCAGTTCCACGCAGATCGGGTGAATGATAGCGCAGCGACGCACAGACTTCCAACGAGGGTACAACGTCTAGCCATTATGGCAAGAATGGACTCAGCCGATGGCTGATGCTCTTCAACTCCCGTTGGGGATAGAACCCGGCAGGTTAATCACTGAACCTAGGCAGCCGTGCTTTGTGGACTGGTACTCCGGCTGAAACCCTCAAGTGTTGGCAAGGAGACTACACCTGAGCAGATCCCCATATGACAAGACCTATGAGCGGGCAGATTCAGGAGAGTGGAGCGCGGACTGAAGTTTAGTGACCATTCCACGATCAAGGCGCCTGACTTTTCCACGACCATCCGTCGCAGCCAAGCGAGCAGAGCCTTTGACCACGACACGCCCACTCAGCTTCTCACGAATGACATGTGAAAAGGTCAAGGCTGCTCGAGTCACATCACCGACCTTCGTTTCGATGACCAGCGTGTCTCCATACCGACCAGGTGAGCAATAGTCCACTTCGGCCCGCACCACAACAAAGATGACGCCCTGCTCCATCAAGGCCGCTACTGAATGCCCACGCAGTTCGAGGTATTCGGTTCGAGCCCGCTCAAAATATTTCAGATAGTTGGCATAATAGACGACCCCGCCGCAGTCGGTGTCTTCGTAGTAAATACGAACTTCCATGACGATACATTAGCGGTGCATGGACCACGGGAAGAGCCACATCGGGCATTTCATTTAGAGGCTCAGAACAGGAAACTTTGGCAATGACGACTCCGCGACACCAGTCAGTCGGAGCACGACCTCATACAACTGCTGGACTCGCTCGGACTTGATCGGCTCGAACCCATGCCCTAATACGGCATGGTTCGCTGCGTCCAGTAATGGCTTCATCTTGGGCCATTCCCGCAAGAACCCCTGCCCCAGCTGATCGCCCAACCCGGCCAAGACACGAAACTGCGCCTGGAGCGGCAGCTTGTACTTGCCGTCGATATCTTCGAGATAACAGGTCTGACAGACTTCCTGAAGTGCTGCGGGCAGCTGTGTTGGCTGCGCGTCCCAACTCTTGATCTTGTATGATTTATACAGACGAACTTGAGCGCATGCCTCAAGCACCCTGACGAGCGCCGTCATGGCTGCTTCGGGATCGTGGCGAGTATGCAGTCGCCTACCGGTACAGGCCAACAAATCCAGGGTGAGCGACTCCTTGACTTCTGCCGGATCGAGCACAAGTTTTTCGAGAAAACTCGCATTGGTTTTAATCGGAGCGATGATGGCTTTTAATCCAGGCGGCCCACCCCAGAGTGACGCCATCTCCAGCGCCTTTGCGGAGGTCTTCAACTTCTCCCATGCTTGCCGATAATGAAACCGCTCCCACAAATCATAGCCTTCAGCCAAATCCGCAAACGCCCGATACAGCGGTTTCTGCCCGCCACTGACACGTAACTCCACCTCTCGGAACAGTTTCACTGCAGCGTGAAAGAGTCCCCGGTTGAACAACTCGCACCCTTCACGACGCGCCACTGCCGCTTGTTCATCCCACGGATTGCTTTGCGCCCAAATAAAGGACTTCCCGTTCAGTTCAACACGATCATCCTCTTGACCTTCCCGAGCCGGAACCAACGAGACCACTCGAGACGTCCACGGGACGGCTGCCAATGTGAGCGCAGCCGCGATCGCCGGCGTGGCGCCGCTCATGTCTACAACCAGCTCACCGTACTGTACGTCCCAGGTCCGCAACAGATCAGGAAGGGAGCGGGCCAGTACCTGATAGCACGCAGAGAACTCACACAGCTCTTCCGTCACAATCCAATCCCACCGCTTCGGCATTTGGTCGATGTTCGGCTGGACTGCTGACTCAACCAAGGCTTTGCTGCCTTCCGGCAAGACAAAGCATAAAGCCTCCGGCTTGAGCCGGTTGATCGAATACACCGCTGCCGCGGCATCATCGACTATCGCAACTACGAGTGCCTTGATGGGTTGGTCTTGCGCCATTGCGGGACGACTATACCACCGCCCCCATCCCGGTTCAATTTCACCCCGCAGAACAGACGGATGCCTCCAACCTTGACACCCTAAGCCCTCTTCCCTAGAATCGCGCCCATGCAAACAGTGGTGTTGGCGGCCTTTGCAGACAGTGCCAAGGTAAAACAGCAATTTGCACACGAGCATGCCGATCGCATCGTGCACGTCGCAGAGCTCATCGCAAACGCGTTCAACAACGGCAACAAAGTTCTGCTCTTCGGCAACGGCGGAAGCTCAACCGATGCCGCACACATCGCCGCAGAATTTGTCGGACGATACAGGCGCGACCGAGTGCCGCTCCCCGCAATCGCCCTCGCGACGGATATCGCCGCTATTACGTGCATCGCCAATGACTATGGGTATGAAGAACTCTTCGCTCGACAGGTTCGGGCTCATGGTCGAAAAGGCGATATTGCCATCGGCATCAGTACGAGCGGGAACTCTCCCAATGTCCTCAAAGGCATCGCGGCGGCGCGTGAATGCGGACTGATTACCGTTGCCTGGACCGGTGGGTCGGGAGGCACGCTGGCCGGACTTGTTGAATACCCGTTTATCGTGCCGTCTACCCTGACATCTCGGATCCAGGAAAGTCATATCACGCTCGGTCATGTCCTATGTGAGCTGATAGAGGATCATCTCCTTGGGAACGCGTCCTGATCGGACATCTCCAACCGGCCGTCCTGCCTTGATTGCTCCGATCAATGTATCGGATCTCAAGACCTATCCATTGAAGAAACGGTACAGCAAGGTTCGAGTCTCCGACTTTGCCACACCGTGGAAACGTGGGGGTTCGTTCAAGACGTTCTGCGACGGTTTGCCTGATATCCTCGCGGTCAAGTCATTGGGTGCCATCACCCGAGCCATCGTAAAAGCCCATCGAAAGCACCGTCCCGTCATCGTCGGAATCGGCGCCCATGTCATCAAGGTAGGGCTCGCCCCGATCATCACGGACTTGATGGAACGAGGGATCGTGACGGCGGTCGCCATGAACGGAGCAGGAATTATCCACGATTTCGAGTTGGCCCTCATGGGGCATACCTCAGAGGAAGTCGATGCAGAGATCGACGAAGGTCGATTCGGCATGGCGGAGGAGACGGGACGGATCTTGAACGATGCCATCATCCGCGGTGCAACCGCAGGCCAAGGATTGGGGGAGGCTATTGGAAACTACATGGCCCAAGCGGCCCGCCAGTTCCCGAATCGCAAGACCAGCATTCTCGCCACTGGTGTTCGACTGGGTATACCGGTGACCGTCCATGTCGCAGTCGGAACCGACATTATCCACATGCACCCCTCAGCGGACGGGGCCGCTATCGGAGCCACGTCGTTGCTCGACTTTCGGCGTCTGACGGCCGTGGTTGCCAAGATGGAAGGCGGGGTGTACGTCAATATCGGGTCCGCCGTGATTCTTCCGGAAGTCTTTCTCAAAACACTGTCGCTCGGAAGAAACCTCGGCCATCCGATCTCAAACATTACGACCGCCAACATGGATTTCTTCATCCATTACCGCCCTCAGACCAACGTCGTGCGACGTCCTACACAAAAAGGCGGCCAAGGCTATTCATTGACCGGTCACCATGAAATCATGTTGCCGCTCCTCGCCGCGGCTGTGCTGGAGGAACTGGGATGACGCCGGCCTCACACATTTCAACAGCGCTTTCACCTGAAATGCTCGAGGCTCGGTGGCACCAGTTGAACGCACTATACTTCGACAGTGCTCTCCCGCCGATTCCGATTCGCTGGAGTACGCGCCTGACCTCCTCTGTCGGGATGTTTACCTGCCGTGGTGGACCAAGAACGTCCTACGCCGCTCCCACGAGTCCGAGTCGTCGAGAGATTCGCCTCTCACGTCCACTCTTTGAGCAACTGGCCGCGCGCACGCCGCAGCTGGAGCAGGAACTGATCAACACTCTGGCACATGAAATGATCCACCAATGGCAATTCGATATCCTGAGACGGCGACCCAATCATGGCCTCGCATTTCTGCGGAAAATGACACAGATCAATCGTTCGGGAGAAGTGGCTGTCACGACGTATCACTCGCTGGAGAAGGAAGTGATCGCCTTGTCGAGATTCATCTGGCAATGCATCAACTGCGGACGTCTCTACCGGCGACAACGGAAAACGATCCAGCCCCAGCGACATCACTGCGGAGCCTGTCGAGGAACCTTGCAGGAGCTCGCCACAGAACCAGAGCTGCGCACAGATCAGCACAGCCCGTTCATCGATCAGACTTCTGACACACTCTCCCCACTGGAACCACTGAACAATCTCACAGGATCGCCGGAGCAATTGACGCTTGAACTGCCGTGACACGAACGAGTCGACAGAAACGACAGTCCGCGTCAGGCAGCTTCCTGGCTTTTCCCTGGCCGATACGACTCCCGTACTTTCTTTAGGCGATCAAGAACAGTAGCCAAGGCCTCGACTGAAATGGGCTTAGAAAGATAGTCATCCATCCCCGCGGCCAGGCATTGCTCACGATCTCCCTGCATGGCATTCGCAGTCAAGGCGACAATCGGCACACGACGGAAAGTTACGTGTTTCTGGTTACGTGTTTCTGCATTTGATCCCGAAACTCGAACCTCGAAACTCGAACCTATTTCAGCCGCCTCTCGTTCCCGAATAAGACGTGTCGCTTCGAAACCATCCATCTCCGGCATTTGACAGTCCATAAAGATGACATCGTAACGGATCCTGGACAACGCCTCGACCACCTCTCGCCCGTTCGCCACCACGTCAATGCGATATCCCAATCGCTGGAAGAGACGAACCGCCACCTTCTGATTGATGACGTTATCTTCGGCCAAGAGTATGCGAAGGTCCGCTTCAGCCTTCGTTTCAGCAAGAGTATGACGAGTAATCAGGGGAACCACTTGATTCGTCGCAGCCACGCCTACCGTCGCAGCGCGTTGCGTCATAACCGCCACGAGACAATCGTGTAATTGCCGTTCACGAATCGGTTTCGTCAGATACGCGGAGACCCCTGCAGCCTTGGCGGTTTTCGCATCTCCCCGTCGCCCAAACGAGGTCAGCAACACGAGTTGACTCTCGGCCCCTTCCGTTCGTCTCCGTATCGTGCGCGCTAATTCAATTCCATCCGTTGGCCCCATATCTACGTCCAAGAGCACAAGATCAAAGGGCGGTTGCCTGTGTACCCGACTCATGGCGGCCAGCGCTTCGGATCCGCTCGTGACAAGTGTCGGTTGCATCCCCCATTTTTTCGTCATCAGCTCAAGGATTTTCCGGTTGATGGCCTTATCATCCACAATGAGGATGTGGAGACCGGCCAACATGACGGCATCGGTATCGACTACGCGACAGCCACCCACCTGCTTGTGCAAATTCACGGTAAACCAAAAACAACTCCCGCCTCCCACCTGGCTCGTCACACCGATTGTTCCACCCATCAACTCCACAAGGCGTTTGCATATCGCGAGACCGAGACCAGTCCCGCCATACTTTCTTGTCGTGGATCCATCGGCTTGGCTGAACGACTGGAACAGCCGGTCACGAGCCTCGTCGGAAATACCGATCCCCGTATCCGTCACCGTCACACGAATCGTGGTCGCCTGCTCCGACTCAGCTTCGACCGTCACCTCCACCACCACATCCCCCCGGTCAGTAAACTTGATGGCATTCGCGGTCAGGTTCATGACAATCTGACGGAGACGCCCCGGATCACCCAGCAAGTGTCTCGGCACATCGGCATGGAACAGACAGGCCAGATTCAATCCTTTTGAGGCAGCTCGCTCCGCCACAAGATCCAGCGATTCGTCGATGGCAAGGCGAAGGTCAAAGGCAATCGTTTCCAAATCCAACTTCCCCGCCTCAATCTTTGAGAAGTCAAGGACATCATTGATGATCGTCAGCAGGTGGTCTCCGCAGATCCGAGCCGTTTCAGCGTATTCACGCTGTTCCTCCGTGAGTTGGGTGTCTAACA
Organism: Nitrospira sp. CMX1; assembly: GCF_054902215.1. NCBI lineage: Bacteria > Pseudomonadati > Nitrospirota > Nitrospiria > Nitrospirales > Nitrospiraceae > Nitrospira > Nitrospira sp. CMX1. Next base: position 40,932 of record NZ_JBUBKD010000066.1, on the reverse strand, counting down.
GAAGTCCCGTCATCCCGATCACCCCGTTCATCGGCGTTCGAATTTCGTGACTCATGCTGGCAAGAAACAACGACTTGGCCTCGGTCGCGGCTTTCGCTTCTCGCAACGCGCCATCCAGTTGGTAATTGATTTGCTCCAATTGCTGCGCGTAGATCTTCAATGCCTGCTCCGCTTCTTTCCGTCCGGTAATGTCCCGGATGAACGCACTGAAAATAGTAGTCCCCTCGATGGTCAATGGAGTCATGGCGATTTCCATGGGGAATTCGCGACCGTCTCGTCGAACTCCGATCATCTCTACCAAACGATTTGAAATGGGCATACCTCTAGGCTCAAGAAGGCGCCGGACATACTCCCGATAATCCTGGCGATGGGATGGGGGACAGAGCGTGTCGGCTGCATCTCGCCCGATAGCCTCAAGCATAGACCATCCAAAGACCTCCTCCGCCTGGGCATTCCATTCCGTAATTTCGCCGCTTGCATCCATGGTCATGACCGCATCGAGGGCTGTGTCTATGATCAAGCTGGTACGGGCTTCGTTCTGGTGTAATGCTGCTTCTACTTCAGCACGCTCGACGAAGAGACCAATCTGGCTTCCGGTCGTCCCTAAGGCTCGTAACAGGTCCCAATCCTCTGCCTGAACCTCTTGGCTGAAGAACTCCATCACGCCGTAGACATTGGCCCGGAGCCAAATAGGAAAAGCACAGGCTCCATGTAGCCCTCCCGGTGTCGCAATGGACTCACGGGTAAAGAGAGGAGCTCCTACAACATCCTCAATCCACAAGGGCTCGCCCCGTTCCCAGCAATACCCGGGCAGATCGGAGCCAGGACCGTGGTCCGTTTGCCGACTGTTGCGTAAGAAGTCCTGGACGATCGTCGAGTCAACGGACCACGCATGTGCACAGGTGAGGGATCGCCGATCGTCCTGCACTCTCCAGAACAGCCCGACCTGCCAATCCAGACCAACCACGATCGCCTGCAACAGGTCGGGAATGGCTTGTTCAACAATGGAGGATGCAGCAAGCACCTTTGCCACTGCATGTTGAAGAGCTTGACGACGATCGGCACGCTTTTGCTCGGTCACGTCTTGGAGTACGCTCAAGATAGATCCGATTGACCCATTTTCAGCCGGAAGAGGAACGGCCGTCATCTCGACCCAGCGGATCTGACGGGATAATCCGACCAGTCTGCACCTTCCTCGGGTTTCACGCCCCTCTCGTGCGGCCTTGTGCAGGACGTCAAGCTGCTGATGATCACCCGGGTGGACAAAGTCTCGGAGATCTCGACCAAGAACTTCTTCTGAAAAACCGGCGCCAAAAAGGAAACAGCCGGCCGGGTTAATCTGGAGTACCCGGTGGTCGAGCCCCGACACCAGAATCCCCTGCGGCTCAGCCTCCAGGATACTCCTGAGCCTTTGCTCATTTTCTTGGAGCCGAACCTTTTCCTGTTCTGCCTGAAGTCGACGGGCCCGATCCCGTCGCAACATTCTCCCCAGGAAGACGATCAGAGGAACGACCAACAGAAGATTGATAAGACCAATCCCCCAGATGAGGGTTACATCACCATCACTCATTGGTGAGACTCCGGACACACCTAAATCCCCACGGCCAGGCTGGTGCCGACCCCTAGACTCCGTTATGTGCCGTATCGGCTCGTTATGTGAGAACTTGAGCCGATGACCGCCGCCTGATCGGACTCTCGACCATCCGGGAATCTCCGGCCAGACACCGCCCACGCACGGAAGGAATCACTCTTTCACTCGCACCGGCAGCCAGGTATGATGGAGCCATGAACTCCAAGGTCCTGCCACGAGAGCACCTCCTCCGCGTTCTGGCCATGGATCGGGCGAACGGGAAACGCATCGTGTTCACAAACGGGTGTTTCGACCTGATGCACATCGGACATACGAGATACCTCCAGGCTGCAAAAACCCTGGGTGACGTCCTTGTTGTCGGAGTGAACAGCGATGCATCCGTTCGTCGTTTGGAGAAAGCTCCGGACCGGCCGATTGTTCCGGAAACGCAACGGGCCGAAGTGCTGGCGGCTTTGGCATGCGTCGATTATGTCGGGATCTTCGACGAGCCGGACCCCCTTGCACTCATCACGGCTGTCCGACCGGACGTCTTGGTGAAGGGCGGAGATTGGGCCATCGACCGGATCGTCGGTCGTGATGTAGTCGAAGCCCATGGCGGCATCGTCAAAACAATTCCGCTGGTTCCCGGCCTGTCGACCACAGGACTTCTTCAACGTATCCGCTCAACCACGACGTAATTCGTGTCTGATACCACTGCTCACATACCCTCCTGGCTTGTCCCGCTTCGATCGGCCCTCGATCACAAACAGGCGCGGGTGTGCCTGCTCGGAGCACATGGCCCGACTTCGGCTTGCGCCGTCACACTGTTGGACCGTCTTCGCCGTCCTACTCACAGCTGCGCCGGCCCATGGGTCGTGATCACCCCAAGCGACGAGTCTGCCGAGCGAATCTTCAATGACTTGCACTTCTTCCATGCACTCATGGGGCAACCTGTCGACGGTCTCGCCTGGTTCCCCGAATGGGAAACTCTCCCCTACGAGGCAACGGCACCGCATGTCGGGTTGATTGCACACCGGATGACGACGCTTCATCGCCTGCTGGTCAATCCACCCGCCGTTCTCGTGACCTCCGTCGCCGCAGCCATGCATCGAGTGATCCCTCGTTCGATTTTTGAGGAGGCGGTGATTGGTTTCAAGACAGGCGCAACCTTCGAACGGGAATCTTTGATCACGAGCCTGCTTCGGATTGGATACCGGCGGGTCTCCGTGGTGGAAATTCCAGGAGAATTCAGTATCCGCGGTGGAATCGTCGATATCTTCTCGACCGCCTATTCCAACCCGGTCCGTGTGGAATTTCTGGGAGATCACGTCGAATCGATGCGGCTGTTTGACCCCGCCACTCAAACGTCGATTGAAAAATTGAAGGAGGGGTGGGTCTTACCGGCACGGGAATTCATTCGATCGTTACAGGCCCAGGACGCGACGGCAGTCATTCCTCCCGATGCCGAATGGCGGAGTCCAGACCTCTATGAGGCTATGGACACATTGTTTGACTACCTCGGCTCGGATCCTTCCCTCGTCCTCGATCAACCGGAGAGCTTGAAAAAGGCCTGTGAGACCGCGTGGAGCAAAATCGATGACGGATACCTCCGCCATGTCGATCGCGACATCGCTCGCCCCTACCCCTCTCCTGAGCGTCTCTTTCTCACGTGGGACGGCATCCAACAACGATTTGACACCTGCCCGATGATGGCGCTGGAGCCTCTGGCAGCCCAGGACTCTTCCTGGGAGCCGACCTTTTCATTTTCCACCCAGCCTCCAGGCAGCATCGGACTCGGAATTAGGGGCACCGCCTTCAGCCAGACACTGAGCCTACTGGAGAGTCTTCGCAATGAGCATCGGGTCGCCCTCGTTGCCCGAAGCCGGGGACAAGTCGATCGCTTGCTCGCCCTCCTGCGAGAACATGATTTACCGGCCGAATCCTGGACCCCTTCGACCTGGTCAAACCAGCGGACCGGCAAATTGCCGTTTTATGTGTTGCACGGCGATCTCTCGGTCGGGTTTCTGTCCGGAGAACTCCGGCTCGCCCTCCTCACCGAAGAGGAACTCTTCGCAAAAGGTGCACGCCATAAGCCGCAACCCAAGAGTCGAACCGCCACGTTCCTGTCCTCCTTGGAAGACCTGAACGTCGGCGATTACGTCGTGCATATGCAACATGGCATCGCGAAGTATCGGGGCCTGAAACGCCTGTCGGTGCAAGACTTCGAGAGCGACTATTTGATTCTTGAGTTTGCCGGCGGCGATACCCTGTACGTTCCGCTCGATCGGTTGAATCAAGTGCAACGATACAGCGGAGCCGAGAGCCATGTCCCTCGACTCGATCGTTTAGGCGGCACCAGTTGGGCCAAGACGACCGCGCGGGTCAAGAAAGACATCGAAGAAATGGCCCAAGAATTAGTCGACCTCTACGCCAACCGCGAGCTGGTGAAACGGAATGCGTATGGCGAGACCACGACCCTCTACCACGAATTTGAGGCCGCGTTCGAGTATGAGGAGACCGCAGACCAGCTGAAGGCCATCGCGGACATCAGTCGAGACCTGGAATCAACGAAACCCATGGACCGGCTGGTTTGCGGTGATGTGGGGTATGGAAAGACCGAGGTCGCCATGCGTGCCGCCTTCAAGGCGGTGGAGCACGATCGTCAGGTCGCGGTCTTGGTTCCAACGACACTGCTGGCCCACCAACATTATGAAAACTTCGCTGAACGCTTTGCGCCCTTTCCCATGCGAGTCGCGCTGCTCTCGCGATTCCAATCATCCAGGGAAACGAAAGCCATTCTGAAGGACGTCGCGTCGGGAACCGTCGACGTCGTGATCGGCACTCATCGCCTGTTGCAGAAAGATGTGATATTTCGCCATCTCGGCCTTGTCATCATCGACGAAGAACAGTGGTTCGGCGTCAAGCACAAGGAGCGGCTCAAGCAACTTCGGACGCAAGTCGACGTCTTGACGTTGACCGCCACTCCCATTCCTCGCACCCTTCAAATGGCCATGTCGAGTGTGCGAGATCTCTCGATCATCGATACCCCCCCGGCTGGTCGGTTGGCCATCAAAACAGAGGTGGTTCGGTTCAGCGACAAAGCTGTACGGGATGCCGTCCTGCGCGAGCTTGGACGTGGCGGGCAGGTCTATTTTGTCCACAATCGGGTCGAAACCATGGAGCGGATCGGAGCCTGGTTGCATCAGCTGATTCCTGAAGCCAGAATGGTCATGGCACACGGCCAAATGGACGCCAAGCCCTTGGAAGCCGTGATGCTGAAATTTCTGAAGCGGGAGGCCGACATCCTGATCGCCTCGGCCATCATTCAGTCCGGACTCGACGTCCCGACCGCGAATACGATCATTGTGAACCGCGCGGATCTCTTTGGACTTGCGCAACTGTACCAGTTGCGTGGACGGGTCGGGCGAGGGGGTGACCAGGCCTATGCCTATTTCCTCATTCCCGATGAAGGTACACTGACCGGCGATGCGCAGAAACGATTGATCGCAATTCAGCAGTTTACCGAGCTTGGATCCGGCTTTCGCATCGCCGCGGCAGACATGGAGATCCGAGGCGCCGGTAATCTGTTAGGGAAACAGCAGTCCGGGCATATTGCGGCCATCGGACTGGATCTCTACATGCAAATGGTCGAACAGGCAGTTCAACGGTTGAAGGGGCATGTGATCGAGGAAGAACCGGACCCGACTCTGCAACTGCCCGTTTCAGCCTTTATCCCCGAGCCGTACGTCACGGATCCCCACCACCGGCTTTCCCTATACAAACGGCTGACGGCCTGCAGCCAAGTCGGCGAGCTCGCCCTCCTGCACGGGGAGATCCAGGACCGGTACGGGCCCGCTCCGGAACCGGTCGAACGGCTGCTCGAGGTGATGCAGCTCCGAACCCATGCGAAACGCCTCCGATTGGCTTCACTCGACGTACACGGCCAATCGGTCACGATCGTGATCCAACCGAAGACGACGATCCCTGAATCGGCCGTTCATCGCTTGATGGACCAGCTGAAGAAGCGGCTGAAGTTTCTCAGTCCCGTCTCTTTTGAAATCTCCATGCGTCAGAGCGACTGGCCGTCGCTGTTTTCAGAACTCAATGCAATCTTGCAAAGCCTTGATCTCTGTGATACCAAGACGATCAGGACGGATGCGACTGGTTCTTGATCGACACCCGCATATACCACCACTTATGATATCCTTCCGGTTCCCGACCTTCTGCCGAACATATCTCATGCCTGGGCTGCTTGCCGGCATGGTGGCCTGTATCGGGCCGGCGATCTCCGGCTGTGGCGAGCGGCAGGAAGAACCGGTCGTCGCGTTGGTCAATGGCCGTACTATTACCCAGACCGAATTCGACCTTCGATGGGGGGAGCTCTCACCCGCCACCCGCTCCCGCTATGAGAAGGACGGCGGCAAACGGAAATTCCTCGAAGAGCTCATTACCCGAGAGCTCCTGATGCAGGAGGGTCGCCGACAAGGCTTGGATCATAGTGATGTCATCCGGGACAAGACACAACGGTATAAGGAACAGCTCATCCTCGACGAACTTCTGAAAGACAAGCTCCAATCCAAAGTCGAACTGACGCAAGCTGAACTTGATGCCTACTACGAGAAGCATGCCGCCGAACTGCTGGACCCGCTGAAAGCCAATATCTCGGTGATGCTGCTGCCTAACGTGTATGCCGCGAAGGATCTTGAAACACAGATCAATCGAGGCGGGAACTTCGCCAAGTTCGCCCAGCGATACTCGATTGACGAGAAGACAAAGTCCAAAGGCGGCGATCTGGGCCCCTATAAGAAGGGAATGCTTCTTCCCGAGCTGGATGCCGCAATTCATACGCTCAAGCTAGGCATGGTCAGCGGTCCCATTAAGACCGAGCATGGCTACTATCTCGTCATGCTGTCCCCTCTGGATGAAACCATTATCCAAACTGATTTGGCGACAAAGGAACGCCTTCGACAGGAACTCCTGGCCGATAAGCGGCGCAAGCGATTCGACGAAGTAATCGCCGACATCCGGACCAACGCCGCAGTTCGTTTCGCTGAAGCCGCTCGATATATTAATACGGACACCGGCAAGCATTAGTCTCTGCTCATTTCCACGAACCCGCCGCTTCGTGTAGAATTATCGAACCAGTGATGCGGGTTTTCCGCTCCTGAGTGCAGGAACCATGACCACCGCTTCTCACACATCCCGTTGGAATCCTCTCCTCATCTCGGTGCTCCTTCTGCTCATATTTCCCAACTTGTCCCCGTATCAGGCTTCAGCTCATCTGCAGGATCGTATTGTCGCGATCGTCAATTCCGAGTTGATTATGCTGTCCGATGTCCAGCGTGAGTTTGCAGCGGAGCAGGAGCGTCTCTCCCGTGTGCACCGAGGAACCGAGCTGGCCCAGCGACTCAAGACCGCAGAATACATGGCCTTAACGAAACTGATCGAGCGGAAGTTGCAGCTCCAGGAAGCCAAAGCCAAAAAAGTGGAAGTGTCAGACGGCGAGATCAAGCAAGCCATTGAACAAATGAAACGGCAAGGGACCCCTCTCGACCCCACAAGCCCCAACGACATCCAGATCGTGCGCGATCAACTCTTGCTCATGCGAGTAGCCGATCTGCAGATTCGCGGCAACATCATGGTCGGCGACTCTGAGCTGAGGCGGTACTACCAAGATCATCGCGACCGTTTCGCCCTCTCCGAGGAGTATGAATTGAGTCACATTCTGATCCGCCCTCGCTCCTCAGATGGGCTGGCCGACGCACTGACCAGAGCTCGCCGCGCCATGAATGATCTGAAACAAGGGGAAAAGTTTGAGGATGTCGCCAGGGAATACTCCGATGGCGACAATGCCGCACAAGGCGGACGGCTGGGCTTAGTTCGACAGGGCGAGCTCATCCCCATCATTGATCAGGCCATCGCACGCTTAGTACCCGGCGGAATCTCCGACATCATCGAGAGTCCTGAGGGGATCCAGATCATTCGGATGGACGATCGAAAGCCCAAACGGTTTCGGACGTACGAGGAAGTCCATCGAGAACTCCAAGAACTCGTCTATCGGCAGAAAAGTGAGGACATGTTCCAATCCTGGCTCGTCGAACTGAAGAATAAATCCTATATCGAGATTAAATTCTAGCCCGCAGGATTCATAACCGCTTCTACCGCAACCGTCGACACGCTGCTGCGACAGGCCTGGCTGCGGGTTCACTGCAGCCACGCAGGCTCACCAACCCACGACCCTATCCCCCACATTCCTAGTCCGCTCCGACAAGAGACAGAGATCATCAACCACCATGCTGTTGCCTCGCCGTTTCACGGAGAGCCCCCCACAGCCTGTCTCGTCCCTCCCCCGTCACGGACGAATAGGGAATCACGGCGTCTTCCTCGGCAAGTCCAAAACTTTGATGGATCCGGCGAAGGGTTTTCACCCGCTCATGTGACTTCAGCTTATCAACCTTCGTCACGACGATAAGGGGATCGTGCCCGATCGAACGGAGCCAGGCCATAGTCTGGCAATCTTGATCGGTCACGACACGACCATCCACGAGCAACACAACTCGGAGCAGCACAGCACGGCCGAGGAGATAGCGTTCGAGCAAAGGCCCCCACTGAATGCGAACGGTTTTCGGCACGTTTGCAAACCCATAGCCGGGCAAATCAACGAGGTAGAATCGCGAGATATGGGGATCCGAGGTGGAGATGAGAAATACATTCACGGCTTGCGTTTTCCCAGGGGTTCGACTGACCCTGGCCAGTTCTCGACGATTCAGTAAGGAGTTGATCAAAGACGATTTACCCACATTTGAGCGCCCGACAAAGGCAATCTCCCGGAGATCACCGGAAGGAAACTGTTCTGGATCGACACAACTTTTGATAAACTCGGCCGCGAAGATTTTCATGTTGTCAGGCTACCCGATGGATGAACAGCAGAAGGCGAGTCAGAGTCCAATCTTTTTCCGTCCTTACACATACGACCCTCCTCCGCTCAAGTCAACCGGTCGCAGCAGAATCCGACGGATGTTTCTGTGGGGCACCCTTTTCATCGGACTTCCATTGGGTATCCTGATGTTGAGCTGGTTCATGACCTTGCCGGATGTCGAACATCTCACACGAACCAACCCGACATCCACCGCCCTGATGGAAACCCGGCAGACTCAGGCAAAGGAGCAGGGACGTCCCATCAAACGCCAATGGGTGTGGGTCCCGCTTTCCCGCATCTCCCCGCACCTTCGCCATGCGGTCGTGGTCGCAGAAGATGCCTCGTTTTTCATCCACGATGGATTCGACTGGGAAGGAATCAAGGAAGCGGCTAAATACAACATCGAAGCGGGCGAACTCAAGCGTGGCGGGAGCACCATTACGCAGCAACTGGCCAAGAATCTCTATCTCTCTTCCGAACGGTCTCTACTTCGAAAAGCAAGAGAAGCCTTGATTACGCATCACCTCGAACAACATCTCCCGAAAAATCGTATTCTGGAACTGTATCTCAACGTCGCCGAGTGGGGACAGGGGATCTATGGTGCTGAAGCCGCAGCCCGTCATCACTTCGGCAAACCGTCGCTCGAACTGACGGTCGACGAAGCCGCCTGGCTGGCGGCCATCTTGCCCTCGCCGCGTCGATACGATCCTCTGCGAAAAACAACTTTCCTCACACAACGCCACGAACGCATTCTCAGATGGATCGATCGGCAGTCCTCGGCTCCCGTACCAGTCACCGAAGAGTAGAACTGCCAAGTTGTGGCTATTCTGCATACTCCGAAGAGTCGCCGACCTGACCGTGATCCTGTTCCCCAAAGATGGCCGATTCGTGGGTGTAGTGCTTGAACTCGAGCAGATTGTGCGATGGGTCTTCCAAAAAGAATGTCCGGTGCTCAATGCGGGTCCCAGGAAAGCGCACGCGAGGTTGCTGATAGAAAGTTAGGTCGTTTACTTTCGCACGATCCGCCAGCGCCTGCCATTCTTCCTGAGAAAGAAAGACCAGCCCGAAATGGCGCGGGTAAATACCTTTCTGTTGAAGAGGCTGCTCCGGCACGAGATGCGCGACAAGATGGTGACCTCCCAATCCTAGCGTTAACGCATGCTTCGATCGCCGCCCAACGATGCAACCGAGGCCATCAACATAGAACCGAAGCGTGGCTTCCAGGTCATGAATCGGAAAGGCAAGATGGAAGAGCACGCGGCTCATTGAAACCTATCTTTCACGGTAGGTTCTCCCTTCCCATCCCACCACCCAGCTGCCATGTGCGGCGTCACATGCACAATCGTAAATCGCCCTTGTGGCGTAAGGACCAGCGCACCAGCGGAACCGTGGACTTTTTTCACAAGCCGTTGAAACACCATTCGTACCACCTGACCAGGTGTGCTCCCTCGTCTTAATCGGTCACAGATTTCTTTGGCGACCGCCAAGCGGATGATACTCTCGCCCCATCCTGTCATGGACACCGCACCGGTTTCATTGTCAGCATAGACTCCGCAGCCGATGATCGGCGTATCGCCGACTCGTCCTGGAAGCATCTGATCAATCCCCCCGGTTGACGCGCCGGCAGCAACTGTGCCGGTCTGATCCACAGCAACCGCACCAACCGTTCCATGACGATTCTTCGTTGTTCTCATCCGCTTGAGCACCAAATCGTATGACAACGTGAGTCGTGGGGCCGGACGCTTCTGAGGTTCCAGTTTGAAATGTTGAGCAAACTTCGTCGCCATCGGCCCCACAAGCAACACGTGCTCCGTTGCCTCCATGACGTGGCGGGCGGCACTGATTGGATGGACGATGCTCTCAATGGACGCCACGGCCCCGGCATGCAGTCCCTCCCCTTCCATGATGGAGGCGTCCATCCTTCGCACTCCGTCCAGCTGAAGATACGCGCCTTTGCCGGCGTTAAAAAGCCCGCTACGTTCGAGAACCCGTATCGTGTGTTCAACGGCAATGAGGGCAGAGCCGCCTCGATCCAGGAGATGATAGCCAACTTGCAGAGCTGCTCGAAGACAGGCCGCTTGCGAGGACGTCATGCCACGAGAGCCGGCTCCTCCATGCGCGAGAATGATCGGGTGGATAGGTTTCAATTCAACAGCAAATCCCTGGTTCTCCGATAGGCCGGATCCTGCATGCGATCGAGATCGGACCGCACAAATCCCAGACCGGTCACACAGAGTTCAAAATTCTCGGATAGTTTTTTGAACAACGGCAAGCTGGTTTCGGCATCCTCACGACCGATCTGTGCCACGATCCCATATGACCGCTTCCCGGTCTTCACGTAATCGACGAGAAAATCCTTGTGGTAAATCCGCCCCACCGTTTTGAGCCGACGCAGATATTCAGGAAACAGTCCGGCCATAAACAGCGTGAAATCCCCGATGTGGCGGTGAACGTCTCGTTCTCGATCCAATGATTGGGCTTCCAACATCACCTCCGACTCAAACAGCAAATCGACGACACTGTCGACGGCGTGGTCCTGTCGATTCTTGATCTTATAGAGGTGATCCGTATGGGTGAAATCGACCAGCAGATTTGAGACGTAGGAAGTGACCTTCTCATCAGGCCAACCGAGATGTTCGGTAAAGCTCTTCTCGGTCAAAGCCCCGAACAGTTGCCGGAGCGGATGTTGTAGGGGAACTGAAGCACTCATCTCTCCCTCCTGGAAAGTTCGATGAGCCGTCACTTCAGTATAACAGATACCAACGACAAGCCGCCTTCTACCGTCCCAAACCCTATCGGCGCTCCGCCGTAAGATCTTGAGTTTGGCCTAGCGCCCCTCCCTACTATCCAATACAAAGGTTACCGGCCCATCGTTGATCAAGGCCACCCGCATATGGGCCGCAAAGATCCCTGTTTCAATTCTTGTCCCGCTCTCGCGCAATCCGGTCGCGACCTGTTCATAGAGTCCCTTGGCCAGCGCTGGAGAAGCCGCCTCGTCGAAACTAGGACGACGTCCGCTGGCAGTACTACCCAACAGCGTAAATTGTGAAACCAGCAACACAGCGCCGCCCACATCTGCCAGTGATCGATTCATCTTCCCTTGCTCATCTGAGAAAATCCGGAGGCTCCGGATCTTGTCGATCAGGTAGCGACTGTCCGACTCGTCATCGCCTTTCGCGACGCCCAATAGCACCATCAAGCCATGTTGGATCTGACCGACGATCTGTCCGTCGATCTCGACCGAGGCACTGGTGACACGCTGCAAAACAGCCTTCATCGATTAGGCCAAGCTTCCCTGGAGTTGGGTCAAGGTGCCTTCAAGGGAGAGTAATTTGCGCTTCATGGGCAGTCCTCCCGAGAATCCCCCAAGCGTGGCATCTTGGGCGACAATCCGGTGACAAGGAATCACAATCGGTATCGGGTTCGCACCAACCGCGTTACCGACTGCTCGGGCATACTGTGGTCCGCCCACACGAGCAGCAATCCATTGATAAGAACGGAGCTTACCGTATGGCACACGTAGGAGCACCCGCCAGACCTGCCGCTGGAAGGTCGTCCCCTGAGAAAGATCCAACGGCACATCAAAGGTCTGTCGCTTGCCCGCAAAATAGTCGAGCAGCTGACACCGCGCCGCTTCAAGTCTTGTGGACTCTCCTCGCGGCAACGGCTCGTTCAATTGTTCGATGAGTTCTGATTCAACCGCTCGTTTCGAATGCTTCGGCAAGACAATCGTTTGAATCCCCTTGGAAGATTCGACGATCCCCATCCAACCCCATGGTGACTGAAAGATGATAAGCTGGCGCATAGTCAACTCCCTGCTACCCCAATACTCGACCCAGTTTTTTTCTGACAATCGACCACAGGACCCCGAGTTCCTCCGACCGAAACAGGGCATGCACGCCCAAATACCCACCGATACTCGCTCCAACGGCTCCCATCAACATTGCAGTTTTCTCAATCCACTCACCCGGATCGGTCCAGACCTGCGCCCCGGCTACCCACCAGCAGGCCAGTATGATTGGAATGCACCCAATCACGACTCGACTAGCCGAACGGAGCACTGAATACCAGTCGACTCCACCGAGTCTCCGATTGAGCACAGCCACGAGGATTCCACCGTTGACCATCGCCGCAAGGGCCGTGGCCAGGGCAAGCCCGGCCGCTCCCAGGCGCGACATCAAGACCAACGAGAACAGAATATTCGCCACCACCGCAATCGTCGCTGAAATGACCGGTGTCGTGGTGTCCTTCAATGAATAAAAGGCCGAGACGATGATGCGCACTCCACCAAACGCCCATAACCCGACGGAATAGCAAAGTACGGCAAAGGCTGTTTCAGCAGTATCATGCGCCGTAAAGGTGCCATGTTCAAACACCAGATGCACGATCGGAGTCCGCAACACAATCAACCCCACCATGGCCGGTAGCATAATAAAGATGATCATGCGTAGTCCAAACCCGAGCGTCGTACGCAATTCGTCCAGCGCGCCTCTGGCTGCTTGCGCCGACAAAGTAGGCAAGATGGCGGTGACCAACGCCACGCCAAAGATGCCAAGCGGAAACTGAATCAATCTCATGCCGTAAAAGAGATATGTGGGCCCACCAACAAAGAACGAGCCCAGGATCGTGCTCACGGTGATATTGATCTGTGTCACCGACAACCCAAGTAACGACGGAATCATCAGCCGACCGATCTTGCGCACCCCTGGATGGCCCGGATTGAATATAAATCCAAACAACATGCCTCGTCGTCTGAGCCCTGGTAGTTGCATGGCAAACTGGGCAGCCCCACCGGCCACCACACCGATCGCAACACCGATGATGGGTTCCGGCATGGTCGGGGCTAAGAACAGGGCGCACCCGATGATGAACAGATTAAAAAAGACCGGTGAAAACGCCGGAGCCGCGAAGGCCCGTAGAGAGTTGAGCACTCCCATGGCCAGCGCCGCCAAACTGATAAAAATGAGATAGGGGAACATGATGCGAGTGAGCATCGCGGTCATTTCTAACCGGGTCGGATCGTCATGAAATCCCGGTGCCAGAAGCCACACAATACCTGCCGATCCCATAATCCCGATGAGAGTAATGCCCGTCACGATCGTCAGTAATGTCGTGAAGGCGGCACTCGCCAATTCCCACGCATCCTGTTTCGATTTCAACGTGTGGTATTCAGTGAAGACCGGAATAAACGCAGCTGACATCGAGCCCTCGGCAAAAAGCTCGCGGAGCAGATTCGGAATCCGATAGGCGACAAAAAACGCATCCGCCGCTGGAGTCGCACCAAAGAGTCGTGCGATGAGCATGTCCCGGATAAACCCAAGGATACGGCTGGAAAACGTGGCGACGCCGATGATACCAGCTGATTTGATGACGGCCTGATTCTCGTCCTGCGGTTTCGGGGGTACAGCGGGGGAGACGGTCGGCTCTGACATGGGCCGGATTCTAGCGGAACGACGCTACGCAGTCTATGGAAGGCTCCCTTTCCCGACAGTAGATTAAGCACAGGGCATCAGTTAGAGGTTCGCCCTGGTCATGTTTAGCCGTATTTCGAGCTAACATGAGTCATCGCCGTTTTGGAGGCCCCAATTACTACGGCCCTCAACTAGACAGACCAGGCGCACGTCATTCAATGAAAGACGTGCGCCTGGCCGATGACGATCGGCTCCCGGCAGAGCGCGGCTGTTAACACCCAGAAATGCATGCCCTCGTCACCTCGACCTTTCTGCACTTAAGCGACAATCCGGTAAAGACATCTTGCTTTCCATCCGGCCTGATATGCACCACCAGATCAGTTGCCAGCGTACCAGACGGACACATGGCTGGTTCATGCCAAGTGCCGTCGCAGTTGGGACGCTCTAATGTCGAAGGATTCGAGATCATGCTGAAGGAACCATCGTCCTCAACCCGGGCTCGATAGACCTTGATACCTTTTAAACGTGTACTGTTCTTGGTCGTCGAGTTGCAGGCTGCAACTCCTCGCACAAAGGTGTCGTGGTCAGGGGTTACGGTAGGAACATATTGCAGCGATCGATCAGTCGGACCGTTACCGTCACAAATATTCAATTCTGCATGCGGTTTCGAAATAGAGTGCGCGACCATGTCGGCTTTTTCCACTTTGACATAACATGGCTCGTCACTATGCTCTCCGAACTGTAACCGCTCGATTGCAGCTACCTGTGCGGTGTTACCGATGGTGTTCGTGCGCTCGCCCTTGAATCCTGATACGGCTCGATCAGCATCTACCGACGCAGGATTGAATGAGATGACAGTCTCGTAAACTGCGTTTTCGGGAGTAGGCGGACTGAGCTTGGCAATCGCTTGCTTGAGGTCAGGCAATGGGCCGATATTCTTCTCTCCGGTCTGCGGCGTACCAGTCTGGACAAGCAGATCCACCATCTCGTACCAATCAAGCGGGCGATTGTTCCTCTCTATTTGTATTCCCTGGATAGCAGCCACTGCGCCCGCGACTATGGGTGTCGCACTGGACGTGCCACTGAAACTAGATGTGTACCACTGATTGTCGTCGGCACCATTCACCTTGAACATAGTGGCCGAGCCATATCCCGCAGTCATGACACTATCGCCCCACCCTTGAACATCCACACGACTGCCGTGATTGGACCAACACCAAGGCTTGTGTGCAACTGAATCTCCCGCCCCCACAAACAGTGCACCGGAATTTCTGATGATCCGATTAAACCGATCGTCGTAACGTTCATTGTCTAGATTCATTTCTCCGTTTCCCGCAGCTTCTACCACAATGATGCCCGACGCAGTCGCTGCATTGACGGCGTCGAAGATGTCGTTCCAGTACTCCATGGCGATGAAACCGCACTGATCGCGCGGTGTGCCGGACGTGATACATGCCGTGCAGTCTCCATCGTTGCCCGGACCACGCGAATGCTGCTCGATGAGGATTACATCCCCCTCGGACAGGTTCATGCTCGCGATAAGCACGGCTTCGGCGACATTCTTGTAGTAGGAGAGGCCTAGCCCGCGATTGACGGAAACCACTCCGCCGCTGGCATTAGGCACAATGCCGCTGACGCCGATGCCGTCTTGGCGCCCCAGCATCACCCCTAGTACAGCCGTACCGTGCTGGCGCGAATCGTCATCGTCGATGCGCCCATCGTTCAGAAACACACTGGGCAGATCTTCATGATTGAGATTCCATCCCGACTCGACGTCGATGATCTTCACCTGGCTTCCCGTGCCACCAGGAATGGTCCAAGCATACTTCGCATCGATCCCACCTGGCGATGGATCGAGATAGGTTTGTCGACTTTGGAAACTCGGCGTCACCGGTGGGACGTCAGCGTCTTCGGGAATCGGAGGGAGATAGGCAAGCTCGACAACGTCAAGTTCATTCAAGCGATCTACAAGCAACTCACCCTGCTCGCCCTCCTCCAGATGAAAGACGTAGTAGTTCGACAAGTCAGAACTCTGCCGCTTCTTGCGTATTTCTGTATTGATGCGGAACTTGCCGAGCAGGTCGTCATCAATCCTGAACACCTTGCGCCAATGACGAATGCCGCGCTTCTTGAGCGCCTCACGCACCTTGTGCATTTGGCCGTCTGCATCGGCAGGGGTCATATTCCGTCGCTTCAGGAGTTCACGATCATATTCATCCAGTGTCGTCAGCTGAGGCTTCAGTTCATCGAGACGTGAGAAAACTGTCGCCTTGTCGGTCTTCGCCAGTCGCTCCGTTGAGGCATTGTCCTCACGAACCTTGGCACCATCGATGAACTTGACGATGACGACATCGCGTCGCAATCCCTTCCTATATTCAGCCTTCACGGGCTTCTTGACCGGATATTTCGTTGCGAGCGCCATCCGTTCTGTTCCGGAAATGCCACTTGCCTTTAACTTACTGATCGCGAGGGGACGCGTCAGTTTCGGTTTCGTACCAGGCTGGCTGGATTGGTCAGCGCGGTCGGGCATGACCGCTTGCTTGCCATCCAGAGCTATCGCCATTGGACCTGATAACACGCCCATCCCTATCAGCAATGAGAATGTCCCTAGTAATGTTGCACCATTAAACCCATTGCCGGCAGAGCATGCCTTACAACGCTCACAATAGCGGCGGATATGAGTTACGATCATGGTTAGCCTCCCTAGTAAGAATGTAGGTAGTGCGCGAGCCAGCTTCAGATCGTGTTTAATCGAACCGGCAAATCAATGACCTTCTCTGGGTTTTTTCGACTTCAACATCCATACCATCAGCGAATGGCTGTTAATCGGTATGCTCTCCCGGGCTATTCCTCAATGACTAGATCAAAACCGGACGGTCGAAAAGCGGATTAGGCCAGCAATTAGAAGCTTGAAAGCGTATCTCATCAGATACGACCGAGAGACAAAAAGATACAAGCCAAACTGATATGTTGACACCTCATCCTTGACGAGTGAGGCTCCATCTACTCCTTTTGGGATGAATATCTTCTCGCCAGAGACATGTCCTCAATAGACCAGTTATTGAGGGAGCTCGTCGTAGAATAGGACTCCAACCTGGTGATTCACGAGTTGAGTGAACTACTTCACCAAGGCATTCAAAAAATGTGTGGAAAATTTGAAGCGAGGGAAGACTATATTTTCTAACTCGCCCTCGACGACTGCAGATCCCTGGTTCTGAAACAAGGAGAGAGGCGAGCGACAAAACCCATCAAACAACTCCTGGCGCTGACTTCACATCACGCCAGGAGTCTTCGAGCAATCGTTTACGCAGCTAGTCGAATAGGTGGCCGACTGGTCATACTCGTGGAATTCGCATCCGTGTCGCGCAACACTTCGGCCTTGGCCTGAGGTTTCATCTCCAGGGTTCCATTGAAGACCACACCCTCCTCCATCGACAACACCGGCGTAGTCAGGCTGCCTTCCACAACCGCCGGAGCACAGAGCACGATCTGGCTGGTCGCCTCAATATCTCCCATGATATGGCCGTGGCAGACGACAGCTCCTGCCGTAACTTTGGCTTTAATCACGGCCTCAGGACCGACGAGCAACCCACCATCAGTGCGAATCTCTCCCTCCAACGCCCCATCGATTCGTACGGTCCCTGAGTAGGTGATGATGCCCTTGAACTCGACATCTTTGCCGACAAAGGCGACCTCGTCCGGCAGAATCGGGCCGTTGTGTTTTGAGAACGAACTCCGCCGGTCCTCCACCCACCGCTCTTGTTCACGTTCTCGCTCCGGCCCCCGCTCCACCTCGCCCCCTACGGTCTCCTCATGTTTCCACATCGTGTGCCCCCTCCTTGTCGAGATTGGTCCAGCCAGACGCGCAGTCCCGCCGAGTCTCTTCTCTATCGGCTGATCGCGAGGTTTTATTGAGTGGCAGGGAAGGGAGATGAACCGTTTACGACTCAATGACCAATTCATTCGATAATTCATCAGGATTGTCGCCTGGATGGCTAGGACAGACCTTGGCAAGCAACGTGCCACACACCTGAATCCCCTGACACAACCCGCCGACGATATCTCCCCTGGTCAATTGACTGACAGCAGCCTCGACAACCGAGGACCAATGTTCCGGTGGAACTCGTGGGACAATGGATCGATCCGCCAACACATAGATCTGGCGTTCCAACAATGACACCATGATCAACACACCGGTGCGCTCGCGCGTCTGCGAGACCGCATGTGTCGTGAACGCTCGTTCGGCCCGAAGTCTTACCTTATGATGCATCCGATCCGTCGGTGTCAGCAGGCGAATACAAGGAGCCAACGTTCCCAGCCATGCGCCAGCCACATACGCCACAATCGTCGCCAGGACGAGCCAGGCTGCGTTGGAACCATGCCAGCCCCACGGAAGCCAGAATATTTCCGTGGTGAGCATGAGCGTCAGAACCACTAACGAGAGCAACAACCCGGCACGATGCTGGGCATCGCGGTAGAGTCCGGAACGGCTGACGATCATGGGAACGATTTCAGCACTCGTCTGTTGCTCCGCGGCATGCACCGTCCGTTTGATCCGTTCACGCTCCTCCTCTGTCAGCGCAAGGTACTCACCAGTTTCCACTGGCACCCCCTCCCCCAAAATCGCCACCGCCGCCACTGAATCCTCCCCCACCACTGAACGACCCTCCGCCCCATCCGCCACTACGGCTGCTATACCACATCCAATCATCCAGCCCACGGGATCGAGCGGTTCGAGCTCCCGTCCCCGCAGCACCAAGCAGCAGGAGCAAGACCACCGTCACGCCGCTCGCAAGCAGTGCAGGCCCCACCCAAGGCGCAAGGAACGCCGAGATTCCTGCGCCGGCAACCGGGCCGATGAAGCGATGAACATTTGTGAACAGAAGTCCGACGAAGAGCCCGACAATGACTGCTATCACAACCTGCTCGATAACCGTACCGTCTTGCTGCGGAGGAGAATGCTCGGGCACCTGATAGGTGCCTTCGATCGTCTTCAAAATTGCGTTGGTCCCCTCCATGACCCCGCCGGACATATCACCGGTGCGAAACCGAGGTACGATCTCATTTCTGATGATCTGTGCCGATCGAATGTCGGTCAAGACACCCTCCAACCCATACCCGACTTCGATTCGCACCTTCCGCTCTTTGAGCGCGACCAATAACAGCACTCCGTTGTCCGTCCCTTTCCGACCAAGTTTCCAGGTCGTGGCCACACGATGCGTGAATTCCTCAAGGGAATCACCTTCGAGGGAAGGAATGGTTAGGACGGCGACTTGATCGCTGGACTGCCCTTCATGCGCCGTGAGACGAGCGGTGAGGGACTCCACCGTTGCCGGTGGCAAGACATGGGCGAGATCCACAACCCGCCCGGTCAACGGCGGGACATCGAGTGCCAATGCGTGAGAGGCTGCGATCAAGGTTGAGGCAACGCTCAAACACGAAACCAACCATCCGAGAACTGGGACTGCTTGTTTCCGTTCCACAGTCTCACCCTCGACCCGAGCCTCACCCTATGCTCAGAATTTTACTTCCGGCGGCTTTGCCACGGCTTTTTCATCGGCCACGGTAAAGTTGGGCTTCTCTTCCAGATGCAGGAGGAACTTCGCCGTCAGGTTCGTGGGGAAATATCGAACCATCTTGTTGTATTCCGCCACTCGATCGATGTAGCGCTTACGGGCCACGGTAATTCGATTTTCCGTCCCTTCCAGCTGGCTCTGAAGATCTCTGAAATTTTGATCGGCCTTGAGGTTGGGATAGTTTTCGGCGATCGCGATCAGGCGCCCCAACGCTGATGCCAGCCCTGCTTGAGCCTTCTGAAACGCCTCGAATGCTGCCGGATCCTTTAAGACCTCGGGCGTCACTTGCATCCCGGTGGCTTTGGCCCTCGCGTTGACGACGCCCTCCAGGGTCTCTTTTTCATGCGCGGCATACCCCTTGACCGTCGCCACGAGGTTGGGAATCAGGTCTGCACGGCGCTGGTATTGATTGATCACCTCGCTCCACGCAGCTTTCGTATCTTCGTCCAAGCCTTGCAAATCATTGTAACCACACCCGGACACAGACAACGCCGTGACCAGTATTGTTGCGATCGCCATCGTTTGCCACCAACTACGTCCCATTGTTTCCTCCTTCAGCCATACCCTCAGGACGCTGTGCCCCCTCCCAATCCTGCTTGCATGCTACCATGAGGGATAATCATGAAGATATGTCGGTCAAGGGGCCCCATGCCGAGAAGCGCATCATTCGATCGAACCGGCGGATCACACGGGAGATGCAGATGGCGGCGAAGAAAGAAACTAGTTGGAGAGAGATGACTGGGCAACCTCAATCGAGACCGAAGGGTTGGATCCGGCATGTGTTTGGATAAACGCCATCAGGCGTTTATCCTCCTGCGCTCTGCGCAGGAACTTGAACGCAATCCCACGGGCGCTGACGGAGCGAACAATGGCTGCAGCCTCGATGGGCGGCTCGTCCTTGGCAAGGCTGATCTCAAGGTAAAAGATATCGTCAACCCGCACATGGGCCTCGCTTTGGATAATGCAGCCCCCTAACGATAGATCCAATACAATGCCTTCTCCCCGAACTCGTCCCCCGGAAAATGAGAGGCAGAGCCTGACCGGAATACGCATATGTTCCCGACGCTCAGCGAGCCGCGGGAAGCTCGCGGAACTCATGCGACGGGCGAGAAACCGGCAGTCACACCGTTGACATTGGAAAGGTGCCATCCACAGCAGCGACGCAACAAACTCACGTGGCGAGCGCACCTGCACACGAAGCGCACCGCCCTGTCGACACTGAGGACACACGATCTGTCGTTCCATGCTGCCCTCCGGCATACACCAACCTATTCACAGCCCTTGATCGCACTATAAAGGCGTTTCCTTCACAGTCAAGCTCATTGCTTTCCGGCGCCAATCAGCTTCCGTCAGTGGAGGGTCGACTTGAGAAGAGGCACTGCCTGCAAAGAGTTCTGCTATGAGGACTCTGCGTGTGGAGACTCCGGCTCGCTGGGAAGGCCGGATTCGACGATGCCTGCACGGAGATACTCACGATTGAGATTGGCGATAAAACGGGCACTAATATTCTTGGGGCAAACGGCCTCACACTCATACTGATTACCGCAGGAGCCGAACCCTTCCCGGTCCATCGCCTCCAGCATGGCACTCACACGGCGCGCTCGCTCGGGCCTTCCTTGTGGAAGGGTGGCCAGGTGGGACACCTTTGCCGCAACAAACAGCATGGCCGAGGCATTCTTACAGGCCGCCACACACGCTCCGCAGCCGATACACGACGCTGCATCCATCGCGGTTTCTGCTTGGTCCTTCCCGATCAAGAGAACGTTCCCGTCCACCGCTCCCCCGGTATTGACGGAGATATACCCGCCTGCCTGCATGATCCGATCCAACGCACTGCGATCCACCACCAAGTCTTTTAGGACCGGAAAGGCTTTGGCCCGCCAGGGCTCAATCGTAATGCTCGTCCCATCAGGAAACCGCCTCATGTACAACTGACAAGTCGTGATACCCTGATCCGGGCCATGTGGGATCCCATTGATGACCAGTGAGCAACTCCCGCAAATCCCTTCCCGACAATCCTGCTCGAACGCCACAGGCTCCTCCCCATCGCCGAGTAGTCCCTGATTGACGCCATCGAGCATTTCCAGAAACGACATACCGGGGCTCACATCGTGCGCCTCATAGGTCACGAATCGACCCTGTTCGCACGGACTATTCTGTCGCCAAATCTTCAAGGTGAATTTCATGACGCGTGCAGCAATCCGACTCCTATTCCTTTCACCCCTAACCTCTCCCCCCTCACCGTTTACCGGCTACTGATAGCTTCTCAGGGTCGGAGGAACGAACTCGAACGCCAACGGCTCTTTGTGCAAGACCGGCACAGCCCCATCCCGATACTCCCATGCCGCCACATAGGCAAAGTGAGCATCGTCGCGGCGTGGCTCACCATCTTCTGTTTGATACTCCTCCCGAAAATGTGCGCCACATGACTCCCGACGATGGAGGGCGTCGTGACAGAGCAATTCGGCAAACTCAAGATAGTCCGCCACTCGTCCCGCATACTCCAGTTCCTGATTGAAGGACTCGCCCGACCCTGGCACCATCACATCCCGCCAGAATTCCTCACGAAGCGTGGGAATCGATCGCAACGCCGAGGTGAGCCCACCTTCGTTGCGCGACATACCACAATAATTCCACAAGAGCGTCCCGAGCTCTCGATGAAACATGGCAGCGGTCCGACGTCCCTTCACCGTCAGCAGACGGTTGATCCGCGTCGTCACACGCTGAATCGCCTCGCGAGCTTCCGCATGATCGTCGGAAATAGGGAGGAGTGTTGCCGTCGCCAGATAATGGCCAATGGTATAGGGAAGGATGAAATACCCATCGGCCAGCCCTTGCATCAATGAGCTGGCGCCCAACCGGTTGGCACCATGGTCCGCGAAGTTTGCTTCACCGATGACGAAGAGTCCCGGGATGGTGCTCATCAGATTGTAATCCACCCAGAGCCCCCCCATCGTATAATGCGGCGCCGGGTAAATCCGCATGGGAACCTGATAGGCATCCTCTCCTGTGATCCGATGGTACATGTCGAAGAGATTGCCATAGCGTTCGCGGACGACTTCCAGCCCTTGTTGCTCGATGACGTCCGAAAAATCCAGATACACGCCCTGACCGCCTGGCCCGACACCATAACCGTCGTCGCACACAACTTTCACCGCACGCGAGGCGAGATCCCGCGGGGCGAGATTCCCGAACCTCGGGTATCGCCGTTCCAGAAAATAATCGCGATCCGTTGCAGGAATGTCGCCGGGAGACCGCTGATCCGATGGGACCCTCGGCACCCATAATCGGCCATCGTTCCGGAGCGACTCGGACATCAGAGTCAACTTAGCCTGATGGGCCCCACCCGGTGGGATAGCCGTCGGGTGAATCTGGGTAAAACATGGATTGGCGAACGCCGCCCCGTGCTTCCACGCCCGGTATGTAGCCGTCACGTTACATCCGCTCGCATTGGTCGAGAGATAGTACACATTGCTGTACCCACCCGTGGCCAGTACCACGGCATGAGCCGTATGAGTACTGATATGCCCGGTGACCAAATCCCGCGCCACGATGCCTCGCGCCTGCCCCTCGACCAGAATGAGGTCGAGCAGTTCCGTGCGCGGATGCATCGTGACCTGACCGCGTTCGATCTGCCAACAGAGCGCAGAATAGGCACCTAACAGAAGTTGTTGCCCCGTCTGTCCCCGACAGTAGAACGTCCGGGAGACTTGTACACCGCCAAACGATCGGTTCGCCAATTGACCGCCATACTCCCTCGCAAAGGGGATACCGAGCGCCACGCATTGATCGATGATCTGTGTGCTGACCTGGGCAAGCCGGTACACATTGGCCTCACGGGAGCGGAAATCACCGCCTTTGATCGTGTCATAAAACAATCGTCCGACACTATCTCCGTCGTCCTGGTAGTTCTTTGCCGCGTTGATTCCCCCTTGCGCGGCAATACTGTGAGCGCGACGCGGACTATCGTGGAAACAAAAGCACTCCACGTGATAACCGAGTTGTCCCAAGGTCGACGCCGCACTTGCGCCGGCAAGGCCGGTGCCGACGACGATTACGGTGAGCTTCCGCTTGTTGTTGGGGCTGACTAACTTTTCACTGAATCGATGCCGATCCCATTTGGCTTCCAGGGGTCCAGACGGAATTCTTGAATCCAGTCTCGTCATCAGCGCACGATCCCTAAAAAGACGGCTAGGATGATCGCAACATTCCCTAGGACCACAATCAGCCCGATCATCGGACCAAGCGCTTTCAAGAGGCGAGTCAACGCCGCATGCTCAAACCCCATCGTTTGTACGCTACCGGCAATCGCATGGCTCAGGTGAAGACCAAGCCCCAGCTGGCCGGCAAGATACAGGAGAACCATAAAGGGATTTTGAAAGGCATGAATCACCTTGCCGTAGACATCCCGATACCCATCGGGGTCGCGACGATCAGAGAACGTGGGATCGATGACGCCAGCCGTGAGGTGCAGGAGATGGAAACCGACAAATAACAACAGGATCATCCCGGATATCGCCATGGTGCGGGAAGCGATCGACGCCTGTCGATAGCGATGGAGCGTGTACTCAACGGGACGAGCACGACGATTTCGTATACTCAGCTGGAGTGCGAGCCCAACATGAAACACCGCCATACTCAGTAAGCCGATGCGGACCGTCCAGAGCACGATCGGCATATCCCGGAGAAAGGCGGCATAGCTGTTCAGTGCGTGGGGCCCTTCGAACAGCTGAAGATTCCCCAGCATGTGAAACATGACGAACACCACAAGGCCTAGCCCGGTCAGGGCTATGACCATTTTCTTGCCAACTGAAGATTGGAAATGACTCAAGAGGCGCATCATCAACGGGCATTATACAATGAACCATGAACAAACGATCACTTCGTCGGACGACGTCACATCCGACACTCTTGACTCAAATGGCATTCCATACCTGGCCATCTATCACACACGACACTCCAAGCCGCATGACACCCTGTTCGCTCTACGGATCTCAATAAGGATATGAAAGAGACGCAGGCAACGATGTCCGCGCTATCGGTACAATTCTTCGGGTCTACTGCTTATCTGATGACGGCAGGAGTCGACTCGCGCGGGGTGACTCGACGGACCTGAAGGTCCAGCTGTTCAGAAGGAGTGAGCCCTGGGACCAGCACATCCATCGCCATGACGCAGTTGCGGCCGCTCTCTTTCGCGGCATACAGCGCCCGATCCGCTTGATCAACCAACACCAGTGGGGCTCGTGCTCCAAATGCGCTGGTTGATACGCCGACACTCACCGTCAGCGTCATACCGGACACCGTTCGCACACGGTTACCAGCTTCCGCGGCCACACGGATACGAAGACGTTCCGCCAAAACCGTCGCCTCATCCAATGTCGTCCGTGGGAACATCAGGCAGAACTCTTCCCCTCCATAACGTCCGACCATATCCGTCAACCGGACCCCTGACTGAAGGCAATCCGCAACGGCTTGGATCGCTTGATCCCCGACGGCATGCCCGAATTCGTCGTTCACGCGTTTAAAAAGATCGATGTCGACCATGAGACAGCAGAGCTCATTCCCTTGCTCGCACCCCACAGTAAACGCCTCCTCAAACCGGGCATAAAATGCGCGACGGTTGAGGCATCCTGTCAGCGAATCACGTGTAGCCAGACGCTCTAGCTCCCCGTTTTGCCGTAAGATTTCGGTCTGTGCGGCCTCCAGGCTCGCGACAGACCGCATCAGTGCGTCATTGAATTCCATGAGCTGTCGGTTTGCGTGTCGGAGCTCCGTGGTCCGCTCGTCAACAAGGTGTCTCAACTCGCTCACTCGTCCTGAAACTTTTTTTGCAAGGTCCCACTTCCAACACAATGCGGTAGCCAGCTGCAAAACCTCGACGCTGTTGAACGGCTTGTGGAGAATCAGCAGCTTATCAGTTCGCCCAATTCGGTCTCTGATCTCATCCCAAGGTTGGTCGGAATAGGCGGTACAAATCACGACTTGTAAGGCAGCATCAGCTCCCCAGAGACGCTCGATGGTCTCCAGCCCGTCCCACCCCGACGGCATCCGCATATCGACAAATGCCACCGCATAAGGGTTCCCCTCCCTGCCCGCCGCTTCAATCAAATCCAGCGCGACGACCCCTTGATCTGCACAATCGACTACGAACTGATCGCTGACACGAACCGACGTGGGCTCACCGAATAGAGTGGCCCGTGCCTGCTCCAGGCCCTCCAATCCCCTTTCCGGCTGTAGAATTTTCAGGAAGTCCTGATGGATCGAGACATTGTCGTCCACGACGAGAATACGCCGATTGATCTCCTCACTTGTCACTCGAAACTCCTCCGACAACTCTCCCAAAGATGCATTAACTCGCTTTTGCATACACCGACGTCGCGGCCGGCTTCCTGAGCTGCATCGTACACCAAAACGTCGACCCGCTTCCGAGGACACTCTCAACGCCCACCCTTCCGCCCATCATCTCTGCCAACTGCTTCACAATGGCCAACCCAAGCCCCGTGCCACCGTACTTGCGCGTGGTACTGCCGTCGGCCTGAGTGAACGGGGCAAAGAGCTTGCCGTGAACTTCAGGTTCTATACCAATCCCAGTATCTTGGACCTTCAGACACACCGCCGTTTGCCCGACAACATCATCGGTCACCACCACAGAAACAGTAATCTGGCCATGTACGGTAAATTTGATCGCGTTCCCGATGAGGTTCGTAAGGATTTGACGAATGCGTACCGGATCGCCGACATACATTTGACCAATGGATTCCGAGAGGGTCACAATCAACCGAAGTCCCTTGCTCTCTGCCGGCCCCGTAAAGAGTTCCTGCACCTCCGCTACCAACTGACGAAGGTCGAACAAGATGTGTTCAAGCTTCAGCTTTCCAGCTTCGATTTTTGAAATATCCAGAATGTCATTGATGATTTGGATGAGCGTCTGACCGGACTTCTGCAACGTTTGCACGTACCGCCGCTGCTTGTCATTCAGTGGTGTTTGCATCAAGAGTTCGCTCATACCCAGAATCCCGTTCATCGGCGTACGAATTTCATGGCTCATATTGGCCAGAAACTGAGACTTGGCGACATTGGCTGCCTCAGCAACCTCCAATCGTTGCTGTGCCTGGCGTGCCAAATTCCACTTGGCAGTCAAGGCAGTGGCCAATTGCGAGACTTCCACACTGGAAAATGGCTTTTGCAAAATCAGCAGGCGATCGTCATACCCCAATCGATGGATGATGTCTTCCCAGGAATGATCCGTGTACGCCGTACAGATGACCGTCTGAATCTCTGGGTCGACAGCCCAAACATGTTCGATCGTCTCCAACCCATCCCAGCCCAGGGGCATGCGCATGTCCACAAACGCCACGGCGTAGGGTCGATCTTCCTGACACGCCTTCTGAACCAAGGCTACTGCCGCTTGTCCCTGATCCGCGCAATCTAATTCGAAATCCATCAGCGGCTTCGGACGCGGACTATCACCAAACACTGCGATGCGCGCTTCATCCAAACGCTGCATCTCAGGCCCAGGCTGTAGAATCTTTCGAAAATCATCGTGGATCAGTACATTGTCATCGATGACCAAGAGTCGACGATTTTCTGAGCGATCCGTGATCTTCGTCGCCATAGTGTGACTCGATCAAGACGGGATGATCGATCCCGTTCCTTACGCCGCTAGTGATTCGGTGGTTGGCAACCACTGTCTCAGCGCCTTGCGAATCTCTTTCAGCCCCGCCGGCTTGGCGAGGAACCCATCCATGCCGGCAGCAAGGCAAGCCTCTTGATAACTGCTGACAGCGTAGCCGGACAGCGCGACAATCCGAACAGGGGTACCGTCCGGCCTGGCCAAGTTACGTCGGCGAATCTCTTTGCTGGCTGCTAATCCATCCATTTCCGGCATCTCACAATCCATGAGAACCAGATCGTATTGAACTCGCTCCATCGCTTCAATCGCCTCCCTGCCCGTACTGACCAGATCGACTGATTCGCCGCAGAGATTCAACATGTGCAAGAACACCTCTTGATTGGTTGCATTATCCTCCGCCAAGAGGATACGCGCGCGCGATCGAGGTTGGGAGAGAAAGCCGCCGGAATGCTTCGCAAGACTCGAACTGCATGTAACGGATGGGATGGGCTGCTCAGACGCTTGATTCTCCACTACAGCGGTATCCTGTGCGCTCTGCTTCTGAAGGCGAACCGTAAACCAGAATGTCGACCCTTGTCCTGGGATACTCGTGAGACCGATATCACCACCCATCAATCGGACGAGACGTTGCACGATGGCAAGTCCCAAACCCGTCCCCCCAAACCGCCTCGACATCGTCCCATCGGCCTGAGCAAATGGATCAAAGATCTTCTCCTGGGCATCGAGTGGAATTCCTATTCCTGTGTCGCATACCGTTATCTTGAACAACGCATCATCAAGGCGATCCTCAAGACATTCAACGTGCAGCAGTATGCTGCCTCGTTCCGTAAACTTCACCGCATTCCCTACTAAATTGGTCAGAATTTGCCTGAGGCGCACGGCATCCCCTCGCCATAGGGCAGGCAAGTCAGGGGCAAGGTGATACTCCAAGCTAAGCCCTTTTCTCCGTGATGGCTCAAGGAACAGGTCGACGACATCCTGTACCGTTGCGACCAAGTTGAGCGCTGCGATATTGAGTTCCATTTTGTTCTCCTCGATCTTCGACAGGTCGAGGATGTCGTTGATGATTTGACGCAGCTGCTCGCCGCTGTTGTGGACGGTCTGAACAAAATGCCGCTGCTGATCGTTCAAGGGGGTGAAGAGCAACAGCTCATTCATATCGAGCATCCCGTTCATGGGGGTTCGGATCTCATGGCTCATATGTGCTAAAAACTGAGACTTGGCCTGGTTGGCGTTGTCCGCAACTAGTTTTGCTTTTTTCAGCGCTTCCACGGTTTTCTGCAGTTCGCTATTGCGCTGTTGCAGCTCGACCGTCCGCTCGGCAACCTGCTGTTCGAGGCGCTGGTTGGTCGCAAGGAGTTCCCGATTACGGGCGTTGACCTGTGCCACAAGGTCGTCAATCTGTAACCTGACATCGCGCCCCAATTCCCACTTGCGCGTCAGTGCGGCGGCGATCTGCTGAACCTCGATCGCATCGAACGGTTTGCGCAAGATCAGCAACCGATCGCTCATGCCCAATCGTGCCGCAATTTCCGCCCACGAATGATCCGAATAGGCCGTGCAGATCACGACCTGAATCCGACCATCGACCTGCCAAAGTCGTTCAACCGTTTCCAAACCATCCCACCCCGTCGGCATCCGCATATCGACGAATGCCACGGCATACGGGCGCCCCTCCTGCCGAGCCATCTGCACCAATGCGAGAGCAGCCTGCCCTTGAGCCGCGTAGTCCAACTCGAAGCGATCCAGCGCCTCGACAAGCGGCACCTCACCAAACAAATCCGCGCGTGCCTGATTCAGACCTTCGTCTTCTGGTTGAACTTGAAGGATCCGGCGAAAGTCCTCGTGGATCTCCTGATTGTCGTCGACGATCAAGACACGAGTATTCTTACTGTGGTTACCCATATGATTGATTGCCTGCTCCCTATCGAGAGTCTCTCACCTTCAGGAGTGATCCGACGCGCCAGGCTCTTGTCTACGACTGGTCAAAAACTCATTCATATCCTTAAGCAAGGAGAGCAGGTCCTGTGCACAGTGTTCAAGGGTCGATGCATGCTGACGCTGAACAGGATTCAGCGGGCTATCGAGCAGCAGAGTCACCTTCGTAATCAATTCGTTCATCGGCGTCAGGATTTCGTGACTCACGATGGCGAGAAACTCTTCTTTCTGGCGAAGAGTTGCCCCAACTGGCTCCCGTGACTCACCGGAACTCGTACCGGTCATTCGGTTGGCAATTTGCTCCTGCAGTCGTTGATTCACAGTGCGTACATCCGTCGTTCGTCGGCTCACGTCTTGCGCCAGGCCCTCAATCTGTTGCTTCACCGCACGCGCCAGGTTCCACTTCTTGGTCAAGGCATTGGCCATCTGAACGACTTCGATACTACTGAACGGCTTCATCAAGATGAGTAACTTATCGGTATCGCCGATGCGACGACTGACATCTTCCCATGGGTGATCCGAATAGGCCGAACAGATCACTATCTGAATCTCAGGATCGACATACCAAAGATGCTCAATGGTCTCGAGCCCATCCCAGCCAGGGGGCATACGCATGTCCACAAAGGCCGCCGCATAGGGCGTCCCCCTCTGATGCGCCGTCTGGACCAAGCCAAATCCTTCTCGTCCTTGAGTCGCAAACTCCAAGTCATACGACAGCTGCGTCGGAATGGTCGGGGTCTCCCCAAACAGGGCCGCCCGTGCATGGTCCAGTGCTCCAGATTCTATCGGCGGGCACAGTATTTTCCTGAAGTCCTCGTGAATATTGACATTGTCGTCAATGACGAGAATCCGACGATTGAGGGCATCTTGGTCGAAGGTCATGCCGCAGCCTCGACAAGGACGAGCGGCAGGTCCAACGTGAATGTTGCACCCTGTCCTTCACCGGCACTCTGCGCCTGCAACGCGCCGCCCAGGTTCTTCGCGACAATGGCGGAACTATGCAACCCCAACCCATGACCAGCCTTTCGCGTGGTGAAGCCCTGTGCAAACAGCTTAGGAAGGTTTTCGGCCTTGATTCCCCCTCCGGTGTCGATCACTTCCAATCGCGCGAATGCGCTGCCGGTCGGCACACCAACCCGCAGGGTGAGGCGGCGCGTGCTCTCCGAGTGCTCGACCATGGCATTCTTGGCGTTGGTGATGAGGTTGACCAACACCTGCAGCACCTGGTGCCGATCCGTCATGATGGCAGGGATGGGACTATATTCCCGCACCACCTGCATGTGATACTTCTCCGGCTCGGGCATCGCCATCACCAACGCCTGTTCCATCATGTCTTCGACCGAGGCAGGCTCCCGAATACTCCCCGCACGTGCAATATCTTGCTGCGACATGATCACTTGCTTGATGTGATCGACTTTTTTCACCAGCGAGTCGAGTTCCTGTTGGATGGTCTGATGGCTTCCACTGAGCGATTCGGCGACCAACCCCAGGTAAGAGGGGATCTGCTTCCCCTTAGGATCAGCCGTTAAAAATGACTGCAGATTGTCCTGATGCTCGTTGAACATTGCCGCAATGCGGCAGACATCACCCACCATTGGCTTCTTGAGCGTCTTGAGCAAGGTATCCGTCGAAACGTTGATGCTGTTGAGCACATTCCCGACATTATGAAGCACGCTCGACGCCACGTCCGCCATACCCGCTTGTCGGGAGGCATTCATCAGTTGTTGGTACAGCTTTTCCTTTTCCGCTTCAGCTTTCTTGCGGTGATTCATCTCGAGGTGCAAATTAGTGTTGGTTACCTCGAGCTCCTGATTCTTTTGCAGAATCTGAACGCGGGACGCCTCCAATTCACTATTTGCCTCCTTGAGTTGCGAATTGGCCCGATCCAACTCCGTGACGTCGTGAAACGAGACCAACGCCCCTCTTACGGTTGTCCCCTCGTCTATAATCGGCACGGTATTCACGATAAACTTCCGCCCCCCCCCGTTCGACTGCGTCAACAGGAGTGGAATATTATCGTGAGGCTGTCGGTCCATGACCGCTCGGGTCCATGGATACACAGAAAGGACCTCCGCTGAATCAACAGGTTTCCAGGAGAGCGACCCAAGATTTGATCCGATCAACGCCTGCACCGATTTGCCAACCGCTTGACTGAATGCATCGTTGGTAAGCACGATGAGATCTCGGGTATCGATCATGACCACACCCTGTGTCAAAGCATCCAGTGCAGCCTTCACTCGGGATGGAACAATGCCGGAGGGATCCAGCTGACGCAGGGTGCGCTTCATGAAAACAAGATAGCCGATAAATCCCATTACACTGACGAAGGCGAGGAAGCGCATCCATGGATCATGCAGAAAGCGCTCTACCGTTGACACATCCGACTTGCGGAATGCGACTTGGAGCACCCCCCATTGCTGATCTCCAGCAAAGATCGGGACTTGGAGAAACTCCAGTGATGATGCATCCCCAGAGGGCTGCACCCAACTGTGGGTATGGTCACCAATCTGCGCAAGAACCTCCCCCCCCTTAAGAATCAGCGCCAACGAACGGATCTCAGAATTCCGTTGAATCAAGCGCTCCATCGACAATTTGATGGTCTCAACTTGATCATGCTCCGCCAGGGCAGAGTATTGAACCGCTAAGGCCTCAGCCACGTCACGACGATATTCAAAGTCCTGACGATCATGGTTGGGGACAAGATCAACCAACGCATCGCCGGCCAGCATGATACTGAGCGTGAGACTCATGAGACCGAAACTGATCCAGACTAAGGGACTCACATTCATAGTGGCTTACCCGTTAGGCGATTTTCCGATTCTTATTCGGTTTGTTGCCTGAAGAAGTTAAGGCCAGATCCCTACCCAGCACATGCTGCCTTAGCATTCTCCGATTGAGCCTGACCAGAGCCTACGTTGATTGATTCCCCGATGAGCGTACCCCACCCTCCTCAACTGTCATCTGTTTTTTCCTTTTTGGGCACCGGTCGAATTGGGTAGATTGATTGAGAGCCTGAATATCTTGCAGAGGAAAGACTGACGTCAGCCTTGAGATGGAAAACCTCTCTCCTCCCATCTAATCAGCTTATCCTTCATGCGGTCTCTGCTTGGGTCATCAGCTCCCGTGACAGGGACTTGATAACCCTTTGTCCATTCATTGACAAAATTCACGTTTGTCTACACTGCAAGGTTTGTGAAATACACAGATGTGCCTTTTTTGATACAGGGTGACATTTTATTGATTTAACACTTTACATTTAAAATCATGCTGTTATGTTAATTGAATTATGGCACTTTAATTGCTTGTATCTTTTTGGGCGAATGGTGCCTTGGGAATGAGATTCTAACGAGGGAGGGCTTGTGCGGAATCAACAAACCTTAGCATCAACGGTCACTTGTTCCGGCGTAGGGCTCCACTCAGGTCAATCGGCGTCAATCACGCTGCGGCCTGCACCGCCAGACACCGGTATCGTTTTCGTTAACCGCAGCTCCGACGTTGATGCGTATCTACCTGTTTCCATCGAGCATAAAATCCCAACGGAACTATGCACCGCCATCAAAGGGAATGGATTTCAAGTCCAAACCATTGAGCATTTACTGGCGGCTCTGTCCGGCATGGATATCGATAACGCCTTCATCGAGGTGACGGCCACTGAAGTGCCGGTCATGGATGGAAGCGCTGCGCCTTTCGTCAGACTCATCCAGTCTGCCGGCGTGGTGTCGCAAGACCGAAAACAGCCGTTTCTCAAAATCATGGCGCCGATTGAAATCACTGACGGGTCGAAGAGAGTGAGAATTGAGCCCTCGCCTACCCCGCGCATCACCTATTCGATTCACTACGAGCATCCACTGATCAAGACGCAGACGTATGACTACGATTGCTCGGTTGGCACGTTCGAAAATGAGATTGCAGAGGCCCGGACATTTGGGTTCCTCCAAGAGGTTCAAGCCTTATGGGCTCGCGGACTCGGAAAAGGCGGGACACTCGACAATACCGTCGTTCTTTCCGGCGATGGCATCGTCAATCAATCTGGGCTTCGGTTTGATGACGAGTTTGTCCGGCACAAGATCCTGGATCTGATTGGTGATTTTTCCCTCTTAGGGATGCCCTTCATTGGACACATTGTCGCAGATCGGTCAGGGCATGCACTCCATACCAGGCTCGTCCAGCAAGTCCTGGCCCAGCCAGACAAATGGATGTTGCTGAACACCGATTCTTCTGAGGTGGAAGTGCATTCAACCCCGTACAGCACTCCACTCCAACCAGCCGTGGCGCTTCAGGCTTCCTAACGCACAGACTTCTTCATGTGTCTAACGAGTTGCAATCTTTCAGGTAGGACCCACGCAGGATAATCAGAGCCAGCGCAGGATGGTACGCCGGGGGTGAGGAACCCCACCCCCGGCGTATCACATCACAATGGGGTTTACTTCTTCTTCTTCTTTGCTGCCTTCTTCGTTGCCAAGAGCCTCACCCCCCTTCGCATTGTCAAGTTTGGCCCGTGAACACCAACCACTAGACGGCTTGAATCAACATATCGTCTAACGCTTCGAACGTATTAGGACCGACTTTTCTGAAACGTTTGTCGCGCTTGAGCGAGGTGGCAATCGACGTCAGCGGCGTTTTTCCTTTAATCTGTAACCCACCTTCGATTAGCCGCTGAACGAGCTCCTTTGCGTGCATGGATCGATTTGACTCACGAAGTATTTCGTAGGCAGCCTGAGGCACACTCTTTCCCACGTACTTACTCCGCCCAAGGAGAATTTCCCGAGATTGATCGGTTACATCCATAACCGGAACCGGTCGAATCCCCTTGGCGTCATCTGTGGTAATAATTTGATTCGAAAGACTGGCAAGCTTGGCCTTATCTGCCTCGACTCGATAGAGAGTTTCTGCAAGCTCGAGATATTTCTTGATAGTAGCAATCTCGTCATCAAGCCGGCGACGCTTCTTCTCAAGTTCCTGATACCGACTCTTATAGGCGCTGATCCGCTGTTCCAGACCAACGAGAATGTCTGTTAACTCCTCCACAATCTCCTCACATAAAGCATGCTTGCTTTATATCATTGCTTAGAAACCTTGTCAAGACTCAGTATTTGAATAATACATTGTCTATTCAGTTGTGTCTCTTGCAAGCAAGTAATCCTTGAATGATCGATGATCATAAGGCTTGTTTTGACAAGAGTAGCAGGAATTTTGCTGGAGGCAAGTCTGGTCGTGTTACAATCGGGCGTGCCAAGTCCTTGCAAATCACACTCACACGACACCCTTCTCCAGGCTGCAGTCGAAGCTGGTCAAGCGGCTGGGGCCCTGTTACTGCGATATGCAGAAACCGGCTTTCGAATTGAATACAAGAACCCCATCAATCTGGTCACCGACGCGGATCGTGCCGCTGAACAGTGCGTTGTCGACCATCTAAGGAGTCGCTTTCCCGACCATCAATTCCTGGCCGAAGAGCAAGGTCGCTACGAGGACGGCTCCTCTCCCTATCGATGGATCATCGATCCACTCGATGGAACCACTAATTTTGCGCACAGCTATCCAGCCTATTGTGTTTCCATCGGTCTCGAATACGATGGGCGGTGCATCCTCGGTGTCGTCTTCGATCCTTCACGGAATGAATTGTTCACGGCCATCGAGCATCATGGGGCATACGTAAACGATCGACCTCTCCATGTATCCGAGACAAAGACACTCGACAGCAGTCTTCTAGTCACCGGCTTTGCCTATGACATCCGAGAAACAAAACGGAACAATCTCGATCATTTCGCAAAATTTGCCCTGAAGGCCCAGGGGCTCAGACGAACAGGGTCGGCTGCGTTGGACCTGTGTTATGTGGCGGCTGGACGCTTTGACGGATTCTGGGAAGTGCGGCTCAATCCGTGGGATATGGCAGCCGGCTCAGTCATCGCACGTGAGGCTGGTGGGCACTTGACCGACTTTGAGGGAAAAGACCTCTCCATCTATGGACAGGAACTCGTGGCCAGCAATGGGCGGATCCACGAAGCAATGCTTGCCGTCTTGAATCAAGCTCCCTCCCAAACATGAAGCTACGAGAAACCTACACCGCTTGTCCATAACGCGGATATACAATCCGACAGAAGATGCGGTATGCTACTCGGACAATTATCGACAAGGGATCTTATGGCACGCGCCGTTCCTCCGTCTGAACAACCGAACACACCAGCATCCAGTGACGCTCCGAGCGACCAGAGCTGGGAGGTGGAGTTACTCCGTGTGCTCGTCAGTCGCAAGGGTACACAGGTTGAAGCCCAATGGGCCATCCATCCGCAGTTGAAGCAGGACCTGCTGCCCACGGAATGGCAAGAAGTGGTGGATCTCATGGCCAAAGCGACCGACATCGTCGGTGAGCGATTCTCCAAATCCCTGGCTCAAATCGATCCGATTCCTCCTGGCAATGCCTGAGTACTTCCCTACCCATAACCCATAGCGTTTCGATCCAACTTCTACCACTCCGTACCAACCACGATTGAGGAGGGAGCTTTCTATGGATTCGTATTATCACTCGCATGATTTGGGAAAGTTTGCAGAGATCGGCAAAGGCAACAAAGCTTTATGGGAGAAGTTCAAGAGCTATTACGACGCCGTATTTACTGAAGGCGCCCTAACCGAACGGGAGAAAGCCCTCATTGCCCTGGCCGTTGCCCACGCCGTGCAATGCCCCTACTGCATCGATGCCTATACACAGGCATCATTGGAGAAGGGATCAAACGTGGAAGAGATGACCGAAGCCGTCCATGTGGCCTGCGCCATCCGCGGCGGAGCCTCACTCGTCCACGGCGTGCAGATGCGGAACGCAGCAGAGAAGTTGTCGATGTAACCAGAGTTGAGAAAATCAAAGGTACGGATTTTCTGGAATTGCCAGCGTGAAGTACTTGCCACGTTCTTCGTAGAGGACTCGTGCTGCCGTAAGTTCGCTCAAGGTGGCAGTAAGCTGTTCATGGCCTGCATCGACTCGGCCCGCCACTGCCGTTCTGACTTGTTCCACACTCTTGGCTGCCTCATTGCAGATCTCGATCACCATCGCCGCTAAACCTTCATATCGTCGACGAGTGGGCTGCTTTGAATTGCGTCCATCGTAGATGGTTATGTAGGTCGGTGCCTTGGAGTAGTAGAAGAACGGCTTGTCGTCAGACGTATGCATCCGCTGCCAACTTTCGATCGTGGCGACCAATGCCTGATATCGATGTGGATCAACCAGCCAATTATCGAGTTCATACTCAAAATCGTAGGCGATTTCTTTCAAATCAACCTGCCGCGCATCATACACATATTCGTAAGCCACCCCAGGCCCAGTAATGCGGACACCATACTCGTGCGGTCTGGTGAAGTAGGGGCTGAAGCGCTGCAGCCAGAACTTGCCGGTCGCCTCTGGTGGTTGGAGGTGGAGCAGAGACGGAATTAGGTCGAGCTGGCGCTGATAATCTTCGTTCGTCTCACCCGGAAACCCCAGCAAGATATTCCACAGCACCGTCACATGATAGTACTGGCTCCACTTGAGGCAGACGATATTCTGCATCGGTGTGGCGCCCTTGTCCATCGCACGCAGTTGGTTGAGACTGAGACTTTCCAGACCCGGTTGCATGCACTTCACACCACCCGCAGCCAAGGTCTTGATCTGGCGCTTCTGCAGATTACTCTTGGTTTCAATAAAGACATCCAGATCACAATGATCTTCTGCCAGCCTGCCGAATAGATTCTCGATGTACCCCATGTCGATAATGTTATCGACCAACCGAAAGCGGACAGCATCGTACCGCTGCGAGAGCTCGGCGATCTCTGTTAAGACCTGCGCTGGCTTCTTCGCACGGAACTGCATGCTCTGCGCATTGAGTCCACAAAACGTGCAGTGATGCTTCTCACCCCACCAACAGCCTCGTGAGCCT
The DNA here is from genome assembly GCF_054902215.1 of Nitrospira sp. CMX1. NCBI lineage: Bacteria > Pseudomonadati > Nitrospirota > Nitrospiria > Nitrospirales > Nitrospiraceae > Nitrospira > Nitrospira sp. CMX1. The sequence continues at coordinate 3,981 of NZ_JBUBKD010000066.1, read as the reverse complement.
TCATACAGGAGAATACGATCCAACCCCTGCGCCGTCTGACCGAGTTCGGCAAGCAGGTGGTAGTAATCGTCGTAATCAGGTGGGCCAGTCTTCGCGAAATCCGAAAAGAGCGCCGGATTCGGCGTGAACCGGGTTTGGCCATCCTGTCGATATGCCACACCATCAGGAATGTGGTCCGTGCGGCCGTCCAGAATCTGTCGGACAAACGGGAGAAAGGTCTGCTCACCCTCCCCGATCACCACGTAATCGATAAAGGGAAAGGCTCGCAAATGTTCAAGTCCCATTTCTCCATCGAAGTTCGCACCACCGAACACAATCGCGACCTCCGGATAGAGATCCTTGATCAACTTCGCCATGGTCAGGCTCGCGACGTTTTGATCAAACGTCGAGGTAAACCCAACTAGCTTGTACTGCCCCCAATCGATTGACCGTAGCGCCCACGTCAAAAATTGCGGCGCGATGCGTGTCGCCATCTCCTCGAAATAGCCGATCGGCTTCCCGCTCTCTTGAGCGGCCTGCTCAAAGACCGGCTTGAAGATCTGCGGATACTCTGCTCGGTTTGGATTCTCCCTAAAGAGTAAGTAAGAGAACAGCCACTCACCAAAGAGCGCTCGCTTCTCGCAGATGGACTCATGCAACTCTACGCCGATCAGGTGAGCAAACCGGACGTTTAAGTGGTGACAGTCGACAGGAATGCCGTTGGCTTTCAGCAGCGCGGAGAGCGTACCGAGTTGAATGGAGGGATACTTGGCATAGCTGAACGGCATATTGACGAGCGCGATTTGTGTTCCTTCGCTCATCTACTGCCTCGTAAGCTCATGGCTGGGAACAATGCTACAGGCTACTCGGCAGCGGATCGGAACGGCTCGAATTCTCGGTCCGCCTTGGCCGCCAGATAAAAGTCGCTCTCGGTCAAGCCGTTGATCTTGTGTGTCCAGATTTCGACCTTGCACTTACCCCAGGCGAGATAGAGATCCGGATGATGGCCTTCCGCCTCGGCAATGGCACCAACCTTGTTTACATAGGCCAACGCCTGAGCAAAATCCTTGAATGTGTAGAGCCGCTCAAGGTGGCCTTGTTCGTTCAACGCCCACCCGCGACCGAGTTCTTTCAGCAATGCCTGCGCCCGATCATTCGGTACCGGCGGCACCCCGCCACGGCAAGGGATACATTTATTATCGGCAAGACTCATAATTCCTCCCTACAAACAGAATCACCGTCACATTCTAAAGGGGCGTTGTGCGCAAGGGCAAGGTGGACCAATCGACCCTGTGTGATAAAAATCTATAAATCGGGAGAAAAGGGAACAGGGTCAAAGCGAAAAGGTTAGTTCGGAATGTCCTGGGCACAACGGAACCCAATATCGTCGGTCCGTTGCGTCGGAAGGTACCTGTTCCGGAATGCGGAGCGTACGCCGACCGGTTCATCGGTCCAGGAGCCACCGCGGACCACGCGCTTTTCACCACTTGAAGGCCCTGTGGGATTGCGCTCCGGGCTCTTGGCGTAATAGGTGTCGCCATACCAGTCCGCTGTCCACTCTGCGACATTCCCACTCATGTCATGCAGCCCCCAGGGATTGGCCTCATAGCTACCGACAGGGGCCGTCCGAACCGCGCCGTCAGTATATCCCGACATAATCACGTTCAAGAGATGCTTCGCCGACTCGTCGGCGATATTCTCGACACGCCGCGATTCTGGATTCCCAGGCCCCCACCAATACTTCGTCGTGGTGCCGGCGCGGAGGGCATATTCAAACTCCGCCTCGGTCGGGAGCCGTTGCCCCGCCCATCGACAGTATGCCTCTGCGTCGTCCCATGACACCACCACCACTGGATGCTCCGCCCGGTTCGATTCAAAGATGGTTGCGCCGGCCTCCGGCTTCCGCCAACTGGTGCCTTTCACGTCTTCCCATCCTTTGCTCTCCACGAACGCCCATGCGCTGCCTTTCTGCTCCGCCGTGGTTCGGTAGCCGGTTTGCTGAACGAATTGTTGGAAAAGCCGGTTGGTCACCTCGTGTTTATCCATATAGAACGCGTCGATTCGGACCTTGTGTTGAGGAAGTTCAGATTTATACCAGCTCTCGCAGGTCTGCTGATCTTTCTGCAGCTCCTTAACGCAGGCGCGGATCGCTTGATCCACTTCGTCTTTGGTGCTGCCCATCAGAAAGCTTCCAGCCGGAATGAGCACCATCGGCACACCATCCTTGCCGGTGATTGCGCTCGTCAGGGCAGGATGAACAGTCGCTGTGAAGCTTTCGTTAACTCCCGCAGTTCCTTTATTGGCCTTCGCCGCACAGCCAGGAAGGCAAAACCGCCCAATAATTCCATCATAGAGCGTTGGCCGTTGCTTACGTCCTACGCTTTGGGCAAGTTCCCAAACTTGATCCTTCAGTTGGGTGCCCAATTCTTGAATGCTCAGATCTGTCCGCCCCATGAGTGGGAGTAGCGTTCGTGTAAACACGGAGTATTGGGCCTTATCGACAGATGAAAGGCGATCGAGCGCAGTCTGGTTGTTTGCAGCAGCATACATGACAAAAATTCCATCGGATTCCGGCACATTCGCAAGGCCCTTAGGAGTCGATGCGCTCTTTGTATAGCCTGGAGGGATGAGCGGGTTATCCCGGCACGCATCTAAAATAACAACTGAACTCTTGGGGTGGGGCCGGTCGCCAGTAGACAGGTCGGCCAACAGCTCATTCAGACTGATCGCTTCCCGTTTGAGTTGTTCCTGCCGACCATACTCAATGTACGGAATATCCCGTGGCAATAGATAGTTTTGGCCGTCTATCTGGACGCCGTGTCCGGAGAAGAACAGGACGAACGTGTCGTCTCTGGTGAGGGCATCGAGGATATTTTGCCACTTCTCATTGAAGGCTGGGCGAGTAAGATTTGGCACCTTCGTCACCTGAAATCCGATCTCCGTCAGCTTGGCTGAAACACCCTCCGCATCATTCACTGCATTCTTGAGCTGTTTGTCAGCCGCAAGATTGTCATACTTGCTAATCCCTACGACAAAGGCGACTCGCTTGCCTTCTGCCGCCCCCAATAACGGTGCCGACATAACAAGAAATGCCAGTAGAGAGACCGCGTGGACCCACATTTTATACCCAGTGGAAGTTCTCAGTGTATGTCGCATTTCCCTGCACTTACGGGCCGAACACCTCGGGACGCTGTTTCCAGTCTTCCCATGTGATCCGAGGATCCTGAGGGAATCGAGTGAGAATGCGCTGTTCCCCTTGCGCCTTTTTCTCAGCATTGCCATTCCAGGCCGTCTTCCCAGCTACACGAACTGCGGTATAGATCGCACCGACCGTCACCGTTCCAACCTTAAAATCTTCCATCGCTATCTTAAGAATGTCGTCGGCTTCGTCCCGTGATCGTGTCTGGGTCCAATAGAGATAATCATGGACCACTGCCGCATAGGCATATTCCCCATCAGGACGCAGAGCCGAAAAAAATATCCGTGGGATGCTGGCCAAATCGGTCACGAACCCCTTAGGGACGGTCACCGCTTTATAGCGCTCTTGCCCGGGATTGGGTGTCCACGAAATCGGGGCAGTGAGAAAGTACATCGGTTCCCGGAATCTGGATATCTTGAGCATTCCGCTGACTGCCTTCTCATTACTCATCCATTCGGTCATCCAGTCCTCCATGGACATCTCAGTGGCAGGCAGGCCTGGCTCCTGGGCATAGCTAGCTCGCGAAAGCACATCTACCCCACTGAGAAGAGAGCTGCTCACCCCTATAGCCCACTTAAGTGCGTTACGTCGTGTCAGCATGATTGCAGATCCTCGTGATGGATGATCAGATGAAGCTCATGCGAAAGATGGGTTCCAGACTCACCTCGAACCTCAACTCTCATCACTGCGCACTCAGCATGCCAATACCAAAATATCCGACCTGTTCAAGGGTCTGACGAGACATAAATTAGTTGTTGCATCTCACTAGTCGTCACTCTTTGAGAATTGGGCGCAACTCACCC
>NZ_JBUBKD010000065.1:0-2694 GCF_054902215.1 Nitrospira sp. CMX1 | reverse complement strand
CCCTCCGGCACCATGTCCAATCAACTGGCGATTCGCATTCAGACCCAACCGGGACAAGAAGTCATCGTCGAAAGCAAAAGCCACATCGTCCGGTACGAGCAGGGCGCAGCCGGCGCCCTGGCCGGTGTGCAGCTTCACTGGGTGCCGGGAGAGCGCGGTATCATCATGGCTGAGCAGGTGGAAGCCGCCATCCGGCCGACTGATCCGCACAGCATCACGACCGCGCTGATCTGCTTGGAGAATACACACAATGCCGGCGGCGGCACCATTTATCCCCTCTCCACGATCGAAAAAATTCGCACAGTTGCGGTAAAGTACGGAATCCCCATGCATCTGGATGGTGCCAGGCTGTTCAATGCCGTGGCCGCCACGACCCTCCCTCCGTCCGCCTATGCCCAGCATTTTGAAACTGTTTCCCTCTGCCTCTCCAAGGGACTCGGCGCTCCCGTCGGATCACTGCTCCTCTCCAACGACCCAAAGCTCATCGAACGGGCGCGTCGCTTTCGCCGCATGTACGGAGGCGCCATGCGTCAAGCTGGCGTGTTAGCCGCCGCTGGGATCCATGCATTGGAACGACATGTGGCTCGACTCAAGACTGACCACGAGCATGCCAAGAAACTGGCGCGGCTGCTCCAGCAAATTCCCGCGATCCAGATCGCTCCACAGCATGTGGAAACCAATATTGTGATCTTCGACATCCTTGACGAGGGACGCTCACCAAGCGAGCTGGTCGCCGCACTCAAAGAGCAGGGCGTGCTCATCAACGCAGTCGGTGGAAAGAGCTATCGCGCGGTGACACACCTGGATATCACGGAGCCTCAGATTGAAGAAGCCGTTGCGGCGTTCACACGAGTCCTCCCGCGATGATCGTTCGACATTGACAGGCTATCCCTTGATCCATAGAATGCCGAAGTACTGTCGTGTGAGGGGAATCTCCCACAGAGTTTCTCACCTCGCAGCATGAATGTACCAACCATGCATCATCGATAACTGGTTCGTCACGATTACGGATATCTATGGACTCCAATACAGCCACCACCACTCCTACCCGCGAAGAACTGAATGCCGAGCTGCTTGAAGTTCCAGAGCCGCCAGAACAGCCGGAGAGTCCACCCCCTCCAGGCTTTGAAGACGGCATTGAAGTCGCCGTCCGACATGTGAAGGGCCGCAGAGGAGGCGACTTAGTGGGCATCCTCCTCGTCGGATCCGGGGCACGACGCACACTCACACCTCACAGTGATATCGATCTGCTCGCCCTCGTCAAGGGCGAAACAGACAGTCATGAAATCCTCAGAGTCGGCGAGCGGCTTGCCGATATCCGCTATCATGGATATCGTTCGGTTGAAGACGACCTGGCCTATTCTCTCCGGCTCCCCTCACTCTTGAGAAAAAGTCGAATCCTTTACGATCACGACGGTGTCTGTGCCAAACTCCTCGACAAAGTCCATCAACGCTTCCGCCAAGGGCCCCCACCGGCATCCATCAATGAACAGATTCGGCTCAAGGCGGAATGCTACCATCTCCTCGGGAAGGCGGAGGACCTCATAGACAAACCGGGCACCGCTTACTATCTCTTGACGCTGTTTTACGAAGATTGCATTTCCGCCTTCTTTCGGCTGCGAGGGTTTTGGCTGGTCGCGCCGGTGGATGTCCATCGGTTCATGTTTTCCCGTGAGCCGGCCCTGGCTGACCTAGCCGGACAGTTCCTGACCGCCGCGACGCTCGCCGACCAGCTCAACTTTGGCCGGCAATTTGCCGATCTCCTCTTTAAGGATGTCCCGAATCCGGCTCGTATCGACTGACCGCCTGGGCACACAAGACTAACAACGCCTGCATGACGACGTTGTTTGTATACGAATGAGAGAGACATGCCCCCGACCGTGTCATCGCTCGGCGGGTATCAATTCTCTGTCACCGACCTTCATACCAAGGAGCCCTCTATGGAACTGGGATTTATCGGATTAGGCAAGATGGGCATGAACATGGTCATCCGTCTACGACGCGATCAACACCGCGTGGTCGTCTATGACCGATCGAACGATCTCATTCAACAGGCTGAAGGCCATGGCTGTGTCGGCGCCACCTCGCTCGCCGATCTGGTCGGCAAACTCAGCGCACCACGTGCCGTCTGGATTATGGTCCCCTCCGGTACTCCGACGGAAGAAACCGTGCAAGCTGTGGCAGCATTATTGAAACCCGGAGACACCATCATCGACGGCGGCAATACCAGATTTCACGACGATGTGCGGCGTGCTGCTGCATTGAAGAAACAGGGGCTCCACTATGTCGACGCGGGGACCAGTGGCGGGATCTGGGGATTAAAAGTCGGCTACTGCCTCATGGTCGGCGGAGAAGAAGCAGCCGTTCAACGACTTGCCCCACTATTCAAGACCCTTGCTCCGGAAAATGGATGGGCCCACGTCGGGGCCGTCGGGGCAGGCCATTATGTCAAAATGGTCCACAACGGCATCGAATACAGCATGATGCAAGGCTACGCGGAGGGCTTTGAGTTGATGTCAAAGAGCGAGTACAAGCTGGATCTGGCGCGCGTGGCCAATCTCTGGATGCATGGCAGCGTGGTGCGGTCATGGCTGCTGGAGCTCGCGGTAGATGCACTCAAACAGGACCCGAAGCTCGAACAGTTGAAAGGGTACGTGCAGGATTCCGGAGAAGGACGCTGGATGATCGCCGATG
>NZ_JBUBKD010000064.1:0-16663 GCF_054902215.1 Nitrospira sp. CMX1 | reverse complement strand
ACTATCTCTTGGCCTGTCCGACCTATCCGTCCGGAGCCTGGTTTACGAGACGTGCGGAAGAACTGGTCCTGGCAACAATCCGAGACCTTTGCACGCGCTATCACGTCGATCCGAACCGGATTTTTCTGACCGGCATGTCGAATGGTGGAATCGGAGCCTGGCTTATTGGAATGCATCATGCATCGGTCTTTGCCGGCATCGCGCCGATGGCGAGTGGGCTCGACGCGGTACTTATGCCCTTTCTCGCGAATCTTCGTCACACACCGGTTTATATCATTCACGGCGCAAAAGATCAGGTGATGCCGGTGGATCTGAGTCGTTCGATCGCCCGAGAACTGGATGTGCTCGGCTATTCATACGTGTATCGAGAACATGAACGAGAACATCCCATGGCGGGGGGACATTATTTCCCCAAGGAAGAGTTGCCTGATCTTGTGGCCTGGTTCAATAGTCAACGCCGTGAGCCTTTGCCGACGAGGCTCACCCTCGTGCGAGATGGGAGCCATTTTCAACCGTTTAACTGGGTACGCCTGGATTCGACTGATCCAATCGCGGCGTTTTCCGACGATCTGGTGGATAAACGAGATGAGCGAATCAAGCGGCGTGACTATGCAAAACTGGATGTCGCCATCCGAGAAGGGAATCGGGTCGAGGTACAGACGCACCATGTTCGACGGTACAGCCTGTTTTTGAACGAGTCTCTGATTGATCCGGCCAAGCCCTTGACCGTGATCACGAACGGCGCGGTATCGTTTGCAGGGACTGTCACGCCATCGGTGGAAACCGTGCTGCGTCAAGCCAGGCTCAGGCAAGATCCTCAACGGCTTTTCACCATTCAGCTCCCCATTGCAGTCCCAACGTCGGATCCATGAACGTGGCAAAGGTCTTCACCTGGGAACAGGGTTCATGCCGATGGGCTCTTCTGCTGGGAGTCGCCCTCGTGTTCTTCGCCGGGACGGTACGAGCAGAGAGCTGCAGTCTTTCACCCGTTCATGGAGACCTGACGTTTCCGGCTGAGCGGATTCCTTCGAAATGGACCTGCCAGCTTCACACGATTATTAAGTCGCATACGACAGTTACCCGGGTCGGTCCCATCCGAGTGGCCATGTCAGAGCCACTCTATCGATACCTGCTTGGTGAGCCACCGTTTGCCGCCACGTTGATTCGTCGCCTTGGTCTCGGTTCGTATCATTCTCAAGCCTGGGGAGAGCGACGATTCTGGGGCGATGATGGGGAAGGGACGAAGGGATTTGTGACCCTTGTCTATGAGGATGCGGAGTCTCGGATTTACTTATTGGACGGCTCTCATGAAAGTCGGTTGCTGCCGCATATCAGAGGGAAGGCCGTCGTGTTTCTCCGAATGGCTGTGGTGCGAGATCATCTGGGGAACGAAGACATGGACAGTACGATTGTGGCCTATACCAAATTGGACAATCTGTTCCTGTCAGGATTGGTGTCCTTTCTGCACCCGCTGATACGCGGCATGGTGACGAGCAAACTCCAGAAGGGAGTTGAGACCGTCCATCGATTAGGCGTAGCCATACGACAGCAACCTTCCCGTGTGTTGCGTGAAGCGGAACAGCCCCCATCGTTGCCTGAGCAGCATCTGGCGTTTTTGAGAACAGTGCTCGGCCCTCCACTCGATTCCACTCAGGCGATCTCGCCTGCCAACACCATCCCATGACGACCTCACGCAGCTTTATGCTGATCTGCACGGTCGGCATCTTTTCCTTCATCAGCTACAACATGGTGCGGATGCCGGCACTTTCCCTATTTGCCGAATCGCTCGGTGCGAGTCCGGAACGGATTGGTCTGATCGTATCCGTGTCAACCCTCACGGGTGTGCTGCTGAAACTGCCGTCCGGCGCCCTTTCGGATATCTATGGACGGCGTGTGTTGCTCAAAATTGGTGTAGTAGCCTTCGGGTTGCCTCCGTTTCTCTATCCCTTCATTACGGATGTGGATGCATTGACGGCGCTTCGGTTTTTGCACGGCCTTGCGACGGCTATCTTCGCACCAAGTGCCCTGGCGACCGTGGCGGAGCTCTACCGTGAACGGCGGGGCGCAGCGCTCGGGACCTATACGGCCTGCACGCAGTCAGGCTCACTGCTGGGTCCCTTTCTCGGGGGATATCTCATCCATGCGGCTGGGTTCTCGACGGCGTTCATCACATCCGGCATTTTCGGCTGTATCGGCATGCTGTTGTTCTATAGCCTGCATCTTGACGTTGCGGTGCCCCAGCGGAAAGAGCAGGGGATGGCTGTCGTGCTGTCCGAGATGTGGAAAGGGTTCGCTGCCGTCGCCAAGAATCGCAAGGTGTTGATTACCAGTGTGACCGATGCGGCCAAGATGATCGCGAACGGTGCTTTGATGGCGTTTCTCCCGCTGTACGGAGTGTCGGCCGGTTTGAACCCGGGAGAAGTTGGTCTTCTATTCACCATGCAGGCCGGCACCTCTTTCTTTTCGAAGCCAATTATGGGCCGGGTATCCGACCGGGTCGGCCGTCAGCCGCTGATTGTCCTTGGGCTGTGTATTTGCGCTGGAACCTTCGTCTGTATTCCATTTGTCTCGCTGTTTCCCATTCTCCTCTTGTTGTCCGCCGGGTTTGGGTTCGGTGAGGCCGTCGTCTCATCGTCTTCGTCAGCCCTTGTCGCAGACAGTTCGGAGTTCAAGCGGCTCGGCGCCGGTATGGGTATGCAGGGGACGATCATGGACATCGGCCATGCCAGTGGTCCGTTGCTGGCCGGTTTGCTGATTGCGAATCTGAGTTATCCCATGGCCTTTGCTATTATTGCCGGGATCCAATTGGTTGCAGCTGGCGTGTTTTGGGTGACAATCTCACGACTGGAGACCGTACCATCGTGAGAATGGGTGGGCTATAATAGGCGTCTTATGAAGGAAATGGCGACGGAAAATCTGGTTATCGGTGGGCTGGCTATTATAGGCGTGGTGGTATTACTCGTCCTGTTCGTCTATGTGGTGAAACAGATCATTATGAGGAAAGAAGACTGATGTTTACCGGTATTGTCGAAGAAATGGGCGCAATTACGGTGATGAACAAGTCCCTGTCCGGAGCCAAGCTCACGATCTTGGCTTCGACGGTGATGAGTGATCTCAAAATCGGTGACAGCGTGAGTGTCAACGGAATTTGTCTGACGGTGGTCTCACGAAGCGAACGCGACTTTTCGGTGGAAGTTTCGCCTGAGACCCTTTCCGTCACGACGCTCGGCGGTTTCGCCGTAGGCATGCCGGTCAATCTCGAACGGGCTATGAAGCTCAACGAGCGCATCGGCGGGCACCTGGTGGCCGGCCATGTGGATGGAGTGGGGGTGATTCGTAGTCGACAGCAAGACGCCAATGCCATCGTGTTCACCATCGGAGTGCCTCCGGAGATTCTGCGCTATTGTGTCACAAAGGGCTCCATTACCGTCGATGGCATCAGCCTCACGATCAATGCGGTGACGGAGCAGGGGTTCAGCGTCGCCATTATTCCTCATACGGCCAAGGTAACCATACTGGGCCTCAAGCAGGTCAATGATACTGTGAATCTTGAATCCGACCTCATCGGGAAGTACGTCGAGCGCCTGCTCCAAGAGCGTGGCCAGCTTGCTAAACCCACCATCAGCATCGATACAGAGTACCTGCAGAAACGCGGGCTCATCTAATGTGTCGCAGTCAGCCTTCAGTTATTGAAACATGGTCTCGCTGAGGGGACGCGGTCGCCTCCGCCGCTGGGTTGCGAAATTCTCTGATTCCTTCGTAAAAAACCCTGCCGAAAAATGGAATCAATCCTCAGGAGTCCCAACCAACCAACATTGTGCAGGACGGCTCGTGACGAAGCTGTCGAGACGTAGGAGAGGGGCTCATGAAGAATCGGGTCTAGATTGACAGGATGTGATTGAACCAGTAGCCTGAGCTGGTCAGAGCTGAGAGTTCTTTATGAATGACCATGCGTTGATCGAATTCTTCAGGCAGACCGTCCTTGATCTCATCGCTCTGTATCGATTCGGCTCATGCACAAAGGGGGGGACCCGTCCGGACAGCGACGTAGATCTCGCCGTGCTGACATGCAATCCGATACCGGCATTGCGTCGTTTTGAACTCGCTCAGGAGTTAGCCACTCGCCTGCACTGTGATGTGGATCTCGTGGATCTTCGTACCGCATCTACCGTTATGCGGATGCAAGTCATCTCAACCGGAGAATGCCTAGATTCGCCGAATGGACCGGCTCGTCGAGAATTCGAAATGTATGTGTACTCTGACTATGCCAGGCTCAACGAGGAGCGGCGAGAGATTCTAAACAGGGTTCGTGCGAGCGGGGTCATTTATGGTTGAAGATGTCATCCTCAATAAAGCCTCAAGCATAGAACGGTGTATTCGCCGCATTGAGGAAGAATACGCGGGTACCGAACAGAGCCTCATTGAGAATCAAACAAAGCAGGACGCGATTGTTTTGAATCTTCAGCGCGCTTGCGAAACTGCGATCGATCTCGCCATGTATGTAATCAGTCATCGCAAGCTCGGCGTGCCACAGGATAGCCGCGATGCGTTTGTGCTCCTACAGACTGCGGGGATTCTTCCCGCTGATCTTGCTAATCGCATGCAACGAATGGTTGGCTTCCGGAACGTAGCCGTGCATGAATATACTCGCCTCAACTTGGATATAGTTCTAACCATCATCACTACACTGCTAAACGACTTTCGCATATACTCAGCCACGATTGTAAAAACATGCGCGTAGTTTTGCCTTTCTTCCTTCAGAAATCACCCCCGAAGCTACCGATTATTGTTGTTGCCTGGCCTCAAACAAATCAAGGATACTGTGAATCTTGAGTCAGACCTCATCAATAAATATGTCGAACAGCTGCTTCACGAACGTGGCCAGCTTCCCAAAACCACGCCCGTCATCGATAAAGACTTTCTGCAGAAGCGGGGATTGATTTGTAGCGGTCAACCTTGAGCCAATCAACACCAGAATCGTGTGGGAGTTGGCACTCAGTATCGGTACATTATGCTGGTCAGTGCATTCAATAGGTAGGTTTCAAGGAGTGCCTATGAAGAGTGCCACCCTCTACAAGTTTCGATCCTTCGACAACTGGAAGCTCATCCTTGATATACTCGTCAACAAGCAGCATGTATGCTGCTCCCTTTCACATGCTAAATGACCCAATGGAGGGACGGTACTACTACTTTGGGAGCGCGGTAAGTCGTGGCTTTGAACGAGCTTTAATGCGAAGCAAATCGCGTCGCAACATCTTGTCCCTTAGTAAAACTAAGACGAACACGTTGCTCTGGTCCTACTACGCGGGCGGTCATACGGGCGTTGCGATTGGCATCCGTCGCCCAAAGGATGCCGTGTCCTCCTTGGTTGTTCGAGATGTAACCTATGACAGCGGCGTCTACCTTGACGCGAAGGCCGTACAACGGCCGCCAGAGCAGTTAGCGCTTGACATCCTTACTCAGAAACAGATGCCCTGGGAACACGAGCACGAAGTCCGCGTGTTCTCGGACGAGAACTACGTTCGTGTCACCGTTGTGGAGCTCGTTCTTGGCTGCAACACTTCCTTCCTTGACGAGTCGCTCTTCCGGCAGCTGGCCAAGCGTTGTCACCCGCGAGTTCCAGTTACCAAGCTGCGGCGTTCGGCGCTCGACGAACCCAACGCGGTGGATTGGCAGCGTTGAAACCTAACCCTTCGTTCCAGCGACGTGCACCAGCCTGCAGCTGAATTCCAATGTTGGGCAGCAAGACATACGGAGGTGGGCTCGTATTGATAGCAAAAAAGTTAGGGGCAGATCTTAATCGTGCATGACACATCGGCAGGGCTGTTCGCCGTGACAGGACCTGCCGATTCTGAAGCTGTTACGGCTGATTCTGAGCGGATGATCGGTAGGTGTAGTAGAGGATGATACCGGCTAGGATTGAGACAAGAATGACAAATCCCATTTGTGCATCGAAGCTCACCGGACCAACATAAATCTTATATAGCTGTAACAGGACAATCGGCAGGCCCACGGCCAGGGCGAGCGCGATCATATGTCGTCGCAGATAGATCGGCTCGCCGGGTTTTCGTCCACCTCGTCCCACGTGCGTTACTCCTCAATCGTTGAAATGTCCCCTGGATCCTGCCCGAGTTCTTTTGCTTTAAGCACGCGACGCATGATTTTCCCAGACCGTGTTTTCGGGAGTGACGAGACGATATCAATTTCAGAGGGTACGCCGATCTTGCCCAATTCTTTCAAGACCTGATCCTTGATTGACTTGATCAAGGTCGGACTCTCCTGTTCTCCCTGTTTCAGGATGATGAAGGCCTTGATGGATTCTCCGACCGTCTTGTGTGGTTTGCCGATGACAGCAGCTTCCGCGACAGCGGGGTGACTGACCAAGGCACTTTCCACTTCGGCTGTGCCGAGCCGATTGCCGGCGACTTTGATCACGTCATCCGCACGGCCCATGAACCACATATAGCCGTCGGCATCTTTGTGGCAGACATCGCCGGCTGTATAGCAATTGGGGATTGTGTTCCAGTAGGTCTTATACCGCTCGGGATCCTTGTAGATTGTGCGCATCATGGAGGGCCAAGGCTTCTTGATGACGGCAAAGCCGCCAGCATTGGCAGGGAGGCTGTTGCCTTTACGATCGACGACATCGGCTTCGATTCCTAGAAATGGGCGGGTGGCTGAGCCTGGCTTGAGCGGCACTGTGGGGAGTGGAGTAATCAAGATGGCCCCCGTTTCTGTCTGCCACCAGGTGTCCATGATGGGTTTATCCCCGCCCGTCACGCGGTGGTACCATTCCCACGCTTCCGGATTGATGGGCTCCCCGACACTGCCAAGGATTCTAAGTGTTGAAAGGTCAGATTTCTTCGGCCAGTCTTCGCCGTAACGCATGAGGAGGCGGATAGCCGTCGGAGTTGTATAGAAGATTGAAACTCCATACCGTTCGATGAGATCCCACCAACGCCCTGGCGTGGGGTAGTCAGGTTTGCCCTCTGCCGTCAAAATCGTTGCGCCATTGAGCAGCGGTCCATACACGATGTAGCTGTGGCCTGTGACCCAACCAGGATCGGCCACGCAGAAATACACATCATCGTCTTTCAAATCGAACACATATTTCGTCGTCAGATAAGTGCCGACCATGTAACCCCCATGGACATGGACGACACCCTTGGGTTTGCCGGTTGTTCCGGATGTGTAGAGAATGTACAGCGGAGTTTCTGCATCCAGCTGTTCTGCGTCACACACTGCGCGTTCCTGCTTGACCCATTCGTTCCAATCAATTTCTTTTGGAGCTGAAAGCGCTGGCCCCGGTACTTGACGGCGCACCACGACGACATGGTCAACGGTGCGGCAGCTCTTAAGGGCTTCGTCCACCACGGGCTTCAGGTTGATGGTCTTGCCACGATCAAAGCCGACATCGGCAGTGATCACGACTTTGGCCTCGGCATCGTTCACGCGACTCGCGAGGGCCGGCGCGCTGAACCCTGAGTAGACCACACTGTGGATCACGCCGATTCTGGCGCAAGCCAGCATGGCAATGACTTGTTCCGGGATTTTGGGAAGATAGATGGTGACACGATCACCTTTCTGAAGGCCGAGTGTCTTCAGGGCATTCGCACAGCGGTTGACCTGCCGGTAGAGTTCGCCGTATGTGAAGACGCGTTCCTGGTCGTTTTCGCCTACCCAGATCAGTGCGACTTTGTTCTTCCGCCAGGTTTTAACATGTCGGTCGAGGCAGTTGTAGGCGATATTGCATCGGGCATCGACAAACCACTTCGCCCAGGGATAGTTCCACTCAAGCACTTTGTTCCATGGAGAAAACCATTCCAACTCCTTGGCGGCGTTACTCCAGAATGTTTCCGGGTCCGCGATAGATTTTTTGTACTCGGCCTCGTACTCTTTGATGTAGGCGGCAGCGATCGTCTTGACCGTCGGCTGATAGGTCCGACTTTCTTTCAGTAGGGTCTCGATTTGTTCGCTCATGGCAGGAGTGTCTCCTTCTTTAACGCAGTCCAGGGCGGAGAGGGCATTATGGAGAAAGTCATGGATACCTGCAACCATGCAAGGAGTACGAACCGATCCCACCGCACGAGGCGAGTACGTCGATTCAGTTTCTTGACACATGCCATGGCTGGCGATAGGCTCACTCCCCACGATGAACGCTCCACAGAGGTTTATGATGAAATCTGCTCGGATCATGCGTATGAGACCGGTCGCGCTGGCTGCCTACCTGATGGCCCTGCTGTCGCTCGACTTTCTCCCAGTTGCGGAGGCCCAATTGGGAAAGCCGGAGGGACTTTATTACAAGTCTTGGGCGATTGTGATTGGGGTCGAACAGTATGTGTTGGCGCCATCGATTCCGGGAGCCATCAAGGATGCGAAGAAAGTGGCGGAGGCCTTTCGACAACTGGGATTTGACGAAGTGGTCGAACTCTACGACAAGGATGCCAGTGCCCGACGCCTGCAACAACTGCTGAACGACATGCTGCCGAGAAAAGTTGGGCGTATGGATCGGCTTGTACTCGTATACGTCGGCCATGCCGGGATCATGCAAGATCCCGACGGACAGGATCGCGGGTATCTTGTTCCGTTTGATGCACCGGTCAACAGCGCGGTGAAGTCCATTACGGTCGAACAGTTGAAAGAATTTACACGGCGGTCGGCGTCGAAACATACGTTCCTCATTCTGGATGCGCCGGTGTTCGGATGGGAGACAACCGAACCTTCTGGATTGTCATTGGAAGGACGGATGGCTCCAGAGTTGGATACAGAACGGCGGGCGGTGCAGGTCGTGAGTGCGGCAAGTAAGGGAGAAGCCGTCCGTCGTTCCGATCAAGGCAGTCGCTTTATTGAGGCCCTATTGGCAGGACTGTCCGGTGCCGCGGATCTAGATGGAAACGGTTGGCTCATGGCGTCCGAATTGGGGAGTTATCTCGTGCGTCAGGTCGAGACGACGTCCGGTGGATTACAGCATCCATCGAGCCTTCGTATCGATGGCGATGGAGATATGGTGTTGATCGAAGGGAAAACCTCCAGGGGAGCAACTGTGAAATGAGTCTCCGATCGATGTAACTGGCCGGGGCTGCTCTCGGTCCCGTATTTCATTGAGGCAGCCGCAGTCGGTAAACTACCCCTGTTCCCCACCCTTGAGGTAGCCCAAGCCGATCTTGATCGCTCGACGTGTGATTTCTGCCCAACGCGCTTGAGGGTATGCTGCAAGGACAGCAGCAGCTTTCGGGTCCTGAATGTCGAGTGCGAGAATTTTGATGATGCCATCGTCGATCTGGATATCTGCCACAGCGCCTCCTTGGTACCGTTCTGGAATCCGAGTGAAGTGTGCCTTACATTGACTGATAAAAAAACGCATGTTAGCATGATTCCAACATTTTTTCTCGGGATGTTCTACGTACGGAGAATCTACCTAATTTTCATGAAGGAGGGTTGTATGATCAGGTCACAAGCGACGTACTCAAGACTGGCCGGCTTCGGTCTTGCTGTCCTTTTTATGATGGGACTTGCCGCTTGTGGAGGACCTCCTACATGGGTCCAGAAGGGGTCGGGTGCGTTCAATGAGAAAGATAGCAAGGCCTTTTACGGGGTGGGGGCGGTGTCCGGCGTACGGAATGCACCGCTTGCTTGGGAGACGGCGGAGAATCGTGGAAGAGCCGAGATCGCGAAAACGTTCGAGACCTATACGGGCTATCTGATGCGGGACTATGCGGCATCAACCACGGCGGGAGATTTTACACGGAATACGGAAGAGCAGAATGTCGAACGAGCCCAAAAAACGATCACGACCGCGACACTCAGCGGGGTCCGGAAGATCGACCAATATATGGATCCAAAGACCAATACCTATTATGTGTTGACCAAGTTGAGTTTGGAAGACATGAAGAACAATTTGGAACAGGCACGGGAACTCAACTCCCAGGTTCGGGATTTCGTTCGAAAGAACGCCGATCGTCTGTTCGAGCGGTTAGAGCAGGAAGAGGATAAGCGAGGTGTTCGCTAGCAGGATGCTGAAAAAGGCCGCCAGCGATATTCTCGCCTCGCTCAGGGGCTCAACGTACAGAAGAAGCGTACGCCTCGCCTCTTCGCTCCGCTGCGGCCTTGCTGGACAGCCTTTTTGAGTATCCTGCGGTTGTTTTGATGCTCGCACTGTACGGAATATTGCAGCCATCTTGTTGGTCTCAACCGAGTTTTTTCGTCGCGCTGCTGGTCCTACATGGAGAATGCGATGTCTACATCTTCTCAGAAGGATATTGTGGTCGAACAGTTTCGGCTTTCACTTGCAGCCATCGTGAGTCTTACCGTTGCGCTGTCCGGATGTGGTCATGAGACCAAGGTGACTCGTGTCGATGCCGGCGTGGTGACTGATCTGAGCGGGCGATGGAACGATACGGACTCCCGGATGGTTGCCGAGGCAATGGTGAAGGATGCGCTCCAATATCCTTGGCTTGGGAATTTTGAAAAGGCCCAACAGCGTCAGCCTGTCGTTGTGGTTGGCACTGTCCTGAATAGCAGCCATGAGCATATCAGTGTTCAGACCTTTATTACCGATTTAGAGCGTGAACTCACCAATTCGCAAAAGGTCACCTTCGTTGCCGGCAAGGGTGAACGCGACGAGGTTCGAACCGAACGAAAAGAACAAGCGATCTATGCTCGTGAAGAGACACAGAAGGCCCCTGGCAAAGAGACTGGGGCCGATTTTATGATGAAGGGGACGATTGCCACCATTCTTGATGAAGCAGACGGGGCGAAAGCCGTGTTTTACCAGGTGGATCTTCAGATGATCGACTTGGAAAGCAATGCGAAAGTGTGGTACGGGCAAAAGAAGATCAAGAAGGTGGTTGAAAAGAAGCGGACAGTCTTTTAGCGAGCTGCTCAAAAAAGCTGTCCAGTAAGGCCGCAGCAAGCTAAACCGAACAGGTTAAGGATTGAGTGAGGGCACTTGATTCGTTAAACCTGAGCCTCAACCTTCACCTCCCTGACTCTCGTGGCTTGTTTCAGTATCCTGTTAGTCTCGCGGACTTCGTTGAAACTATTCCTCTCACGCTTTGCCCACGGAGGATCTGTGCGGTGGAGCGGTATTCCCCCTCTCTCGTTACTTCTGGCTGGTTGTCTCGCAGTTCTCTCGCCTGGATGTGGTTCCTCCGTCAATCACTATCTGTTGATCGAACAGAGTCTGCTCGCTGGTAATCCACAGCAGGCTGCGACGATCGTCGAACAGGCGAAGGGAGAATATGGAGCGAAGGGGCGATTGCTCTATGAGATGGACCGTGGGTTGGTCTTGCAAATGGCCGGACAGTATGAACAAAGCAGCGCAGTGTTGGAGCAAGCTGAAGAGGACGTTGAGCGACTCTACACCAGAAGTATCCGCACAGAGACCGCCGCGTTTCTAACCAACGACAATGTGTTGCCCTACGAAGGGGATGCCTATGAGCATGTGATGATCAACGTGGTCAAGGCACTGAACTATGCGGTTCAAGGCTACATCCAGGAGGCATTGGTCGAGGTTCGGCGGGTCGATCATCGACTGAATGTGTTGGGCGATAGAGTCAAGGGTTTGGATAAATACCGGAACGATGGGTTTGCTCGGTATCTGAGCGGCATCCTGTATGAGGCTGCAGGGGACCGGAATAACGCGTTTATCGCCTATCGAAATGCGTACGAGGCTTATCAGGCGATGAAAGGATGGTCGAGGCTGTCGGCTCCACTCTCCTTACAGACTGATCTGTTACGGACTGCCGACGCACTTGGCCTGAAAACCGAGTTTGAGAGTTATCGCCAGGCCTTTCCAGATGTGCCGTGGGCACCCTCATCATCTTCCTCCGGAGAAGAACTCGCTCACGTGGTCATGATCAGCTATAATGGCCGCGCTCCAAGAAAGGAAGACATGTTTTTAGACTTACCGATCAGTCTTGATGCAATACAGTTAGTTTTGCTAAATAGAGGAGTTTTTCGGGGGCCGTACCAGAGAGATCGGGTAGCAGACAGTGTGCTGTACGGCCTGAACGGCCGTGTGGTTCGTGTGGCACTCCCACGGCTGGTGCCGCAAAAGACACGAGTGGCGTTTGAGGATCTGATCTTGACTGATTCGCAGGGCCGTTCGTTTTCGGTTCGGTCGGAACGGGCACAGAACCTGACGGCCCTGGCGGAAAAGGGGCTCTTGGAGCGGATGCCGGCGATTGCCACGAAAGCTGTTGCGCGAGCCGCTACAAAGTTTGCGATGGCAGAAGGAGCGGTGATTGGGGCGCAACATGCAGCGGGTAGGGATGCTGCTCCCTGGGTGGGCCTGTTGGTCGGGCTTGCGGCGCATGGAATGGCCGTCGCATCCGAAGAAGCAGACAAGCGGAATTGGCAGACCTTACCGGACGAGATTCATGTCGCGCGGGTGTGGGTGCCGCCCGGTCAGTACCAGGTCTCCGTTCGACCGCCAGGACAAGGGATATCGATGCCGAAGGATGGACAATCTGTCTCGCTGGTGGCTGGTCAGACTCTCTTCATGCTCCAACGGGTCATGCAGTGAGGCGCG
Organism: Nitrospira sp. CMX1; assembly: GCF_054902215.1. Classification (NCBI taxonomy): domain Bacteria; kingdom Pseudomonadati; phylum Nitrospirota; class Nitrospiria; order Nitrospirales; family Nitrospiraceae; genus Nitrospira; species Nitrospira sp. CMX1. The sequence goes on along the minus strand of NZ_JBUBKD010000064.1, from coordinate 4,131 downwards.
GTCATGAATCATCAGTTCAGAGAGGCATACTGGGCGTTCTCTGTCTCTGTGGTGTGATTGGAGTAGGTGGATGTGCGTGGTTGGGCGGTAAGAACAAGCCTGAGTGGGTCGATGGCCGAGCGTCAGACTATCCATCGTCCCAGTATCTGACCGGGGTCGGTCAAGGCGAGAGCCGAAGCACGGCCGAGAATCAAGCCTATGCCGCTGTGGCGCGTATCTTTAAGGTGGAAGTCGCGGCCCAAGCCAAAGATTGGGAAGCCTACCTTGTCACTGAGCATCAGGAGGTCGCAAGTGCTGAGCGGCGGCTGACCATTGATCACGTGACGAAGGTATCGACCGACAAGGTACTTGAAAGTGTGAGCATTGGGGATGCGTGGTACGACGCTGGGATGAGAGTGCATTACGCATTGGCAGTTGTAAACCGCTCCCAGGCGGAGGCGTCGGTGACGGACAAGATAGTGATGTTGGACCGTGAGATCGAAGCGGATGTGGAAGAAGCACGGCAGACGACCGACAAACTTGCAAAGGTGCGCGCACTTCGGCGGGCCGGCCGGAATCTGGTGCTGCGGGAGGCATACAATACCGATTTGCGGGTGATTCGCTCAAGCGGACAGGGGGTTTCCTCCGGATATCGAGTCGGAGAATTGTCCGGCGAGTTGACGCACTTCCTCTCCTCGAATTTGGGTGTGGTTCTGCAGATTTCTGGAGACCAGGCAGAGCCGATTCAACGGGCGCTGGCCCAAGGGCTGGTTCGTGAGGGATTTCATGTCACAGCTGATTTGGGAGGGGAGGACGTGCAGTCTTCGGAATTACTGATTCGGGGCATGACTCGCCTTTTCCCGATTGAGGTGCAGGATCCGAACTTTAGGTATATCCGGTGGTGCAGCGATTTGGAGATTGTGGAGCGTGCCACGCAACGGGTCGTCGGAGCCATCGCACGAGGTGGAAAAGAAGGACATCTGACTGAGCGGGAGGCGACGGCGAAGGCACTGCGAGTGATCCAACAAGAATTTTCAACGGAGGTGGCACCGTTGATTGCGGCACATATTTTCGGTGAGGCCACAGTGCCGGCGACCGCGGCGATGCCTGCCGGTTGTCCACGGGAAGCGTCTGCAGGGAAGCGGTAAACCAACACTCATCATGAGGAGGCGTGAATCGTGAAGAAAACAGACGAACTATCCGTCAGTCGGGCTCCACGTAGCAGGGGGCGGGGGTTGACCAAGTCCGGACAAAAAGTATCAAGCCGCCTGGCCAAACGGCGATTGAACGAGCGTCTCAAGGCGGACACGGCATCGTTTAATAGGGGAAATCTTGCCGATACCTTGCGAAAAGAAGGGTACGAGGAAGCTCCGCTCGACGAACTACAAGACCGACTGTCCAAGCTTCAAGGACCGCTTGCCGACATCATTCTGAAAGGGAGGGGGTAACCGAATGCCATACTACTACTACGACTCGACTGCGCTGGTGAAACGCTACAGTATGGAGCGGGGGACACGCATCGTCAATAAGTTGATGGTGAAGCGTGGCAGGGTCGCCATTGTCCCAACCTGGACCGTGACGGATTTCTATTCCGTCCTCTGTGCCCGTGCTCACGAAGGGCAGATCACACGAGATGATTGTTACTCGGTGCTGTACAAGTTTGAAATCGAATCCAAACAGGGACTCTATCAGTTCATCGCTCCTCAGATGGAGACCTATTTGGCCACGAAGGAGCTGGTCTTGGAGTATCCCTTTCTTCGTTCTTCCCAGGTGATGCATCTTGCCTTGGCGTTGGAACTGAAACCGTTGCGATTGACGGTCGTCAGTACGGATACGCAGCTCTTGGCGGCCTCGAAGTCAGCCGGGTTGCATATCATTAACCCGGCTGAGGATTAGATGGAGAGGGGCTTTGCCGTCCCGTGAATGCTAGGTGACTCTGATATTGACGGCCCGTTCACGGGATGTGTCGTGGGCGGTCTGACGAAGGAGTTGGAGGACGACCCGGTTCCAGCCGACAGGACCGATCCCTGGGGCTCGGATGAGGTTTGGGAGATTGATGTCCGGATCATACGAGCCATCGGGTCGTTGCACCAATACCGGATGATCGACCGTCAGGAGGAGCGGAAGGTCATTGAGGCTATCGCCAATACCGATCGTCTCAATATTCTCGGGAGGGTCTTGTAACTGCCCCTGTCGTCTATAGCAGCGGAGCAGGATCTCTGCGGCTCGGCCTTTGTCGTTATTGCCGGTCAGGTGAAAGAATCGCCCCCCTCTGGTCCAGTTTAGACCTCGTGTGACGATCTGTCGGCAAATTTCCTCAATCAGTTTGGGTGGACCGTTGACAAGGAAGGGTTCATCAAACTCCCGAAGTTTGGCCCGCAGCGCATCCTCTCGTATCAATCCTGTCGTCGCCATAATCTCGTCGACCGAGAGGTCGCCGAATCCTTGGAGTGGGGTCCCTACGGCTTCCTCAATTTGCCGCAGGACATCGCGGAGCAGTGCGTACGGGGTACCGAGCTCGATGACATGAAAAGCGGTACGACGGCGTGATCGCTCGGGCTGGAAGCCGAAGGTTTCAAGTGGGACATACACCGCTGCACCGTTCTCGACGATGAACGGATGCTGATGATCAAGGCGTTCCCGCAGTGGCTCGATTTCCGCACGAGTCTTTCCCGAGACGAGGATGATGGGAATATGCTCGGCACGAAGGGCATCCAATGCCGGTCGCGCCTCGTCGAAGGAATAGGTCTCGCTGTCGAGCAGAGAGCCGTCTAGGTCTGTCAGTAGGAGGTAGCGTGGCATCGTTATAGGTGTCGTAAGTCTTCGTTGACCTGTGAACGCGAGTGTCCGATCAGGCGTCGCTCCAAGAAATCCTTAGCAAGATCTTTGCCGCCCAATCCCAGGGCGAGCGCCGCGGCTAGAACCAGGCCGCCCCAGGTAATCCCAAACCCAACTACCACGATATGCTGAGCGATTCCAAGCTGTTCAAGCGCCATGGCGACCGTCAGAAGTTGAATGCCCCAGCGTGTACCGGCGGCAATCCAGCGAGCCGGGGGCAATCCCGCATTGACAGCGGCGATCAAGACGGCCTGAGACACGAAATTTGAGACCAGATAACCGATGATGCCGATGACGGCGGCCGTGACTAGGTGTGGAATATAGGACAACAGCGAGTGGGCAGCTTCATTGATTGGGGCCACGTTGAGCGCGCCCAGCGAGGCGGTGGTAGAAAAAATGACGATGAGCCAGTAGGTGATTCGGCCGATGATATAGGAAGGATCCGTCTTGATGCCTCCCCTGAGGAGGGCGGCTGCGATCCCGATCCGATCACAGAGTCGATCCAGGCCGATCATCCGAAGTAGGCGTTCCGTAAAATGGCCGGCTCCCCAGGCCACGACCAGACCGACCAGCAGAAGGATCATCATGGCCAGGACCTTGGGAAGGATGGCGAGCACAGTCTCACCAAGCGCCGTCACGGGTCCGAGTAACGTCTGTTCCCAGGTTGACGTCATGGCTGGCTCCTTTCAGGCCTCGAGGGGGCAGTACTGACGACGTCCCGCACATCATAAGACTGAGGCCAACGACTCACAAGATACTCTTTCTCTTTTTCAAATGTTCGGCAGAGTGTTTCGATCAGGTGTTCGGCTTCCGCGGTCGTCAGTCCCTGACTGTCCAGCACGAATGAGGCGGTCTTTCCTAAATAGAGCGGGGTCAATGCCTTCAAGAGATGCTCCTGTGGGAGGACATTGCGATGATGGGCCAGGGCGGCATCGTAAATGATGTGCGCCCACAAGGAGTCAGGGATACGGAAGTCCCGCGCAGGAACGTCTCGAAGCCGAGACAGTTGGCCAAGGACCTCTTCGGAGAGCATTCGTGTCCAAATGTCGTGGAGGTCGGTCAGGCCGAGATGAAACAAGTCCACCATCCGTTCCACATTGACGTTCACCGGCTCAACACCGACCTCGTATTGGAAGCCAAAGAGCGGCACCTTCCGTGATTCGGTGACAGCCAGCCAGGTGGGGGCATGGGCTTCCATCAAGGCGAATAAGGCTCCCACAACCTGTCGTAACATGGATGAGAGGTCGGCGGCCGGATCCTTCGGGTCATGAATCTTGGCACCGAGAAAACTCTGACAGACCTTGGCGCCGTTCG
>NZ_JBUBKD010000063.1:0-185917 GCF_054902215.1 Nitrospira sp. CMX1 | reverse complement strand
CCTGAGGAGGCGGGCCGTTACTGCGGAAGAACCTCTTTCAACTAGTTTACGCCACATCCACTTCAATGGCCTTTGATTTGGCTTGCTCCGACTTCGCCAGATGGAGGTTCAGCACCCCATCCTTAAACTTGGCTTCCGCGTTCTTCTCTTCAACGGCAAGCAATCGCGTCAGCACAGGGGCACACTCTCTACAATAGGATGTCGGTACCCATCCCTCCAATAGAGAGCGCCGGAGCACCGACGAGCTGAATCTCGATTTCGACCGTTGCCAAATTCGCATCCGTGTTGCCCTGCAGGCCCCCCCCGGCATACCGGAGCTGTCCAGCCGCCGTAAATGTTGCGCCACCGATGTAGGTAAAGGCCTGGTTGCCGATGGCGAGCCAAGTGGTATTGGCATCGATATCGCGCAGATCGATCTGGTCGCCCGCGAGCGTGCCGTTGCCTATAAACCCGGTGATGACATCCCTACCTGCACCGCCTGGACTATCGCCGACCGCATTGTAATCAAAAAGATCGTTCCCCACACCGCCGTTCAGCAAGTCTCTGCCGAGCCCTCCGATCAGCGTATCGTTCCCGCTACCACCATTGAGTGTATCATTGCCCGCCAAGCCGGAAAGCACGTTGTTGGCGGCATCGCCTACAAGGCTATCGTTGAAGTTTGAGCCAATAAGGTTCTCTATCGTCCCGAGCACGAGCGTATCGATGCCGGCTGCCCCTGTGTTCTGCGCCGCTCCGTTATTAAGGTTGACCACGACGCCAGCCGTCGCCGTACTGTACGAAGCAGTGTCCTGCCCAGTCCCACCGTTGAGAGTGTCGTCGCCAAGGCCACCGCTGAGTGTGTCATTGCCGCCGCCGCCATTGAGCCAGTCATTTCCTTCCTGGCCGGAAAGTGTGTTGTTTGCGCGGTTGCCGATGATGATGTTGTTATTCCCATTACCTGTACCATTGATCGCGGCAGCTCCGGTAAGAGTAAGGTTTTCGATAAACAGACCTAGCGTATAGGTGATACTGCTTTCAACCGTGTCGGTGCCCCCGCTGGCAAAAAACGGGAGCAGCTGGTTCGGATCATTGACGACATCCCCAGCATTGTCCACTACATACGTGTCGTTACCGAACCCACCTTTCATCGTGTCGGCCCCGGTTCCCCCGTCTAGGCGGTCATTGCCATTGCCGCCATTCAGCGTATCGTTGCCACCCACCCCCTTGAGGGTATCATTGCCATCCAGACCCGACAGGATGTTGGTGGCATCATTTCCGGTGATGATATTGTTAAGCGCATTGCCTGTACCGTTAATCATAGGATCAGGACCTGTCTCAATGAAGGAAAGTAAGGTGAGGTTATCCAATCCGGCGCCTAGGGTCGTGCTCACTAATGAGAACACAAGATCTTGCCCACCAATCGTTGGATCTTCGGAATCTTCAACTAGCCGCGCTAACCCATACTCGTTCCAATAGATATCGTTCCCAGCACCACCGATGAGGGTGTCGCCGCTCCAACCGTAGAGAGTGTCGTTGCCACCCAGGCCACGCAGCACGTTATTAGCAACATTGCCGGAAAGGACATTGTCCTTCGCGTTGCCCGTGCCGTTGATGGCCGCCGTGCCAGTCAGGTGGAGGTTTTCAATGGTTCCGCCCAAGGTATAGGCGATGCTGCTCCTGACCGTATCTGTCCCCCCGCCGGCACCAATGTGTGCGTCTTGATCGATGACGACATCTCCAACCTGGTTGACCACGTAGGTGTCGTTACCAAACCCGCCATCCATGATGTCATTCCCTATTCCCCCATCTAGGAGGTCGTTGCCATCTAGCCCCCTGAGGATGTCATCTCCTCCATTTCCAAATATCAAGTCGTTTCCGGAAGTTCCCCAAAGAGTGTCATTAGAAGGGGTACCAATAACGGTTGACATGATGGTCTCCTTTCGATCTGTGTTGTGGTTAAGTGTTTATCACGAAAAAGGGTCAACGTCTTCCGCAATGTGTCCATTGGACTTACTCTCGAAGGCCTGCCGGCACATCAATGCAAAATTTACGGAGTGTTTCGTGAGAGTTACCAACTAATACTGATCCGCGTTCATACCACCACGAACACACCAAACAAAGAAGGAGTTGGCCACCTTATCACCGGCAGTCACCTGACCATTGAAGAAGTTCACGAACCACGCAATGGTCGGACGATCGCTGTCCGATGTAGCCGTCCAATAGACATTCGGCTGCACACCACTAAACGGATGGCCCGTCGGCAAGGCCGGATTCAAGTTGACAGCGTCCACCAGACTGCTCAGCTCCACCACAGAGGGCAACCGCCAGCCCTTTCTACCTCCCACAATCTTGTTGGCACAAGAGCCGACGTAAAAACGCGCGCTTTCCCAGTTGCGGGGGGGCGTATCCGGCGCCTGTTCCCACACCAGCCCCGTTTCATTATCCCGCACCGCAGCGTTGGCAAAGTCTGCCAAAAGCGTGAACCGAGTGGTTCCTGTGATAACCTTATCCCAATTCTGCGCCAGGCCGACATGTGGATCATCTTTTGCTGGTGCTGCTGCGAAAGCCTGGTTACTATTGTTCGCCAAGGTCATGCCACCAATTAAGATCGCCAACGAGATACTCATTCCCAATCGAACGGTTGTGTTGCGCACAGTGCATCCCTCCTTATTGATTCTTGGCTAGCCGACGCCAATCCCCAATTCAGCACGAAAACCTAGACTCCTTCCCGCGAGAGAACTTGTGCCATAGGGAAGGGTACAGATTGGTTACAGATAAGGCAGTTTCTAGTTGCTGGCGGCTGGATAGACCTGACGATCAGGCTTTTCTGCCGAGAAGATGTGGACTTACGGTCATTTTTGAGGTTGTTTCCCTGTACCCCTTACACTAAGATCCCCTGCCGACACAGTCAAATGTCCTTCGGGGTAAGGATGCCGGGATCTCGAACAGCATCACCGCAGTTCTTCTATGGGAAACTGGCTGCCTCTGCGTTGCCAAATGTCTTGAAACGACCCCGCCTGCTGCGCCAGCTCGACCAGGCCCGTGCAAAGCCGATTATCTGGTTGATGGGGCCGCCGGGCGCGGGCAAGACGACGCTCGTCGCCAGCTACCTGCAACTCCGGAAACTCCCCAGCCTTTGGTATCAACTCGATGAAGGCGATGCCGATATCGGCAGCTTCTTTCACTATCTTGGCCTTGCCGTCAAACGAGCTGCTCCGCGATACCGACGCCCGCTGCCCCATCTCACCCCGGAATATCGCGCGTCCCTCATGACCTTCACTAGGCGCTTCTTCGACGAGCTGTTCTCACGGCTGAAGCCCCCATTTGTGTTAGTCTTCGATCACTACCATGAGGTTCCTATAGAATCACAACTGCATGACGTGCTGTCGGTTGCCCTCGATACAGTCCCAGACGGCATCACATGGATATTTATCAGCCGAGCGCACCCTCCCACCGCAGTTGCCCGGCTGCAGGCCCGGCAGGTACTCCATGTATTTGAACCTGATGCGCTACGGCTTACACCTGAAGAAGCCACCCAGTTAGTCAGGCTTCAGACTCAATCCCAACGAGACCAACCTTCCACTGAGCTGATCGAGCAAATCCATGCCAAGACCGCCGGATGGGTGGCAGGCATGATCCTCATGCTGAAGAGCGATCGGATGGACGAGCTTGCGAATAGTATCCTGGATGTCGAGACGCCGGAAATCATCTTTGATTATTTGGCTCGAGAAGCGTTGAGCGGTATCCCTCAGGAAACCCAAAATTTCCTGTTCAAGACGGCTTCGCTGCCGACCATGACGGTCGCTGTAGCGGAACGGTTGACCGGTCTGCCGACTGCTGAGCGAATTCTTAAACGACTGTATGAGACGCGGCAGTTTACCGAACGCCGGCTTCAAGACGGCCGAGTGCTGTATCAATACCATCCCCTCTTCCGCCAATTCCTCCTCCGACAAGCTCGGGAAGCGTTCAGCCCTAAACAGCTCAAAAGCTTGCAGTGCACGGCCGCCCTATTGTTGGAGGAAACCGGCCAGATCGAATCAGCCATAGAGTTGCTTCAGATAGCAGGGGACACGGGCAACCTGTTGCGCGTTCTGCTTCAGAACGCACCGGAACTCTTCCAGCAAGGACGCAGCCAAACACTCACTCGATGGTTGAACACAATTCCCTCACCGCTGCTCGAACAGATGCCGTGGGCGTTGTTTTGGCTGGGTGCCTGCACTAGCCTGGTCAACCATTATCACGGGCAGCAGTTATTAGAACGTGCGTTTGCGGGCTTTGAAGCACAAGGGGATCAGGTGGGCATGCTCTCGGCGGGCTGTGCGACCGTGGAATCGATCATGGTCGGTTGGGTGAATATGCCGCAGTTGGGGACTTGGGTCGATCGCTTACAAGGTATCCTATCCGATGGTTTTCGCATTCCGTCTCCTGAGCTCGAAGCTCGGATCACCTTTGCTACGTTTATGGCGGAAATGTGGAGACGACCGAACGCACACTTAATGTCCAGACTCATGGGTCAAGTCGAGACTTTTCTCAAGAGGAATCCAGAGCCCATTCAACGGATGCTCGTAGGCTGCTTCCTGGTTTCGTACAAGGCATGGCTTGGACATCTCGACGAGGTGGCTAATCTTCTCGCTCTCCTCCGTAAACCAATTCCAGTGGCCCAGCTCCCCCCTTTGGCTATTATGTGGTTTAAGGCTGCGGAATCAACGCATGCGTTTTTGACAGCCGAACACGATCATTGTTTGGAAGAGGTGGAACAGGGCTGGCATATCGCCACGCATTATGGATTAGAGGCATGGAGCTTCTCCTTGCTGGCAAATGGCACCTATGGCGCTCTGCTGACAAACGATCTTGATGCTGCGCAGGCGTATCTCGACAAGCTGCGACTTCTGCCTGATCATCTGGGACTATGTAACCATATCGCAGGGTGGATGGCGTTTGTGAAAAGGGATATCTACGAAGCACGTAGACAGGCTGAAAGCGCCTTAAAGCATGTGTTGGAGTCGCTGGAAGGCTCTTCCTTCCCGGAAGCGCTCAACAGATTTGCCCTGGCACAGGTGCTGTACGAACAGAGAAATCATGATGAGGCAGAACACCATCTTGCGCGGGCAAGACAAGTCGGTAAAGAAATGAACAGCTCCTTGCTGGAGTACATGTGTTCGCTGCTCCAAGCTTCTCTCGCGTTCGGGCAGTCGCAGGAGGAGAATGGACTACAATCGCTTAGACATGCCATGGTGCTTGGCCGTACCCGAGGTTTTGTCAATTTTCCATGGTGGAGTCCGTCGCTGATGGCGCGTCTCTGTGCGAAAGCCTTGGAAGTAGGGATCGAGATCGAGTATGTGCAGTTTCTCATCAGGAAACGTCGGCTCTGTCCCGATCCTCCATCCGTGGAAGTGGCGGATTGGCCATGGGGCGTAAAAATTCATACGCTCGGGCACTTCAACCTCGTCGTTGATGGCAAACCAGTCCGGTTCTCGCGAAAAGCGCAGCAGCGGCCCCTGGAGCTGCTCCAAGCACTCATTGCCTTCGGAGGACAGGAGGTTGCCGAAGCGACCTTAACGGATGCACTTTGGCCGGATGCTGAAGGAGACGCGGCTCATGAGGCGTTTAGCGTCACATTGCATCGATTGCGGAAGCTGATCGGGACGAGTTCCCTTGAACTGAAGGGCGGCCGGCTGTCGCTGTCTCGACAGCACTGTTATGTAGATGTCTGGGCGTTCGAACGCCTGCTGGAGCAGGCAGATGCAGCAGTTCTGGCTGGCGATCATCAGGCGAGTCATCGTTTTCACGAGAAAGCATTTGCCCTCTATGCGGGGCCTTTTCTCAACGATTATGCAGCGTCGTGGGTGCAACCGTTGCGCGAACACCTCCGGAAGGCATTCACCCATGCGATGCTGAGTGTAGGTAAAGAATTGGCGGCTTCCGGCAATTCGGAGAAAACCGCGACCTGGCTGGAGAAATGCTTGAAAATCGATCCGCTAGCCGGCGAGCTTCCAGCCTTTTTGGCCAGGTGCCAGTCGGAGTAACGGGTGTGGGATCCACTGAGAGTTTCAGCCAATCAACCCTTAGTCCACTACGCTGGCTAAAAGTTCACCCGCATTGTGATGGACCCGGCTTGAATGAAGGTCGGTAGGTTCCATCGGTGGCAATGTTTGGATTTTCCAACACAGTCCGAGACTCGAACATAACCGCCTCGTAGGCAAGATCAATGTCCATTCCCTTTCGGCGGGACAGCCCTTCGGAGTTGCATGAGACAAGCATGAGGAATTTACCCGAGTCCCTAAGAAAATGGAAAAAGGATAAAAGGTCTCCGTCGGTTTGATCCAGTCGATACCAACAGACCGGCAGACAACGCACTTTCAGATAACTCGCGACCAGCGTGGTCTTACCCGAGCCCGCCGGCGCGACAATCCACGTAAGGGGCGGCTGTGGGCCTTGTCGAGATGCCGAAAAAGCCTTGGCCGCTTGAGCACCACCGGCAACGTCGGCGGGGTCAGCTTGGCTAAGCGACTGTTCCGACTTTTGCTTTTACGTCGGATCACGCTCGATCCACACAGGTGTTTTCGGAATGGCAGAACATCCCACAGCACATTGAGAAAGACAAGGTCCTCTTGTTTGGCCGTTGAATTCCTCATCGAGAGGCTGCTAGATTCTTCCCACTTCGTGCCAGTCTTGAATTATTCCTTCGCAACACCTATTCGTTTTTTGTTTTTTGGTAGAGTCTCTCCACGAGGTTCTCTTCATTCCGCTCTCGCAGTCACAATCTGTATTCTTATCCTCGCCGCCCTTCCTCACCGCGCACTCGCCGACGGATTTCGCAACACCTATCACGATGCTGCTGCGATCGCTCAAGGCAACGCATTCGTTGCCCAAGCGGACAATGCTTCGGCAGTCTTCTACAATCCCGCAGCGATGGCGCAATTACACGGCATCCATCATGCGGGCGGCCTGCAATTTGTCAGCATCAACACAACCTTCACCAGCACAACGGGCAACACCGTCACGAACAACAGTCCGACCGTCGGATTACCGCCACCCGGACAATTATTTCTCACAGCGAACTTAAAGGACCTGGGCATATCTACGCTGGGCAATCTCAGCATCGGATTGGGCCTGCTCAATCTATACGGCTTCGCGGCGAAATTTCCGGGTGATGGTCCCTTTGCCACCTCGCTGACCTTTGCTCAATTTCCGTTGATTTCAATTAAACCCACGGTGGCTTACAAGGTGACGGAATCGTTGTCTCTTGGCCTCGGGGCCGACATCTTCACCTTTACCGGTTTACTCGGGGAAGGCCATGCGGAACGCCGGTTTCAGGCAGCGCCGGGATCGGGATTTCCACCAGGCACAGAGCTTGAGCTGAACGGCAAAGGTACGACGGCGGGATTGAATGCTAGTTTTCTCTACAGCCCTTGGCGAACCAGCGAGGGCAAACCCCGTCTCTCCTTCGCCGGTATCTGGCGGAGCCAAGCGGTGTTGCCCTTAAACGGTACCCTTTTGGCCAATGGCTTTCGCGTCGCAGACGCATCCACTTCTATGCGGCTGCCGGAAGTCTGGACCGGCGGGATCGCCTACTGGCCGATCCGCAACCATGCACGGGAGTGGAAAGTTGAAGTGGATGTGGATTATGCCCGATGGCAAGCCATTCGCGACGCGTCCGTCCACCTGTCCAACGGCAGTGTGTTACCAAGCCCGCAACAATGGACGAATACGTTCACCGTCAACGTCGGAACTGAATACAAGCTGCTCGGAATCACATCTACTCGGGGATGGGATGTCGCCCTGCGCACCGGCTACATTCGTTCCCACAGTCCGGTAACGGACCTCAGTTTCGATCCTTCCCTCGCGGACAGCGATGTGCATATCGCGACCGGCGGCATCGGATTCCTCTGCCATGCCGGTGGGAAACTCTTTGGAGTGATTGCATGCGCCGATGCTGAGAACGGTCTCTTCGCACGATCCGCCATCGGCCTGGACCTCTTCTATCAAGCTCTGGTCTTTGATACCCGCACAGTCACCGATAGTCCCAATCCGACTATCAACGGGACCTACCGCAGCACGAACCACGTCGGAGGGGCGACCTTTCGAATCAATTTTTAGATGAGGTGCCCTATGGTTGAACCTACTCCGCCATCGCAGTGGAATCCATGAAAACCCTGGCGGGTTCATACCAATCGCCTTTTTACTCGTACCCTGTCATTTCTAACTTCTGTAGAGCCTTGGAGCCAAGGTTTTTCTGTTCACTTACAGGCCTCGAACTTGCATGCACGATCCAGTCTTATTCGGCAAATCACGGAGGTCATTGAGGCAAACGGGTGGCCCCAGATGGAAGCGGGCACCCAATGTGGGATAACGCAGCCACGGATCAATGATCTCCTCCGTGGACGGATCTCACGCTTTTCATTGGATGCGCTGATGAACATTGCCGCGGCACTGGGACGACCGGTATGAGTGGAACTACAACATCCCAAGCCTAGGCCGGTAACCCAGGTGCGTCGTTCTGCCTAAACTTCGTCCTGAGCGACAGACATATCCTCTCGGACCAGCTTATGCCACCTTCACCTCGATGGCTTTCGGTTTGGCCTTCTCCGACTTCGGTAGATGGAGGTTCAACACCCCATCCTTGAACTCGGCCTTGACTTTTCTTCCTCGATTACATCCGGCGGCGAGAAGGTCCGGACAAAGCTCCCAGACGAGCGCTCAATCCGACGGTGCTTTTCCCATTTATTTCGCCGTGCCGCTGCGCTTCAAAACGCCTGCGGGAACGAAACGGGTCAGTTTGACCGCCTGCTCTCAATCGTGTACGTTATCGTCACTCACAAGAGGGGTCCTATGAAATTCATTACAGTCAGGGAGTTGCGCGGACGTTCAGGCCAAGTCTGGAACAAGCTTGCCCGCGAGCGAGACATGATCCTAACATCAAACGGCAAGCCCATTGCCATTCTCAGCGCCGTATCTGAAGAAACGCTGGAAGAGTCATTGGCAGCGGTGCGACGTGCACGGGCAGTGGCTGCGGTGGAACACCTGCAGCGCCAGTCGGTTCGGACCGGCACGGATAAGCTGTCATCCGCAGAGATCGCCGCTGAAGTCCGGGCATCCCGTAAGGCTCGCCGACGGTGAAAGTGGTCGTGGACACCAATGTCCTGGTGGCTGGGCTCCTCTCTCCATTCGGCCCTCCAGGTGAGATCGTTCGGATGATCGCGTCGGGCGCCTTGTGCGTCTGCCTCGATGCCAGAATCCTGACGGAATATTCCGACGTCCTGAGTAGAGCCAAGTTTCACTTTGAGCCCGAACAGATTCAGACGCTGCTTGAACAGATCAGACTGGATGGACTCAGCGTGGCAGGCACTCCTCTCGCGAGCCGGCTGCCGGATCGCACGGATGAGCCTTTCTTGGAAACAGCGCTCGCCGGTGACGCCGTCTGTCTGATCACGGGAAACTCAAAACACTTCCCTGCACCAAAGCGCCAGGGGATGGCCGTGCTCTCGCCAGCGGAATTCCTCGACCTGTACCGGAAACAACCACGACGACGGAAGCGCCCGTAACGCAATCCGGTAATCGGTGTCACACGGAAGAAGCCGGTGAGTCCCCCCCCTTACTTTGCTCACCCGGGCCGAACCGAAAAGACAATGAGGTGCATCTAGTGTATCCTATTGCACTGAGTCGAATTCGATAACTTGGCAGAAAGACAACGGCCCGCCATCCTAGGCGGGCCGTTGTGTATTCCCCACTCTCAGACCAAACTTATGCCACCTTCACTTCGATGGCTTTCGGTTTGGCTTTCTCCGACTTCGGCAGATGGAGGTTCAGCACCCCATCCTTGAACTCGGCCTTTACCTTCTCCTCGTCGATCACATCCGGCAGCGAGAAGGTCCGGACGAAGCTTCCATATGAGCGCTCGATCCGATGATACTTCTTGCTCTTTTCTTCTTTCTCGTGCTTCCGTTCACCCTGAATCGTAAGCACGCCGTCTTCCAGCGTGACCTTCACGTCTTCTTTCTTCACATCCGGAATCTCGGCCTTGATCTGATACTCCCCTTCTGTCTCACTGATATCGACCGACGGCGTCCAATCGGCCACGATCATTGTTTCCTTGCCATTGGCACGCGGCGCAGCCGGACGAGCAAACATGCGATTCAACCGATCTGATACTTCTTCCAATTCCCGAAATGGATCCCATCGTACGAGCGTCATAGCACCCTCCTTTATTAGACTGCTTGTTGTTTGCGCTGGCGCTGCGCCGATTCACCTGCTTGTTCAAGAGATAAATCGATCCGGCGGGAAGTCAAGAGCCTGGAGAGCCTTGAGAATACGGGGATTACCGCTGACTCAGCGGGATATAGGGGCGGTTATGCTCGCCGGCATAGATTTGGTCCGGCCTGAACAGCTTATTTTCGCGCAACTGCTCCAACCAATGGGCCAACCAGCCGGACACCCGTGCCATGGCAAAGAGCGGCGTAAAGAGATCGACGTCGATACCCATCTTGTCGTAGATGATGCCGGAATAGAAGTCGACGTTCGGATAGATGCCCTTCGAGTTCAGTGATTCCCCCGCCGTCCGTTCGACCTCCAAGGCCACTTCGTACAGCGGGGAGCTGCCGCATTCTTGAAACAGCCGCCGACAGAGTTCCTGTAGCACCGTCGCTCGAGGATCTTTCACCTTGTAGACACGGTGACCGAATCCCATCAACTTTTTCTTGCTCTGCAGCGCCCGCTCAACATAGGCCCGTGCGTTCTGAACCGTGCCGATCTCCTTCAACATCATCACCACTTCTTCATTCGCTCCTCCGTGCAGAGGCCCCTTCAGCGCACCGATCGACGAGGCCACCACGGTATAAGGATCGGCAAGTGTGGAGGCCGTGACAAGGCCCGTAAACGTGGAGGCATTCATGGTGTGTTCAGCATGGAGAATCAGACAATCATCAAAAACCTCCGCCCACACTGACGGCGTGACCGACTCCGTCAGCATGTACAAAAAGTTTTCGCTGAACCCGAGATCATCCCGAGGAGGAATCGGATCGTCACCATGACGCAGTCGCGCCCAGGCCGCCACGATCGTCGGCACCTTCGCGACCAGCCGGACGACGCTCCAATAGTTATTCCCGACGTCCTTGACGTTGCGGCCCGGATAAAACATCCCGAGTGCCGCCACGGCTGCCTGCAGCGCATCCATGGGATGTCCTGACTCAGGAAGGCACTTCAGTAGATCGATGATGCGGAACTTGATGCGCCGATGATGGGTCACGTCCGTCGTCCATTGTTGAAATTCGCTCTTCGAGGGCAGACGGCCGAAGAGAAGGAGGTAGGCCGTTTCCAGGTACGATGAATCCGTGCAGAGCGTCTCCACTCGAATCCCGCGATATTCCAGAATCCCACGCTGCCCGTCCACATCGCTGATCGATGAGGTCGCAGCCGGTACTCCGGCAAGGCCCGGCATGAAATCATGTGGCATGGCACCCTCTCAGAAATAACAAGACAACATGAGTGACAACAGATTCTCTCACTATGATACCCGAATCACGGCCGTGCGTCATTCTTGCAATGAGCAATCCTGCTTGGCATACTTCATTCGTAGAACCGTTGTTGCCTACGTCGAAACCTGACACGATCCGAGAGGGACAGCGGACGGAGATGACACGAATCGCCATCCTCATTGGTTACCTGCTTCTCGTCACGGCAAGGCTTACACAAACGTCACCTGTGTCGGCAGAGGAGGCTGTCCTCGCCTTTGCCGTCGTGACGGAGCTCCCTAAGGACAAGGGGCGAGTGCCCGCACAGATAGCCATTGACGGAGCAGTCACCCCTATGACGCTGCTGGCCTCCGACGAGATCCTCCCCAATTTGGCCTGGAAAACACTGGAAGTCTGTCACGCCCTCAAGCTCGAAGGGCAAAAAACCTCCGAAGGGTTTCGTGTGCACACGGTACGCGCCATTGATAGCGCCATGCTCCCGATGGTGTTACAGGGATTCGCAGGAGATTGTCTCTTGAAAAAGGCCTTGGACGTGGCGCCCTTTGTCGACTAAGCTCAGCGAGCTGTGATCACGCGGTACAGTCTGAGCACCGTTCAGGTTCAGGGTCGGACTCTCGTTCTTCAAGTGTAAGAGGAAAGAGCATATCACAGGATCGGCAGGGGCGAATCTCAAAGTAGGCAACACCCTGTTCATCGATTTCGGTCGGAAGGAGGAGCTCGCTCGGGTCATATCCTACGAGCGCCTCATCGCTGAACTTCACAACAGCGAGGCGGTCATTGAAGGCTTCAAAGGTGGCTTCCTGGCCTTTGCGACTCAGCACATGTCCCTGAACAAACACCGGCTGTCCCTTACGCTTGATGCGAAGGCCTTTGAGGGTCCGTTGAGAGGCCGTGGCACAGGCAAATTGACCGGCAGAACTAGTTCCGACCCAGGGCATCATTTCACCTACTTGATGTGATACATCTTAGCTGGGATCTACCACGGACTAAAAAACAACGTCAAGGCCGGCACTTTTTACCAAGGAGTCATTATGGCAGACATCACAATCTATCAGAAACCCACTTGCTCCACCTGCCGACAGGCAGTCCAGTTACTCAAGGAGAGCGGCAAACCGTACACCGCAATCAACTACTACGAACGTCCTTTTACGAAAGCCCAGCTCAAAAGTCTGTTGAAGAAGTCAGGACTTGCCCCCAAAGACGTCTTGCGAACAAAAGAAGAGATCTACCAGGAGCTTGGTTTAGCGAAAAAACAACTGTCCGACGATGAGTTACTCGATGCGATGGTTCAACACCCGGACTTGATTCAGCGACCAATCGTCGAAAAGGGTGACCGGGCTATCCTGGCCAGGCCAGCCGACTCGATTAAGGAGCTCCTCTAGTAGGAGGGTGAACACCCAGAGCAATGATCCTCACATGCGGGCAAGGGTCATTGCTCGAGGTACCAGATCAACGAAAAGAGAACGAGATGCTGCCTGGGCGTCAGTCCGATCGTACCGGCGCTGTTGAAGTCACCCCGATAAAACCCACCGCCCGATCCTCGTGACTCGTCGTACCGGTGCTCAAGCCTCACGAGGACCGTACCAAGTGCGGCAGGCACGCGGTACTCCACGGTCGAGGTGACGGCTGCGATCAATTGTTCCGAACCGGTGATGCGGCCGTTCCGATCCCAATACACCTCCGGACGCAAAGCAACCCGCCATGGGCCGCTGATGTTCCAACTGGCGCCAAAGACACCTGCCATCCAAACGGTTCGTGGATGACCAGGATGTTCTGCTGCGTTTTCAGTCCCAATATCATAGGCCACAGCCAACGTCACCGGACCGTCCTTCCATTCAAGGATGCTGTCGGAAAATACACGCCAGAATTCCATCGCGGTATTGGCCTGATCCGGGCCATAGTACAAGTTCTCGATCAGGGTCAGACGAGAGAATGGTTTCCAAACCATCTGCGTGCCGTAACTCGGTTGGTTATTGATGTGAGAGAGATAATTGTACCCATTGATGACGTAGAGGCCAATCTGCACGTTCGGATTGACAGGATAGTACGCCCCAAGGCCAAACATAAAATAGGGTGCGTTATCGGCCATATAGCTGCGCGTGTAGTTCAGATTGTAGCGCGAATAGATCGATTGATACCCGATATAGCTGTTGAAGAGACCGGCCGTTACCTTCACTCCATTTCCAATCGGAGCCAGAAAGGAGATATTGGCTCTGGAGAAATGTTTGAGCTGCTCGGCATAGCCTATCGGCCTGTCGCGTTCCGGAACGATACTAGGCACGAGCCCTTCGATATCGTTTCCCTCCTGCAATCCAAACTCGATCCCCCAGCGCGACTGGGCAGACACATCCTTTCGGATGTATCCGACCGCCATGTTCAACGCTGGTTCGTTGACGCTGTACGTGGTGAATTTTGACCGCCACAACCGATTTTCGGGAAAGTTGAAATCGACTGCGTATCCCACATCGATTGCCCCTCCATAGTGCCAGTCGGATTGAGCGGCAGACGGTTCTTCACCGAACGACGGATCACCATTGCCGACCGTCCATAGCAGAACAACCCCGAGAACAGACGTCCATCTCAGAAACAGATTCATGCGCGAGGCTTCCGCATTGGTTCAACCACCTTGACCTTAATCATGAAAGCTTACACAGGCTGAAAGGCTACGAATGTCGCTGGCCACTCATCAGATATCCGATCTATGGCGACTCTCCTGGAGAAACCCAAGACACCACCGCGTAATTAGTCGCAACGTGGATCTCGTCACGACATCGCCTCCGGCTTACTGACTTTGAGACCATTCAGACCTCCAGCAAGATTCCCTAACGACCAAATCCTCAGGCGAACCGTAACACCGGATCGGACATTGATGAGATCCGTAGCGGCAAGAGCGACGATCTGACAGACAAGGCGGCAGCAACGGGCCAACAACCGCACTGCATGATTCAGGAGAATTTGGCAGAAACAACGGCGCAACAAGGAAGAGAGCATCTTGGTTCGTATTCATTACATAGAAGCCTATTGTGCTAGAAAATATGAGCGTACGCTACAGCAAAACTAGTTGTCGCACCAAGCGATCCGTCTTATTCACGTTTGGTTGCGTTCGTGGAACTGCCGCCGCATAATAATTCCGGATGTCAGGTCATTTGTAATCCGGAATGAGGCTGTGCACATGGAGTCGTTAAGCGTCGAGCTCGTCTTAGGGCTATCGGGATTGACGATCCTGGTCGGCTTAGGCGGCGAGTTGATCTTTAAACGAACGGGAATCCCGAGCGTCCTACTATTAATGGGATTTGGCGTATTGCTCGGACCGGTCTTCCACTTAGCCGAGCCGACCCAAGTCATGAAATTGGCTCCCTACTGTGGAACGCTCGCGCTGCTGATCATCCTCTTCGATGGAGGAATCAACCTCCATATCATGAAAGTCATCAAGGAAACACCGATGGCTTTGATGTATTCGGTGATGGTCTTCGGCTTGACGATCCTCTCGGTGATGGGCTTCTACATCTGGGTGACCCAGGAATCCTGGTTGCATGGTCTACTTCTCGGCACCATTTTGGGAGGGACCGCTGCGGCCATCATCATCCCGGTGACATCTCACATGCCGTCCCTCCGTGATGCCACCAAGGTGTTGTTGAGTCTGGACTCAGCCATCTCCGAGGTCTTTGTGGTGGTCCTCGCATTGGCCTTGATGGGGACCATGAGAGACTCCCAAGGCAACGGGCATTTCATCCGCGAGATCTTTCATGCCTTCTGGGATGCCATCATGCTGGCACTTCTGGCAGGCGCGCTGTGGGCAAGGCTCCTGGCATGGCTTGATGGACAAGCGTTGTCCTACATGCTCACAATGGCTGCAATTTTGGTGCTGTATTATGTGGCGGAAGTGATCGGTGCCAACGGAGCCATCACGATTCTGTTGTTCGGCCTCGTCCTGAGCAACATGGAATTTCTCGTCGGTCACCTGGTCAAGCCGATTCGTGTATTGATCGGATACGAGCTGGACCAGGCCCAATTTGCGTTGGGCGAGTTCATGAAACGGATGAATGAAGAATTGTCGTTTCTGGTGCGAACCTTTTTCTATGTGCTGTTGGGGCTAATTTTGGACTTCTCGGCGTTGACTGTTGAAATTTCGTTGATGAGCTTGGGGTTGTTCTCGATCGTCGTATTTGTTCGCGCGGCCGTGACAGAAGGCCTGGCTCGTTCAACCTGTGGATGGTCTGTAAATGAGCGTGTAGTAATCGCCGCAATGTTTCCCCGTGGCGTGGCAACGGCGGTCATGGCTTTTCTTCCGACTTCCACGGGAATCCCGGGCACCGAATTATTCCCAATCTACGCGCTGACCGTCATTGTCTTGTGTGTACTCGGTATGACGCTCATCTTAACCCTGTATCAGCGTCGACATCCCTCACCTCCTGCTGAATCGGTCCCTGCGGCTTCGATGTCCTGAAGAACAGATCGGACTGAACGTTCAGCATCTGCTGGTGAACTCGTAACGAGTACCCCTAACATTTCCCTCCTGAAATCTATCAGTCTGCTCCAAGCTCAAATCCTTCTGCATAGTAGCGTTCCGATACAGGCGCAGCAGGGGATCGGGACACAGTTCAGTCGTGGTCTTCTCGATTCCGTCTGACTGAACCATTTATTCAACCAAGGCAAGGTTGCCTCGTGTTGCGGGCAGATCGTTTGGATGGCTGAAACTGCACACGATGACATGGCCGTCGAGACTGACCTGACATTTTGTCGTGCAATATCCCTCCATAATGGTGTCAGATGCTCAATTGATAGGCCGTTCCTAAAAACCAGAACCAGATACTGAGCCGAACCGACATGATGACCAACATACACAATAATCGTGCGTGCGTGGAGAGAGGGACGATGTCTCCATAGCCGACCGTCGTCACAGTGATCATGGTCACATACGCCACCATCTCAAGATGAACAGCCCCGTCGATCCGATCACGAAATCCCTCATGATCCGCCCAGAGCAGGCCAAATATACGACCACGCAACGATAATACAAGCGCGACCCATGTGGCCAGGTTTTGGCCGGGAACGAGACATCCGGCGTGATGAGGACCTTAGAGACGTCTGTCTCAACATGGTCTCCTCAGCTAAAGCGATGGAGCGTCAGTCAACTGTGTTTAGGGTGCACACTCATGGTAGAACGTTTTCTCATACATGAATGGAGTTTATAGTTATTCGATTCTGACCCGACTTCGTTGTTCGGCAAACAGTGTTACCAGCGCGCAAGGCCAGCGTTGCACGTTACATCGCACTGGAGCAGCAGCTACACGCGAACGAGCGTTGACAAAGGAGGTTCAGTATGACGGCATCCTATTTCACCATGCTGGGTGATCGACTATTCGCATGGGCATCGATTTCCGGCCTTCGTATCGTGATGATCCTCACCGGTATGCTTATACTTTTAACCCTCAGCAGGCATGCGATTGAACGCTTTCGACGAATGTATGAGGGCACTCTCCCTGCCCCGGCGCAGGTCAAACGAGCCGAGACATTGTTTTATGTTCTCAGGGACATCGCACGTGTCGTAATTCTCGCACTTGGTGGGATGATGATCCTATCGGAAGTGGGCGTCGACCTGAAGCCCTTGCTGGCGGCGGCAGGACTCGGTGGGTTAGCCATTGGGTTCGGAGCGCAAAGTCTCGTCAAAGACGTCATCTCCGGATTTTTCATCTTGCTCGAAAACTCCATCCGCGTCGGAGATGTCGTAGAAGTTGCCGGAGTCAGCGGGTTGGTTGAGGAAGTGACGCTCCGTACCATCCGACTGCGCGATTTGTCAGGCAGTGTGCACGTGATTCCAAACGGTGTGATTGATAAAGTCAAAAACATGACCAAAGATTACTCATTTTGCGTATTGAACGTCGGCGTCGCCTATCGAGAAAACGTGGATGAGGTGATGCAGGTGTTACAGGAGATCGCTGAGGAGGTTCACCAAGATCCACAATTTTCAGACGATATTCTGGCTCCGCTCGAGATGCTCGGGGTCGACGAACTCGCCGACTCGGCAGTGATCATCAAATGTCGCATAAAAACCAAGCCGATTCAGCAATGGCGCATCGGCCGAGAAATGAACCGGCGTATCAAGAGGACCTTCGATGCCAAGGGAATCGAAATACCATTTCCTCAGCGAACGATGCATTGGAGCGAACCCTTACAGCGGAAATTGGCTCCTCAACACATGTCTCAAGTATCAGAGGAGCAACCCGAAGCAACCTGAAACAGGAAGGTCAGACCGGCCGCCGACGGTTAGCATATCCTTGAACGGCCCACTCTTACCATCTCGTATCGTGGTAAGTACAGTTTATGTTCGACTTTCGCTGATGGAAGAATAGCCGCTGCCCTAACATGACATAATGAGCAACGAACCAACACAATCTACGACGGCGCAGCTGTGGGTCGCCATCACAACTACCGCCTTGTGGGTGGGAATGGCCTATTTATTGTTCGTCACCTTTCGTCCCTTTCTTTCAGGACTGCTTTGGTCGGCTGTACTCTCGTATAGTCTCTACCCGCAGTACCGCCGAATCACGACATTGAGCGGAAACCGGCGATCTCTCAGTGCATTGATCATGAGTGTTACGGTCACCGTCGGTGTTATTCTCCCCCTCGCCTATCTGTCGTTTTTAATCGGGAAAGAAGTGGCTCAGAGTTATCTGACGATCGTGTCGGCCCTCGACCAGGGGCCCAATATGATTGAGCAATGGCGAGTGCACCCCTGGGTCACCATGATGTCGGAGCAACTCCAGGAGTTCGAGCGAATGACAGGTAGCAATCTGCGCTCCATGTTGATCGACAACTTAGCTCAACTCGGTACGGCGCTCGTGGAACAATTGACCCGAGTGGCAAAGAACGTGTTTGCCGGCTTGCTGGAGCTCGGAATTATCTTGCTCTGTACGTTTTACTTCTTTCGCGATGGCCAACATATCGTTCATTGGCTTAAGGACGTCCTACCGTTTGAGGCGCACCTGCAGCAGTTGGTGGCACGTCGCTTCGGCGAAGTCGTACAGGGGGCCGTTCTCGGTAATACACTCGTAGCCGCACTCGAAGGTCTCGTAGGAGGCTTTGCCTTTTGGCTCGCAGGAATACCGGGTCCGCTGTTATGGGGCGCCGTGATGGGGATCCTTGCCTACTTACCGCTCGTGGGAGCCGGAATTGTCTGGCTACCCATCGCCTTATACTCGTTCATTCAGGGCGATTTCTCAGCCGGTGCCATTCTATGTTTCTCGGGGTTTCTCATCGCCGTGCTCGACTATGTTGTTCGCACGGTGGTCGTCGGCGAGACGTCAAAACTGCACACCTTGCTGACTTTCTTTTCCGTCCTAGGCGGCATCCAGTTCTTCGGAGTCGTTGGTATCGTGACCGGCCCCCTAGTCGTCGCCATCAGCTTCGCGATCTTGGAGAGTTATCGTACAGAACGAACGGGTACAATCCCCCATAATCCTTCGCCATGAATATGCGCTGGCGCCAACGGTTCAATCGTGCTTGGGCGGCCATCGTGGCCATCAGCAGCAAGTTTTTTGCCGACAATGGATTATTCCTTACGAGCGCTCTCGCCTTTAACCTCCTCTTGTACTTCATTCCCCTCTCACTACTGATGGTCTCGCTGCTCGGGTACACCGTCCTAGACTCTGAGCGCGCCATGAACGAAGTGCAATCGGTCCTGCGTGCATCGCTTCCTCAATCCCAACAGGCACTGGCAGAAAACTTAACGGCCGTCGTGAGCGATCGTGGCCTTCTCGGTTTCTCCGGCATTGTCTCCTTTGTCGTGTTCAGTAGTTTCCTCTTTGGGTCTGTGCGGATCGTCCTCAATGCGGTGTTTCTGGCTCAGCAAACTCGCACGTTCATCAAAGGACTTGGGATCGATATTCTCATGACTGCGCTCGTAACCCTACTCTTGCTGGGTGTGGTCGCGAATACATCGTTCGTGACGATCGCATGGACATTCCTAGAACAACACCCCTCATCGACAGTGTTGTTTGAACCAGCGTTGATGACCTTCGATAAAGTCATAGGATTTATCGCGACCACGGCCCTGTTCTACGTCCTCTATCGAGTAGCTCCAGCGGTGACCTTGCCTTCGAAGGCGATTTTGATTGGATCACTCAGCGCAACCTTGCTCTTCCAATTGGCACGCTGGGGATTTGCATGGTACGTCTCGATGGCCCAAGCATCCCTCGTATTGTACGGCACCTTGGGAGGGCTTATGTTTTTCTTCGTCTGGCTGTACTACTCTTCGCTTGTCTTCATTCTTGGCGCCGAAATCGCCTGGCATTACGCGATGAACGGAGCCCCACCAACGGACAACTCACCTACCTCCTCTCAGGCATAGCAAGCAACACATTCATCTTACCTCTCGCCGTCATCGCCCGTTCAGGACCTCAACTGCCCTTGGCGTGGCATGCCACAACGTACAGGTAAGCGGCCATATGGTCGAAGAATAGGATGCAGTCGGCCGACTAAGGAAAGAAATCCAAACCAGATTAATCTGAAGGATCACGATGAACACGTGCAGAAGGCTAGCGGAGCCGATCAGAGGGTGCCCATCGAATCGTACGTGTTTGGGGGTCAATGATCAACGTAAGTTTTCCATCCAGCACATCGAGGAGCAGGTCCCCCACCAGCATTCGTCGCCATCCCTTCAGGAGCGGAATGTCCAGCGCCGATCGATTCGCCTTGCTATCAACCAACTCCTGAAGGTCGCCCGTCGTGGCCAATAAGGTCGGGGCAATCTCTTCCTGCAGCGCTCGCGCCTTCACGATCGCCTGCATCAACTCCACCAATCCGTTGAGTTCCGGCTCAGGTTTGCGCTCCTTGATGAGGACCGGCCAGGCTGACGGTGGAAGCGCCAACGCCGCCTGAATCGTCGCCAACATCGACTCTCCATTACGGTCGACCTCTGAACCGTGAAGCCCTCGGACCTTTCGTAACTCATCTGGATGCCGCGGCGGATGCCGCGCCAATTGGAGCAGGACCTCATCCCGGACGACTCGGCTTCGAGGCACATTGCGCCGTTTCGCTTCCCCTTCTCGCCAAGCCGCGAGCTCACGAAGAATAGCTGCCGCTTTCGGCTTCAGTTGATCCCATCCTCGTATGCGCTGATAGCGTTCCTGCGGTTCGCGTCGAGCTTCGCCGACCGCCCCTTCGAGACGTGCGAACTCTTCATGCACCCACGGCAACCGACCGAGTTTGGATAACTTGCTCTCCAGATGATCATGGATCGCCAAGAGGAACGTCACGTCCTCCAGGGCATAGGCCAATTGATCGTCGGACAGTGGGCGGGCACTCCAATTGGTAAACGTATGAGCCTTGTCCAGTCGTTTTCCATGTACCCGCTGAACGAGGTTGGCATACGCGACCTGTGAGCCAAAGCCCACCATGGCTGCCGCAATCTGGGTATCGAAGAACGGTTTCGGTATCTGCCCGGCATGAACCGCAAAAAGATCCAGGTCTTGCCGACCGGCATGCACGACCTTCTGAATCCGCTCATCGCAGACGAGTTCCCAGAATTCATCAAGGCCGCCCTCGGACAACACCGCCGGAAAATCGATAATGGCCGCCGTCTGCTCGGTCGCGACTTGAATGAGCTCGAGCTTCGGAACGAAACTGTCTTCCCCGACGAATTCGGTATCCAGCGCGAGGCGAGAGCTATCACGAAGCTGCCGACACAACTCGCCAAGCGCATCGGCACTGGTAATGTACGGTGGAGGAATCAACATCTTCTCCGATCGATTATTCAGAGGGGCTGTAGGGGTGATCCGGTGGTCGCATCGGTTCCGTATTGCTCAAACTGAGGTATTCCTTGAGGAATTGATAGGCTTCCAACATCCGGCGCAGCTCCGGCTCAGAACTGCGATCCCCGTTATTGGCATCCGGATGGAGCTGCTTGGCCTTGGTCCTGAAGGCCGCCGTCACATCCGTCAGCGAACTCCCGAACTCCACGCCCATGATGGCATAGGCATCCACCGCGTTATTCACCCCGGTCGGATTCTCCGACAAGGATCCCGCTCCACTGGCAGCTTTCAACATATCGGCCAGACTGACCCGTTTGCGACGCCGACGTGGGCGCTCCCGAATTTCACTATCGAATTCATCCCACCGATCTTCGACAAATTCCAACCGAGACTCCAGCCGCATGGCGCCGCTTAAATCCCGAATCACGGCCAACTCTTCTTCGATTTCGATCAACGACTTGATGATTTCCTCCAGGCCATGTTCCACCTGAAAAAACCCATCCACCCGTTCTTCCATCATCGTCTCAACCGCCACGTCCAGGCTCTCCTCGGTTTTTACACGCAACGAACCGATCCGCCTCTGCATGCCCGTTCGGAATTTCAAAAACTTCGCGGTGGAAAACGGCATCGCACTCCTCTGATGTTCAAGGGGCGCATTCTACCACAGGGGCTGCGTCGGGCTGAAGGCTCAAGAAACCGTGCAAAACCAGCTGCATCAAGGGGAAGGGGTTACTCAGGAAGGGGCGGATCGTCCATTCTTGCCCGTCTTCTGGCGACCCCACTCGCGCGAGCTGCTGCCGCCACGGCTCTCGCCACGCTGGGGACGACTTCCTTGTCGAAGATGCTGGGAATGATGTAATCCTCACCCAACGTATTCTCCGGGATCACATGCGCAATGGCCTGTGCCGCTGCCAACTTCATGGCTTCGTTGATCTCACTGGCCTGCACATCGAGCGCCCCCCGAAAGATCCCGGGAAACGCCAGAGCATTGTTGATCTGGTTCGGATAGTCTGATCGCCCCGTGGCAAAGATCCTGCTATTGGCACTGCCGATTTCAGGAGGCACTTCCGGATCTGGGTTCGCCAATGCAAAGACGATTCGATCGGGAGCCATCAGATCAAGATCCGCTGCCGTCACGACATTGCCGACTGACAGACCGATGAAAACATCGGCGCCTTTCAACGCATCACGCAACGTGCCCTTCGGATTGTCCCGTGTCAAACAAGCCTGGAGGTCGGTTCGGCAGGCCCGGAGTTGCTCGGCTTCCCCGGAAAGAATGATGCCCTCCTTATCGCATCCCAGCACATGCATGGCACCAGCCGCCAGCAATATGCGGCAACAGGCCGTACCGGCAGCACCAAGCCCATTGACGACAATCCGGACCTGGTCCAGTGGCTTTCCGGTGACCCGAAGGGCATTCGTCAACGCAGCGAGCAACACCACAGCCGTGCCATGCTGATCATCATGCATCACGGGGATATCGAGGGATTGTTTCAACTTCTGCTCAATTTCAAAACACCGCGGTGCACTGATATCTTCCAAATTAATCCCGCCGAACCCAGGTGCGATTCCTTGGACGATTCGAACAATGTCATCCGGTTCTTGCGTACTCACACAAATGGGCCAGGCATCGATCCCGGCCAGCTCTTTGAAGAGCATCACCTTGCCTTCCATAACGGGAAGCGCCGCCTCCGGCCCGAGATTCCCCAACCCCAGTACGGCGGAGCCATCCGAGACGACTGCCACACTATTGCTCTTACTCGTAAAGGTATAGACTTTGGACTTCTCCTTCGCGATGGCCTGCGACACCCGTCCCACTCCCGGCGTATAGACCATGGAGAGCACGTTCCTGGTACTGATCGGGACCTTACTGCCCACCCGAATCTTGCCTCCAAGATGAAGAAGAAAAATCCGGTCGGAAGCGGACAACACGGTCACATCAGGCAACGCATGCAACCGTGCCAATACCTTTTCACCATGTTCCTCGCTCTGGACATCGAACGTGAGGTCTCGCACCATGCGTGTCTTGGTCGCCGACACCAAATCGACCGCCCCAAGATTGGCCTCTTCCTCAGCCAACAACGCCGCCACATGCGCAAAAATGCCGGGCTTATTCGTCAATTCCAATCTGACTGTCAGTCGGTAGTTCGAATATGGGCCGATCTCACTCATAGGCACCGAGGTCCTCCCCTTCCTCCAGTGAAGCCTACCATAAACCCGCCGTTCGTGAAGCGCATGACGTGCCGGACCCGGACGATTCACGAAAGACGTTTCGCCCGCGCCTCATCTCCGTTGACGCTCTTCTCGTCACGATGCTAGGTTGAGCCTATGTCCTCATCTTCCACCAGCGGCAAGCCGAATCGGCTCATCCACGAAACCAGCCCCTATCTGCTGCAGCATGCCTACAACCCCGTCGACTGGTATCCCTGGGGGCCGGAGGCGCTGCAACTCGCGAAAGAAAAGAAGCGTCCCATCCTCCTTTCCATCGGGTACTCTGCCTGCCACTGGTGCCATGTCATGGAGAAGGAATCGTTCGAGAATCAGGGCATCGCGGAACTCATGAATCGGTGGTTCATCTGTATCAAAGTTGACCGAGAAGAGCGACCTGATCTCGATGAGATCTATATGGCCGCCACAATCGCCATGAATCATGGGCAAGGTGGTTGGCCCATGACCGTCTTCCTGACACCGGAGCAGCAACCATTTTTTGCCGGCACATACTTTCCTCCTGAGGATCGCTGGGGGCGACCTGGCTTTGGTTCTGTCCTGAAGAAAATTGCCGACTATTGGGAGACACGCCCCTCAGAGGTCCTGGAGCAGGCCAAAGAACTGACCGCCCAGTTGCAAGATTCACGGCAACGCCTCTCCCCTGTCTCGATCAGCGAATCAGTCCTAGAAGAGGCCGTCGTTCAGTTCAAAGACGAGTTCGACGAGACCCATGGCGGCTTTGGAACGGCGCCCAAGTTTCCCCCCGCCATGGGTCTATCGCTCTTGCTTCGCAGCCATCGACGATCAGGCGATGCTCACACGCTGACCATGGTAACCAAGACTCTCGACATGATGGCAGCCGGTGGGATCTACGACCATCTCGGCGGTGGCTTTGCACGCTACTCTACGGATGCCCGATGGCTGGTCCCTCATTTCGAAAAAATGCTCTATGACAATGCCCTCTTAGCGCGCGTGTATGTTGAAGCCTATCAAGTCACCAAGAAACCACTCTATCGGGATGTCGCAACCGACGTGCTTGATTATATCTGCCGCGAGATGACCGGTCCTGAAGGCGGATTCTACTCCTCAACCGATGCCGACTCCGAAGGCATCGAAGGCAAGTTCTTTGTCTGGACTCCGAACCAGATCAGAGAGGTCCTCCAAAGCGACGAAGACACGCAGCGATTCTGTGCGCTGTACGACATCACGGAATCCGGCAATTGGGAACATACGAATATCCCTAATCGGCTGCGACCAATCGAAGAGGTCGCGAGACAGCTGAATCTGACCACGGACGAGTTGCTGGAAAGTGCCTCCCGTGCAAGGCCTCTGCTGTATGAAGCGAGGAGGCAGCGCGTGCCTCCTGGACTCGATGACAAGATCATCACCTCGTGGAACGGCATGATGCTCTCAGCCATGGCTGAAGCCGCACGCATCTTTGACGACGCCCGATATCTCCAGCAAGCCACGCGGACTGCCGACTACCTGCTGCGATACCATGCCAAACCTGATGGACGGTTACTTCGCACCTCACGAGCCGGTCGTGCACATCTCGACGCGTATCTGGAAGACTATGCCTACCTCACCGAAGGCTTGGTGGATCTCTACGAAGCCGGTGCCGCTGAATCCTATCTCCATGTCGCCGCCCGATTAGCCGATCACTTGATGACAGACTTTCATGACAAGGAGCAGGGGGGATTCTTCACCACGGCACAACAGCACGAAACCCTCATCCTCCGTCACCGCGAAGGCACAGACGGTGCGACACCCAGCGCCAATGCGGTTGCGGCGTCTGCCCTCGCCAGGCTGTCCTGGCACTTCGATCGAGATGACTGGCGCCGTGCTGCCACCGCCGCGATACGCGCCTACGGCCGACAGGCGACTCGCTATCCTCGTGCGTTTGCCAAGAGTCTTGCCGTCGTTGATTTTTTGACGGAAGGTCCGGTGGAACTGGCTCTTGTCGGTGAGGCCTCGCAGGACGCGCTCCGTTCGCTTCGACAAGCCGTGGCCCAATGTTATTTGCCCAACCGCATTATCGCGACAAGTTCATCGTTGACACCGTCGTCGCTGCCTCTGTTGCAGAACCGACCAACCGTCTCCGGCATGCCCACTCTCTACATTTGCCGAAATTACACCTGCCGACAGCCGATCACAGATCCTCGTGCCGTAACAGAGGCTTTACAAACTGATCAATCCGCCAGCGTGGAGCTGCGGCATGAACCAAGACTGCTGCGCGGCACCGTGCTGGCTGGACAGGCAACTGTACAGGGGACGGCCACCTACGCATCCCGCATGCTATCCCGAAGCGGACAGGCCGGGCTGGCCCAAGGCCTGACACCGCTCGGTACGACCGGTCTCACCGCGACACGGATTGGATTCGGCACCTATCGAGTCGATACCCAGCATGTTGAGCATCGCACGGCGCTCACACAGGCCCTACGAACCTCCTGCAACCTTATCGACACCTCCACGAACTACACGGACGGGGACAGTGAGCGATTGGTGGGATCCGTGCTGGCTGAGCTCGTGGCATCCGGTGAGATTCGGCGCGATGAACTCATTGTGATCTCTAAAATCGGGTACATCCAGGGGCAGAATCTGAAGATGGCGGAAGCGAAGGAAAAGGCTGGGCATCCCTATCCCGATATGGTGAAATATGGGGACGGGATTTGGCATTGCATTCATCCCGAGTTTTTGGCCGACCAGCTGACCTCATCACTGGATCGTCTTGGCCTGACAACACTCGACGTCTGTCTGCTCCATAACCCCGAATATTTCCTCTTGGCAGCGCCGCATCAGGGCGCATCAGAGTTGGAAACGCTACGCACAGATTTCTATGATCGGCTTCAACAAGCCTTTGCCTATTTTGAGACACAGGTGGCGGCTGGACGCCTCCAATATTATGGTGTATCCTCGAACACGGTCGCATTGTCCGCTGATGACCCGGAAGGAACATCCCTCTCGCACATGGTACAGGCAGCTGAAACCGCGGCACGTTCTCTCGGGAATTCCACCCATCACTTTCAGGTGTTGCAGTGCCCGATGAATCTTTTCGAATCAGGACCTGCCGCCATCGCCAATACCGGACCCTCGTGTGCACAAACGGTTCTTGACTATGCACGGCAACACCACATCGCCGTGCTGGTGAATCGGCCATTGAATGCCATGGTGGCACGCAACAAGATGATACGGCTTGCGGAACTCCCCGTTGATGACACATCGATCGACCTTGATCGGCAGCTGAGCGCGGTGAACACCCTTGAACAGGAGTATCGGACCTCCCTTGCCCCAGGTATCCAACCGGCTGGGACCGAACACACTCCGAGCGACTACTTCAATTGGTCTGCGGAATTGCGACGCATCCTGCCACAGATTCAAGGGCTCGAACATTGGGAACAGATCGAGCACCACATGATTGCGCCACAAGTCAATCAGGTTCTCCAACTGCTTTCACGCCAGCTCTCCGGTAGTGCCGCCGAGCAATGGGAACAGTGGCGACAACGGTATATTCCTGAGCTCCTGACTCTTCTACGTGCATTCAGACAGGAGGCAACCCTGCGAAGTCGGGCACACACTGAGCGAATCGCTCGCATCATCCGTCCGCTCTTGCCGAACGCACACCATACCGCCTCGCTCTCCCAGCAGATGTGCTGGCTCCTGAGCAGCACGCCGGGAGTGACCTGCGTCTTAAACGGCATGCGAACACCGAAGTATGTTGAGGATTCATTGGCAGTCTTGAGCTGGACGCCGATCAGCGAAACCCAGCCGATCTATGAAGGAGCCCAGACACTCCGTCAGTGACGGCCGGCTTGCCCGTCACTCAAAGGCAGACCTATGATTCCGGTACGCAGTGTGACGCTCGTCGGCCTCCTCAGTCTCACCGCTCTGCTGATACCTGGGTGCTCCTCCAGGTCAGGATCCCTCATTGGTCAGGACTTACGTGGACAGGAGGAACGGATTGCTGAGCCAGCGATTAAGGAAATCCCACCAACCGATGCCCACCTCACGGGCTCGCGTACAAGTTCCGCTATGCAGTCTGAACTGATGGCCCGTAATGCCACCGGGCTCGATTCCGGTATGCTCGCCGACATCTTATTCGATTTTGACCAGGACGTGATCGGAACGGAAGAAATGCGAATCTTAGATACAAATGTTCAACGACTTCAGCACGACAGAGTCACACATCTCCTCTTGGAGGGGCGCGGTGATGACATCGGAACATCGGCGTACAATCTCGTCCTCGGGGAGCGTCGAGCCAAAAGCGTCCAGGCCTCGCTGCAACAACGCGGACTCGCCATCGACGTGATCACAACAAGCTATGGGAAAGATCGTCCGCTCTGCTTTGAGCACACCGGCGAATGTCGGCAGAAAAATCGCAGCGTTCATCTGGTCATCCAATAGAGCCGTAACTCAGATTGAACCACTCCTGTTGGTAACCCTCGACGTTATCACACCTTGTTCACACTCCACTTCTTGACAGCCCCCTGTTTGTCTATTAAGGTCCGTACACTCTCACACTAGAAGGAGTTGTCGTGCCTAAACTGGCCGTCATCGACATCGGAACGAACTCCATTCACATGGTGCTGGCAGAGATCCTTCCTGATGCCAGCTTTAAAATTCTGGACCGGTTTAAAGACATCACCCGATTGGGCAACGGGGTGTTCGCCACCCGACGCCTTTCCGATGAATCCATGGCCCGCGCGATGAATGTACTCAAAACATTGGTCACACTCGCCCACAACAAGGGATTTGAGCGCATCACGGCCGTGGCGACCAGCGCGGTGCGTGAAGCCCAAAACGGCGGCGAGTTTGTTGCGATGATCCAGGAACAAATCGGGCTGAGAGTCCGTGTCATCAGCGGGGTGGAGGAAGCTCGGCTGATCTTTCTTGGCGTCAAGAACAGTATCGCTCTGCCGGACGGACCGACATTAGTCGTCGATATCGGCGGCGGATCCGTAGAGTTGATCGCAGGAAATCGAGACGGCCTCATGCACGGCACCAGCCTCAAACTGGGTGCGATCCGGCTCACCGAGCAATGTCTTCCAAAGACTCCGCCATCGGAATCGATGATGCGCTCGCTTGAAACCGTCGTCACGACGCACCTCCGTGACGCCATCGAGTCCTTTAAGATGAAGAAGTTTCACTCCCTGGTCGCTACCTCAGGCATGGCCGGCAACGTGGGAGAAGTCGTGCATCTCCGTCAGATGGGTCGCCCGTTGCCACAACACAATCTGGCAACCGTTTCATTGAAGCATATCCGAAGCTTGGAAGCTGAGTTGGCTCGTTCATCAGTGAAGGACCGCTTGGCCATTCCAGGTCTGGATCCTAAACGCGTCGATACTCTGCTGCCCACGACCGTCGTGCTGCGATGCCTGCTCGAACTGTCCGACCTTCAGGAAATCACGCTCTGCGACAAGGCCATTCGAGAAGGAATCATTTACGACTTTATCGCCCGCCATCGTGAAGGGTTGAAGGCCGAGCAGGATTTTCCTGACGTCCGCCGTCGCAACGTGATCGGTCTGGCTCGGCGCTGCCATGCCCCGGAGGGTCATTCACTCCATGTAGCCAGTTTGGCCTTGCAGCTGTTTGACCAGACCAAGCGCGAGCATCACCTCGGAGACCAGGAACGTACATGGCTGGAATATGCCGCCATCCTGCACGACGTGGGGTATCACATCAATCCCAGGCAGCATCACAAGCATACGTATTATCTCATCAAACATAGCGATCTTGGCGGGTTGACGGCTGAGGATATCGATGTGGTGGCCAGTATCGCCCGCTATCACCGACGGGCCTTGCCGACGGTCAAACACGAGGAATTCAACAGCCTGCCGCCCCGCCTTCAACGCGCCGTTAAGATCCTTGCCTCACTGTTGCGAATTGCGGATGGACTCGACCGGACCCATTTTTCCCTGATTCAACGTGTGCAGATCAAGTTTGGGAAGCAGATCACCATCGACGTGCACCTCACGGGCGACGCAGAGATGGAACTATGGGCTGCAAAAAACCGAGCAGATCTCTTCGAACAGGTCTTCCGCCGACCGGTGCAGTTCTCCGGCGTGCCGCTGAAAGCTGACCAGTCATGACCGAGTCAGATCTGATCAAGGCGGCAGCTCGTCCCTATCCCGTGAAACGGATCTTCGTCGAAGGCATTGAAGAATTCGACACGTTGCAATGAAGGTCAGGTCCAACGTCGTCGATGTCAGGAAATCACCAGAAAACATCCGGGACAAGTCGAGAGTGTCTATCCTTCCGGTGATGCAAAACCCGACACCTTCGGTCGGTGCCAAGCCCATACCAACCTGAGCATCTTCACTCTGCCTGCGTGCTGGACGAACGCTTCCCAATCGCTCGTAACTGTCCGGGCCTCAGCCACCAGCGCAGCCGAGCCTGTCCAGGTTTGACACCGTTTGTTAGTTCGAGACTGGCAGCTCCAGCCTTCTTGAGTGGAAAATTAGAAAGCACTTTCCCGCAGAGTAACAGGCTCGCGACTTCACCCAACAGAGGTTCATGCCCAACACACAGCACAACTGCGTCTGAGGGAAGTGTGCGAAGAAGCGCCATGAGTTGATCTGGTTTTGTTCCCACCGTCAACTCATTCCTGGTTTCCAACTCGAGGGTTGGACAGACCGCCATACGCACAATCCTTGCCGTATCGTATGCCCGCACGAAGGGACTCGTGAACAGATACGTCGGCTGGCAACCCAGTAAAACTATCCCTTGAGCTGCCTGTCTGGTGCGCCTCTTCCCCTGGTCCGTCAGCGGACGATCCTCCTCAGTCCCCTTCCACTCATCTGGTTCTATCGCAATGCCATGGCGAAACAGAATGCATTCCATCGTCACTCCTCTCCGTGTCAGAGACCTGAGTATGAGCGGCAAGACGTTCGACCGCCACCACAGAAAAATTTGATCAGGTTACGCAACGTTGAAAGTCGCGGCCGTAGGAATTCGGCAGATGGCACGGAGAGGCGCTCTGTACGGGGTGCATCCAAGCGGGTCTACGAAAATGCCATTTTGGCCGGAAACACGTCCTCTGCCTAGCGCTTTTTTACGGCGACTGTCGGGCGGCGGGAGCTGAGCCGCTCGATCCTCTCCGTGACATCCCGATAGTCCGGATCTTCTCGCCTAATCCAGCGATAGGCTTCGAGTGTTTCCGCAACGCGCCCCAATGACTCCAGCGTGCGACCGAGAACATAGAGTATTTGAACGGTTTCCTTTGAAGAGGCCGTGGCCACATTCAGTGCCTTCCGAAAAGCCGGGACCGCTTCTTCATAGCAACCGGACAATTTATAGCAAAGCCCGATCTGTGCATAGGCTTTCAGAGTCACTGACGTCTCGACGGCAGCCATTTCAAACTGGTCGATCGCAGCGTTATGCAATCCTGCCTGTTTAAGCGCAAGTCCTCGCTCATAGCGTTCCACAGGGCTGACGGCTGGATCGGACATCTGCCCGGCTGAATCAGACATGCGGGCCTTCATGGCTCATGATCACTCGTGAAAACGAGTCACTTGTGGCTGCCGACGAGAAATCGTTGAACATTGTCGATGATTCCACTGAACCAAGAATGTGTTCTTGTGAGTTGTTCATCGCCTTTCCGCGACGGCTTCGGAGATTTAGCCAGTTGATTCAATCGATTGGAGACATCTCTAAAGGATGGAGTGGACTGATTGATTCGCTCATACACTTCTCTCGCTTGATCAGTCTTTCCAACGGATTCAAGACTACGCCCCAAACAGTAAAGGACATCCATCATCTCTTCCAGTGGCGCCGTGGGATCATCCAGAGCCGTGCAAAACGCTTGAATCGCGGCCTGAGGCTCCCGCATCGTGACATAACAAAAACCGACCTGGGCATACGCCTTGAACCACAGGGACTTGTCCCTGGCAGCGGCATGAAAGAGTTCGACGGCCTCTTTCATCTGCCCTTGTGCTTTTAAGACCATCCCTCGTTCATAGTCCTCTTCCGGAGAACGACTCGAATCGGCTTCAGACGGTTCATCGGCAATCGAGGAAGTCCGGATGGAACCTTGGTGTTCTAAGGGCTCGTCCGGAGCAGATGCAAGGTCAACTAATTCTTCCGTGGCAGCCAGCGGAAGTATTCTCCCTTTGATCCGGTCAAGGGCAGCCTGAGCGACTAACTTTGCAGTAATGGTCCGCGCCTGCTCGGCATAACCATAGGTTAAGGCAATATCTGCCACTTGATTAATCAGTCGTGGATTCCCTTGACTCAATCGATGCACGAGCGCGCAGGCCTGGTCGGTAAAGAGCCCTGGACGCCCGCCCGCAACCTGCAGTCGATGGCGAATACAATTGAGCGTATCCGTCTCCGACAGTGGTTTGAGATGATAGTCGACGACAATCCGTTGCGCGAACTGAGTCATATCGATCCGTTGAAGCAGCGTATAGAGATCAGGTTGACCGGAGAGAATGATCTGTAACTTTAAGGTCCTCCCGTCGTTCATGTTCGACAACAAACGCAGCTCTTCGAGCAACTCCGCACCCAGGCTTTGTGCTTCATCAATGACGAGAATGACACGTCGTGACCGCTTCGATTCTTGAGCGAGAAACTCTGCAAAGAGGTGGTAGGCTTCGATGGGGTCGAGCCGTTTGGTACTTAACCCAAGAGACAAGAGGATCCATGGCAAGAGTTGCTCGATATCGTACCGCGCGTTGGTCACCAACCCGATTTTGTGCCGGCTTCCGTGCTCAGCGATGAGCTTCTGAAGAAGGGAGGTCTTCCCGACACCGGGATCCCCGGTGAGCACCATAAAGGGAGCCTCGCTCAGAATGCCATATTCCAGCAGACTATAGGCCGCCTGATGTTCTGTGCCCTGATAAAGAAAGCTGCTGTCTGGTAGGAGTGCGAACGGTTTGGCTTTGAACCGATAGAATGATTCGTACATAGATCTGCCGTTCTAGATACAACGGTGCGGCCTAGGGGGCCAACATGGCCTTCATATCCGCAAGGGTCAAGGACGATCGTCCAGCCTTGTTTAGCACCGTTCCTAAGACTGGTCGTGAGTTCTTGACCAATGATAGGGCGCGCTGCAATTCCTCACCCGTCGTCTTCCCCTCCTCGACGACCATCAGAAGCGCGTCCGTGTACGGAGAAAACGCCAAGACATCCGCCGTATGCAGCAATGGAGGGAGATCAAATATGACGACTCGGGAGGGATAGCGATGCTTCAACTCTTCCACCAACGCAACCATCTTCGGTGAGGTCAAGATTTCAGTGGAATTTGAGATCGCGCGACCTCCGGGCAACAAGACAAAGCGCCCAATCCCAGGGTGCAACAGCAAGTCTTCGACAGGCTGATCATCAAGCACGTAGTCGGCCAGCCCGAGACAATCTTTCAAACCAAATACTTGATGCACCGTAGGATCCTGCAGATCCGAATCCACCAACAGTACGGTCTGCGTTGTTTCCATTGCCAGACTGACCGCTAAATTGACGGCCGTCAGGGTCTTCCCTTCTCCATAGCCGGGACTCGTCACACCCACGACATTCCATCCATTTTCACGAAGCCGCTGTGTGACTTGGGTTCGAAGAATTTTATAAGCGTCGACGAACGGCCCCTTCTTATGCGCGGCCATCACACGATGATTACGCAAAACCGTGTGGGCAATGCTCAGTGATCTGGTCTTCGTATATGTAATCGGCGGCGGCACCGACAGGGTCGCAGTTCCCCCGCTGGCTTCACCACGGGTGGAGGAGCCTCTCAAATCCTTATACAAGTCAAGTGCGGCACGGATGCGATCCATAATAGCCCTTTCTTGGTTACTCTACGCCAAACCGCCTTAGGGCTGAAAACCATAGGACATCCAAAGGGGTCACAAAGACGTGCACCAACACGATAGCCGTCGCGACAACGCCGATTCCAGCCGTTTGCACGACCCTCCGCCTGAGCTTGACGTGGAACACGTCTTCTTCATTCGGCATGAACGGAATCACCGCGAGAGGGAACTGCTGCGTCAGGACTACGAGTTGATCGGGCGTTCGTATGGAATGGTCAAGTGATTCGGCGGCTGCCCCCACACCAACTCCCCCGCCTACTGCGAGAAGGAATCCAAGAAGAACGATGGCAAGTCGATTGGGTTTATACGGCTTCTCGGGAAGACTGGGCGGGTCGATGAGCGAGAAGCGTTCGCCTTTTCGCTGAACCTCCAATCCTTCCGACACCTTTGCCTCCAGCAATCTTGAGCGAATCTCTTGATATTTTTGCCCCGAGGTGTCTCGATCTCGTGTCAGCACCAGATACTCAGGCTCAATCTCTGGTCCGCGTTCAAGACGCGTGGCATATCCTTGCAATCGCCGCTTGATGTCCGTACGGGTACTCCGAAGCGCCTCCAGTGAGGAGGTCACGGAGTTCAGCTGAGCCTGCAGATTAATATAGGCCGGATTTTCAGGCCGCTGATTCACAACCTTCCGGGGCACGCTTCGGAGTCGATACACTTCCTGCTCTAGGCCAGCGATTTTTCTATGAGCCTGGAGTACATCGGGATGCTCGGGCCCCAATCGATCTGAATCCGCTGCGAGGGCTGTACGTGCCGCATTGAGCCGCTTGGAAGCTTCGTCGGCATCAGGGGGCTCTCCCGCCTCTTTTTCCAACGCGTCGATCTCTTGTTTCATCTTAATAATATCGGGGTGCTCAGGAGAAAGGTTGGCGGCAATTGCCGCATACTCCGCACGCAATGCCCGCAATCGCTCGGTTGAATCGAGAATGCGCTCCCCCGTCACGGAGAGAATTGGCGTATTTGGTTTAACCGTCGCCAATTCCCCATCGAGATACGTTTTGCGTTCTTCCAGGCCACGAACCTGCTGATCAATATCCATCAACTCGCGTTCAGCTTGGTTCATTAATTGTTGATTCAAGGGCATCAGCTCAGGAAGCGCCCCTTTGGCCCGCTGCTTAAATGAGGCGATCTTTTCATCAATCTCGCTGATGTGCCGTGCAAGATTTTCCGCCTCTTGCTGAAGAAAGGACGTGGCTTCCTGCGCTTGCCGCTCACGACTCTTCAGGTTTTCCCCAAGAAACAAGCTCGTCAGTTCATTGGCCACTTTCTGAGCCAATTCGGGAGATCGACTCAGATAGGTCACAGTGAACGCAATGGTCGCCTTGGTGGCATGTTGCGTACGTTTATCCACAACATCTGCGCTGATAACATCAACTTCGATGTCTTTCACGAATCGCGTCACGATCTCTTCCGCCGGGGCACTTTTCTGCTGATCTTTATACAGATTGAACTGCTCCACGACTTTCCAGAGCGTTGTCCGACTCATCACTTGTTGTTTGATGGTCTCAATGCGTTGGTCCGCATAACTCGTAATCGTTGATCGGACAAGATCCGACGGGATCTCCTGCTCCTCGATCAAGATCGTGGCCGTTGACTTATACGTCGGCGGCCAGAGAAACGCCAACAGCAAGGAGACCGTCAATAGGCCAAGGCCGGTCAGGAGGACAAGTTTACGGCGGCGATGGAAGGCCCCGATGTAGTCCTTCAAACTCATGGTTGGTGCGGGAGCTTGGAGTGAGCCGTGTGTCTGTGCCATAGCCTCAGTGGGACCATGAAAGTTTGGGAGGTGAATAGGTCACCATCAACGTCGTCGCATGAGACTCAGTCGAGCTGATTGCGGTATCTATGTCGCGCCATCGATACATGTACGATACCTCCGCATGCCACCATTCGAAAAATTGCCATACCAACTTCGGGGCCACGCTGACATAACGGTTTTCTGGAAAGGTTCCGCCGATGGCCGTGCCCGCTTTTCCGGTCGTGAGCATTCCAACCACATTCAGCCCGCAGGTCAGAGTCTCCGAAAGATCATAGGTTCCGGAGAGCTCGCCTCGATTGGTCTGAATCAAGAGCCCAAATCCGCTAGGGCTTAAGTCTCGAGCAACCGAAACCTGCAGCATGGCTCGTTCAAACTTTTTCATCATACTGGCCCCTGCCAACCACACCGTCTCATTGGCAACAACGGAGCCACCCGGTGTCTGCGTCGTGGAGGACAAGAACCTGGGACCGCCATAGACAGTTCCTGTCAACGATTCATCAAAGGCATGGGTAAGACTCATGTTGATTCCTGGAAAGTTAGCTCGAAATGGGACTGGTGAGTCCGTGGTGCGGACATCCATATAGGACCCGGACAGTTGAACCTGATCGCGTTCAGTCAGCAGATACTGCAGTCCAGTCGTCCCACCCACGACGCGATGGTCCGCCAACTTGGCGGTTTCATACATCGTGTCAAACAACTGTACGCTGGATTGAATTGACAATTTTTCCGTCACCGTTCTTGTCCATGTCGGATTAAAGGTCCACTGATTGCGCTGGGCGAACTGCAGAACAACCCCGGTCGCTTGCAATTCACTGAGCAATGTATTGTCACGGATGAATCCTCCGTTGAATCCGAAGAGATCCTGTTCCGTTCGATAACGCATCGACAAGGGAGCAAAGACATTCGTAA
Organism: Nitrospira sp. CMX1; assembly: GCF_054902215.1. Classification (NCBI taxonomy): domain Bacteria; kingdom Pseudomonadati; phylum Nitrospirota; class Nitrospiria; order Nitrospirales; family Nitrospiraceae; genus Nitrospira; species Nitrospira sp. CMX1. The sequence goes on along the minus strand of NZ_JBUBKD010000063.1, from coordinate 150,045 downwards.
ATTGCCGATCCTCTCCCCCGAAATATCCGACAATATCCGCGGCGAGCCTACTGCTGAGGTCGAGCCGTTCGGTCTTGCCGGACAACTCCGTCGCCGGTGTGATCCAATAGCCATAGGTGTCGTGATGGGGTAACGGCGTCAACAGTAAGTTGCTGTTATACACTCCCTTCGCCCCAATAGAAGGAGACAGTGACCACTCTGCGGCCTCACTATGGAATACCACGCCGTATCCCACGAGCCAGAGCAGCGCCATGAACTGCCCGATGCCTCTCACATATCGACGGTGATGACGACCTCCAACCTCATCCCTCTCAGACATTGGCTACGGCACCATGACGACGTCACCGCGCTGGAGAAGAATATTCTGTTCCAAGTCTCTCCCTTTTCGAATATCTCCGTAGCGGAAGGGAATGGCCTGCTGCTCTCCCCTCACGCGGCGCATCACTTTGATATCGTTCTCTCCGGCAAACGGCGTCAGACCGCCAGCAAGACTCAGCGCCTGCAGCACATCAGTGTAATGGCCGATCACATATTCACCTGGTTTATTCACTCGCCCAACGACATACACCTTGTAGCTGGCGACTTTCGTCACGGCCACAGAGACATTAGGATTCGGGATATACTTCGTGAGGCGCTTCGCCAGGTCTCCACGAATATCTTCGACGGTTTGATTCTCCGCCTGGATGTCGCCGACGAGGGGAAACGAAAACATTCCGTCGGGTCGTACCACCACCTCTCGCGTCAACTGCTCGTCCTTCCAGACTGATACCAACAGGACATCCTCCGCGCCAAGTCGGTATCCCGGCTCAAGCTGCGACACCAGAGAGGGAGGCATCGCATCTCCTGCATGGGCAGGCATCATCGCCATGATAATACCCACGGTCATCAGTCCCCCACTCAGTATCGATCGCACTGAACAAAACATAGATATTTCTTACCCCCTTAGCTGTGCGAGGACCTGCTCGGCCTCTCGTCGCCCTTCAAATGGATCGGAATTCTTGAGTGCTTTGGAGAGATAGGTGCGAGCCTCTGCTCGTTGACCGGATTGAAAGAAAGCGATCCCAAGATGATAGTTGAGGACAGACATGTCTGGAGATTTGGCAACCGCGTCTTTCATTAAACGAATCGCCTCTTCCTGCTGCCCCATCTTGAATCGAACCCACCCGAGTGTATCAATGAACAACGGATGGGGAGCGTCCTTCTCAAACTCTCTGCTGAGGCCGAACGCTCTCTGCAAACTTGCTGGATCCCCTTTGTGATCGACGAGCAAGACCGCCAAGTTGTTCGCCGCCAACAGATTCCGAGGATTCAATCGCAACGCCGCCTCATAGGCAGCAATGGCAAGATCAGGCTGTCCTTGCTCCGCATGTGCAGAGGCCAACAACATGTGCAACTCTTCGCTGTTGGAATTGGTCTTGAGCGCCTCTTGTGCAATCTGTACCGCCACGTCCGGTTTCTTCTGGGATAACGACACCGTAGCCCAGTTGAGCCACGGTGTTATCCACTTAGGATTGACTCGAGTGGCTTCCCGATAATGGAGTGTCGCCTCGTCATACTGTCGTGAGAGCGACAAGACCTCCCCCAGAAGTCCGTGCGCGAATGGATGATCTGTGTGAGAGGCCAAGATAGACTCCAGCCTGGTTCTGGAGCGAGCAACCTGCCCTAACGCTACCTCTACCTTCACAAGCGAGAGTAATGGCTCCGGTTCGTTTGGAGCGAGCGTCATCGCTCGTTCATAGGCCTGGCTTGCCTCACTCAGGCGACGCTGCGCCTCGTAAAATCGCCCCTCAGCTAACAGCGCAACAGACTGATTGTCGGCGGATACCTGACGAAGTCTGGTCAATGTACGTTCTGCTCCCTGCCAATTCTTCGTCACCACATCCAACGTCATCAGCATGTCAAGCGCAGTGACATCATGCGGACGCTGTTTTAAAAGTTCCTCGAGTCGTGCACGGGCCTGCTGGTACCGTCCACTTTTACTCTCCAGCAATGCCAGGGAGCGTTTGGCATCCACCTGGTCCGGATAGAGGACCACCGCCCGTTCAAAACTGTCCTTTGCAAGGTTGATATCGCCCGCAAGCTGATAGGCCTGGCCTAGCAGATAATGAACAGCAGCTAACTCCGGCTGATCGTGCAAGACCGTACGAAACGCCTGTATCGCATCCTTCCCGTTTCGTCTGATCAATGCCATTTGCCCTGTGAGAATCAAGCCTTCTGTTGATCGAGGATTCTCTTTCAAGACCTCCTGCACTTGACGTTCAGCGTCCGCGTGCTTTCCCTCCAGAAAATCCATTTCCGCCAATTTAACCTTAGCCTCCAGACCGATGGGCTTCTCTTTGTATTCTTCGATCAATCTGGCATAGCACTGACGCGCTTTGATGCTCTGTCCGTTTTTTCTGTAGAGCGCACCGAGTCCGAATTGGATTTGGGTTGAATGTGGGAGTTGTACTGTCGCATCAAGTAGCACCTGCTCGGCGGAGGCCACATCGTTCTTGTCCACAAAATACTCAGCAAGCATCAGACGGCGCTGTTCGCTGGTTGAATCGAGCACGATCGCCTCTCGCAATACGGCTTCCGCCTTCTCCTTGGCTCCTTGCTCAACATAGAAGCGGGCCAGTCTCACCCGATGATCAAAGGACGTAGGTTCGGTCTCGATCATCCGCCGCAAAACCGCCTCGGCACCGGTCAGATTATTCGCCCGCATCAAGACCCTGTTCAAAACATTCAGAAGATCCAGGTTCCTGGGGTAAGCGTCAAGGGCACGCCTCAATGTAGACTCTGCCTCACGATGCCGTTGTTGTTGGCCGTACAACGTTGCGAGGAGGATGGCAACATCTGGTTCGGTCGGGAACTCCTTCGCAAGCGCCTCCGCCGTGGGAATAACCGAAGGAATCGCCTCTTCGGTTACGGCCTGAGCCGCAATTTTCAGTGCACTGGCCTGAGGATGATGAGGATCTTTTTTCAGCACCATGTCCGCTGCTTCAACGACATGTTCGGTCAGCCGCGCCTCGAGATAGTATTTCCCAAGAGTAATAAGGGCAGCCGTATGATCGGGAACCAAGCGAACTGCCTCCTGATACAGTTGAACGGCATTGCGCCAGTTTTTCTCTTTTTCCTCAACTTGAGCGAAGAGGTAGTACGCCTCCGCATCTTTAGGATCGATCTTCAACACATTTCTCAGCGCCACCCTCGCCTTGGGATAGTTGGCGGCATCGATGTACTCAGTGGCTCGCGCAAAGTACTTCGCCTTCCGCTCCTCCGGACCGCCGCACGCGGTCAGAAGAACCGTCACGAGGAGAACGATGCCGACCGTCCCACGCATCTCGACACTCCACTTCCGGTGCTCGTACCGGTTTTCAATGCTCATGCTTGTAGGTTATTACGTAACGTGCTTCGCTACAACAAAATCCGAATTCCCAACCCGAAGAGAATCCAGAGCGACACGAGTCCCAACTGTCTGACACGTGCGGCAAATGCGTGAAGGAGCAACTCGAAGGAGAAGAAGAGCACGACCAGCTTGGCGGCGAAGATACCCAAATGCGAGAAATCCGAGCTGCCCCCAGGAAGCAAGGGAAAGGTCACAGCCAAAAACACCATCAGGTAGTCGAGCGGTGTGGTCTTAAAGCGACTTTCCTGATTGAATCGCAGACTGAGGAGCACCATGACGGCGGCCACGATAAAAAATATGTTGTGCGCCATCGCGACAACGGAGACGGTACCGACTCGAGACCCCTCACAGACATAGAGCAAGAATGTGGTTCCGACGTAGAGGCCGCCGCGCACGAAGTAGGGGGCGACCTGCGAGGAGCATGAGAGGCCGATCAGTACCACCGCGAACAACGCGATCGAGACATACCCCACGTCAGTGGGAACCGTCGAGGGAAGAAACACCAATGCAATCAGGAACAGCGGAACGGTCACCGCCAGGAACTGGATCGGCACATCCGTCAGCCAAGGACCGGTCATCAATCGGGTCACCGTTCCGTTCGACAAGAAATGACCTCGTTGCGCCGTAACAGTGGGAATCAGGCCTCGGCCAGCAGCGATAAACGACATCAAAACCGTGACGGCCAGCAGAAGATAGAGCGGCAGGATCACCGTATCGGACTGCCATCGCAGCACGTAGGCTACACCCAGCATGCCAGCCTGTATGAGATAGATCACGGTCACGGCTTCATAGTGCGTCAATCCAACTTTGAGCAACTTATGATGAATATGTGCTCGGTCTCCCACGAATGGCGATCGTCCTTCCGCAATCCGTTGACCTGTGACCCCGAGCGTATCCAAGAACGGAAGCCCCAGGAGAAATAAGGCCAGGCTTGGCGTAAAGGGCCCACGGGATGAATCTGTCAGCAAGACGGCCAATACCCCCATCATGAACCCCAAGAGTTGGCTCCCGCCGTCCCCCATGAAGATACGCGCGGGATAGGTGTTGTACCGCAAGAACCCCAAGATCGCCCCAAGAAAGGGAACGGTGAGTACGAGAACAGTGGCGTCACTGGAAAGATGTGCTAGATAGGCAATCCCACTGAGTGTTAAAAACGACAATCCACCGGCCAGGCCATCTAAACCATCCGTCAGATTCACGGCGTTTGACACGCCGATCAAAAACACGATGGTCACGAACATCCCTGCCCATGCCGGTATTTCCATGTCAGGGAAAAAGGGAAGGGTGGTAAACCAGATATCCCCGCCTAACACCACTGCGAGAGCAGCGAACAACTGTCCGACTATTTTGGTTCGGTAGGTAAGATCAACCCTGTCATCCCAAACACCGAACAACACGATAATCCCGCACCCCGCTAATACCGAGAATGTGATGGCGTCCTTAGACCCCCACCAGGCGATCGAGGCACACGCACCGATAGCAAAAGCGATCCCACCGATGCGTGGCACCGCATACTCATGAACTTTCCGGCCACCGGGTTGATCCATAATCTGGAACCGCTCTGCCACAATCCGTAAGAAGGGAATCAGAGCCATGCAAACCAGCAGGGCGGTCATAGAACTGAAAAAGAGTTCATTCAGCATAGGTACTCTCGCCAAGCCGACACTGCTGCGATCAGTCCGGCACAAACCTCGTCAGTTCACCCTCAACGGCCATCGCAAATTCCTGGAGCCGTTGATCGACCGTGGATTCGGATTCACCGGGATTGACGGGTGCGGCCAATCTCACCAGCGCTCCGTCGGTCCGTTGTCGAGAAAACGCGTCCCACAAAAGATATATTTTGACCAGATATTCGTTCGTGAGATTGCGTTCGCGTTGTTTAAACCAATACAAGACGATTTGTTTTTGATCCCCCTTCTGGATGAGGGCACGATTGGCTCTGAGCGGGTGCATGTTTGGATTCGAGACCGGCAATTCCGTCTGCGTCAATGAAGCAATTTCCCATCCGCCACCGGGTAGACAGCTTTGAGGCGAGTGAGCCGACTGCCCTTTCCGTTGTGAGCGATAGTAGGCTGCATAGAAATTCACCTGATGCTGGGCGCTTGATCGATAGTCAGCGAGAACATAGTCATCGAACCGAAGGACATCGATGTATCGTTGTTCGAGAGGAAAGGGCTGACCGCGCCATCCGTTGATCTCCATCGGGAAATCCACAAAGGCCGCTCTCGAAGGAGGACGTTCCCCACGATCCATGAGCAGAGTGCCAAGCAGCGCACATGGAGCAAACAGAGCGACACTGCATAAATAGGCCGGTCCTGGAGAGAAGATGCGGTTGGGGAGCGTGCTCACCCCATCCGTAGCAATGGGTTCTACTTCCGGAATTCTCCATTTCAAATGCTCACGCAACGATTTGCGAGGCTCCTCCGTGCCAAATCTTCCTAACCACGCCATTTCCAAAACCAGCAATCCCAAACTCACCATAAAAATGACCCATCCCTCAAAGAGATGATAGAACCCCTCTGCGGCACCTTTTCCGTAGAGTTCGACCAACACGCCGATCATACCGATTCGGAAACCGTTAATGACGATCGAGATGGGGAAGGCAGACAGTATGAGAACGACTCGCTTCCACATCTTGTCCTTAAAGAGATAGGCGCAAAGCAGCGCAAGGGACACCAGGGGAAGCAGATAGCGAATCCCACTGCAGGCTTCCACGACTTGGAGCTGAACCGGCCCCAGATCGATCACATTACCTTCACGAAACGCCATGACACCGACAAGTTGTAACCACCAGACGCCAAGTGATGAGGACCACAATTGAAGCTGACTCGACAAGTTTGCATAGAGAAATGTCGGAAGCGGAATTGCCGTCAGGAGATAGCCGAGGGGAAACGCGATCACTTTCGTCCCGCGAATCCCAATGAGGGTCATAGCCAGCCCGACCACTACGATCCATAAAGAAACGTGTAAGACGAGAAAGAGTGTGGAGAGTTCACCGACGACATAGAGAACGAGACCAAGACCGATAACAGCCAAACCCCACCATGATTTGCCTGTTGTGTGTTCTGCCAGATGATGTCGAGAGTTCCATATCAAGAACCCACTAATGAGAGGGACGAACAATCCGTGACTGTAGTCCTCACTCCCAAACCATCGCTTGAAGAGAAACACAAGACTATCGGCATACAGATAGCCTAGGAACGCGACGATCAGAATCGACGAGACAAATAGCGCGCGTGTGCTGGCCATAGGACAGAATCACTCACCTAATGATGAATGGAGCAAATACGCGACGCCGATCCGAACAAGCGGGGCGAAACCTGATTGTCTACCGGAACCGTCACTCTGTCGATTAAATTCGGAGAAAGAACGGGCTTGATACCTATGTTGAGATATCAAGCCCGTGCAATCAGAAACGAGGGAAGTGTTTAGACCTTGGATGCGCGAAGATTTCTCAATCCCCCCGCTCCCAGCCCCACTAATGAGATGAGCCCCGCACCGAAGAGCAACACCGCCGTCGGCAACGGCACGGCCGTCAGCTGACTGATCGCACCACGCACGTTCACCGTATTGCCGGTCGCATCCTCAAAGAGAAGTCGCCATCTCGTGCCCGTCAGTGATGCGAGACTCGGAGGATTCTGCAGATTCGTCCCGGAGAATGCCCCGCCGGTGTCATGATCAAGCTGCAAGTCAAACCGAATGGCTGAATATCCGTCGGGCAATACCCCGCCTGTCGTATCAGTAGCGAGACGCCACCGATCACCAAACCCCACATTGTCGAACAGGGTAATGGCATTCGCTCCTGCCGTATAGGATGCGGTATAGCCTCCGACATGGACGATCATGCCCGTCACCGCGCCGGGGAAATTCCCAACTTGCAGACCGCTCGTCCCGGTAGTGCTATTGTCGAATTGAAATGCACCTGAGACCGAGGAGGTCAGGTTCATCGTCGGCGAAAGCAGGGCTCCACTGATATTGCTGACAGTCCCAGTAAACGAATAGTTCACCAAGGCTGCTTGTGCCACACTGAACTGAGCTGAAAGAACACATATCGCGGCAGCCGTTACGATAGGTCCGCTCTTCAGCCATCGTTTCATCATCTGCATACCACCACTCCTGCTAAAGGTTGTCACATGGTTACTCGATTAGGGACACGTAGGAATGAATAACTATCTAGCAAACCTCGGGCCAATCCTCGAAGCTTATATACCCCTGAAAACTAAGGCGGCCGACAGACGCCTCTCATCATCACTGTGTCAACATTCCTGCAGCAGCGTTCAAATATGTGACAAGACATGAAGAACAGGCAGAGTGACCGAATCAAAACACATCTCATGACATGAACCGCAGATGAACAATAATAAATTTGAACCAAGTCTCAACTAGGCAGCTTTTTCCCTATGCTGGTCAGACTTTCCTGAATCAGAATGGCTGCGTGATACTGGGGCTGTTGGGACTGAGAAAGCAGGTTGCAGATCTGGCCTTCTCGTAAACTTGCTTCTCAGAACCTGATAGGCAAATATCGGAAGCGCGGTCTGTCGAAAAATGCGACTAGGCTGTGAGAGTAACCGATAGAACCATTCCAGATGTATGAGCCTGAATAAAAGCGGCGCGCGTTTTACCCGACCAGCGACAACATCAAACGTTCCACCGACGCCCTGACACACGTTAACCTTCAATTCTGGTAGATATCGAGCAATCCACATCTCTTGCTTAGGACTGCCTAATGCAACAAAGAGTATGTCAGGCTGAACAGAATTAATCTTTGCAATCATCGCCGGCATATCGTCCTCTTTCACATAACCATGCTGAGCACCAACGATCTTGAGACCGACACACTGTTGCTGCAAGATCTGCGCAGTACGAGAAACCACATCGGGGCTTGCTCCAAACAGAAACACCTTATACCCTTTCAGTGCGGCTCGTTGGCAGAGCAGCGGCATCAGTTCAGAACCGGGAACACGCTCTGTGCAGCTGCCCCCTAAGAGTCGTGTCGCAAAAACAACCCCGATCCCATCAGGAATAACCAGTGCTGAGTTACGCAGTTGCGTAAGAAGGGCGTTGTCCTGCTGCGCACGTACAACCTTTTCAGGATTTACTGCAAGGATAGCGCATGGATGTTGACCTTTTATCATGGACTCAGCAAAATCGACCGCCTCATCCATAGTAATGCAGTCGACCGGTACGCCGAGAATCTCAATTCGTCGTGGCTTCATGTATGACTCCTCGAAAAGAGGAAATAGCAGCTGCTATCGGAAGAGAGACGCTGGAATTCTCAAGTCTAATTTCCGTTACAAATTCATGAGGCAAAGCACCTGTGAATATGGTGCGCAGCGTAGAGATTGGTTCTTTCACTCCATACGTTCTTGATCTCCACCCGCTCATGGAAGACGTCTCGCCTTTGAGCAATGCGGTGGCCCCACCGTCGATGCGGAAATGAAGGGCGCCCCAATCCGTCCGCACAGCGTATCCAGCCATCCTTCGGATGGGTTCAATGGCAAGATGCCAGTTGAGTTCAAGCGAATGACTACCCGTTCCAGATAAGCAATCCCATACCAGCCAGCCGCAATTAGGAAAAAAGGCTACGCCGCGCCAGTGTGTTACACCAAGGCGTTCTTTGTAGCCGTCGTGGCTTGCGACTAGCACAAAGGCCCCACCCGGATCCATGTTCTTCCGTATGAGCTGAACACGGAATGGCTTTGACCACATGAAGGCAGTTTCCTGAACAGCCTGGTCAATGTGATCTACCACTACGGTATTGTGTGCCTGGGTTCCACGAAAGTACGAACGCCACGCCGCATCGCCGGAGTAGGTATATGTTCCAGAATCAATGAGTACTTCCTGATCGCCGTACTCGAAGATGATGGATAGCGCATCAGCGTGGCCGTGCGCAAAACATGGAGGCATACCTAAAGATCCATGGTCAAAGGTTAGACGAAAAGGGACTGGTGAATGTCTCGATATTATTGAGTATCCCGCATTGGGGAATGTGGTACTCGACATGCGCTGTTCCTCTCCTCTCCCCCAATCGAATCGAAGATGGGCAGATAGTGCATACCCATTATCGTAGTCGCCGATTTGTGGCAGCGCCCTCCTACTTCCTAAAAATGCCTGCAAGAACCCCCCCCCCTTCTGCACTGCATCAGTGATGGCCGCAGGTACGCATTCACCATGATGATCAAGTAATGCCCTCACGAGTCCCAGCAGATCGGTAATAAAATGGTGATAGCCGAGTGCCTGCTCAATACCGCCTCCGTCAGGTAATACTTGTCGCTCAGCTTCCTGAATGAGGATGCGCATGCCGACTATTTTCCATTCTGTTGCCTCTGGAAACTCTGAGAAAAGCGTGCCTGCATAAATCAGCCCACATCCCTCCGCAACGGTGTGATTGCCCGCAGAGGAATACAGAGACAACCTTTGGGCGATCAAAGGCGCGTGGGACCCGACAAGCCGCAACAGGTTTGTCCATGTACGCTGGGGTGTCATAAGATTCTTTCGGACCAAGTCAATCGCATGACAGGCGGCAATTAACCGCAACGCACATTCCATAGAGGAAATATAATGGATTCCCGTTAGCGGAGGGTTTGCTTCAACCCATGAGGACAACATCGCTTCTAGTAATTCAATTGCCTTACCAGCATGTACCTTCTCGTGACGTGCGAGAAGCGCCAGGCTGACAAGTTGCTGTAGCCTGGATGGCTCCCAGGCTACACGGATATCACCAATGGAATTACCAACCTGGTAGGGAATTGCACCAAAAAACTCTCTCGGCCAGGACTTTCCCGTATCTGGAGCATAGTTCCATGTGGATATGGCAGGTTCCCATTTCCATGCAAAACCAAGGGCGTTCCATTTTCCTTCCATGAGGCACCGAATTTCTTGTTCAGTCAGATGACAATCCCACCCCAGTTGTGGGAGCTGAGCATCAGTCGCCGTGCAAAACCTAAAGACGTCTGTTTGATCTACCATCTTAAATTGCGGGGCCCCTCTTCGGTGAGCCTTGCGCAATTTAGTAAGCACGATTCGCTCTCCAATGCGGTGAATCATCTCCCGTGGTCGCATAACACTGGCCCGCTTGATAGCCCAGCTGATACCCTGCATCACGCCATGACCTCTTCATAGTGCCGAATGAGCGCTCGTGCAGCGTTTTTTGCACTGAAGTGTTTCTTGGCATATTCATAATTGTATTTCCCGACACTCAGGCAAAGCTCCCGGTTTGTTAATAGGCGCTCAAGAGCATCAGCGATATCACCAGGGGCAAGACTTTCAATGATGAAGCCCATTCTCTTGTCCTCGAAAAAATCGCGCAACGCTCCTACGGGGCGGGTTACAACAGGCAGGCCGGATGCCATTGCTTCGAGCACGGACAGTGGCATCCCTTCGCTGTAGCTAGGAAAGAGATAGGCATCTGCCTCTCCGAAAGCTTCAGCTTTTGCTTGTCCAGTCACGAACCCAGCAAAGAACACATCGGGAATGGATCGATCATGAACGTAGGTCTTTACGCTCTCCAGGTCTGGCCCTTCACCTGCAATGGTCAAAGTTGCTGTGGGGTATCGCTTTCTTAAGTGCCAATAGGCATCCACTGCCTCAAACACTCCCTTCTTTTTGACGATTCGGCTAAGAAAGAGGATATTAAACTTCCCACGCCCCCGAGAATATTTCGTCGCATACAATGCCGGCACATCCCCTAGGAGCATTCCATCGTCGATTGCTGTGGAGCCTACATGCAACCGCCCTTTGTATCCCATTGATACCAATCGGGTGCTGAATTCATTTGCAAGGACAAGCACGGCATCAGCTCTAAAATAAGTCCACCGAAATATTCCGAGGAAGTACTTGCGAAGCGTTTGCTCAAAACTAGCATCCCAGCCATGGAAGAACACGACGACACATCTTCCGAGCAGCTTCGATAAAAGGAGAAAAATGCCATCTCGCACGATCGCTTTGGGAAGCATTGATGGGTTGATGTGAACAACATCATGTTTCTCGACCAGTAGCTTTCTTGTGAATCGACCATAATCTTTGACTGACCTAATGAGGACCTGCATGAATCCGACGGCTTCTGAGCGGGATCCTACTTCAAAGTAATCCACATGGTCGCCAAGATGTTCCCGTAGTATTTGAAACAGCTGAGACACCCCACCAGGCTGACTTGCAGACGGGACGGTCACGATCACACTGAGGACATTCTTCCGAACCATTCCGTCAACTCCCGACAGGAAGATTTCTCATACGGGCGCTCCGCGCGTTACAGAACTCTCCAAGGCGTTATCTTGATACGACACATCCCGTTGAATGGCACCATCAGCACGACACAGCTTCTGGTTTACCCCAAAGCGTGCGTGCTGACTATTGAATTTCGTATTACTGTTCTCGTTCAAAATGGTAAGTTTCTATCTCGAGATAGGTTCGAGTATATAATCCCAATTGAGAAGCATTGATTAATATGTGCAATTTGAAAACCACCGCACATGAACAGACAAGACACTTCTCCACTGTTTCTTCTGCCGAATCGGCTGAAGTGCTATTTCCGGCACGGAGCCGGTTGAGATCGATATCACTGTTCACGTGCACAACTGACGGAAGCGCGACCATTCTCTCAGAGCGAGACCTCACCCTATGATTACTCCTAGAACTAATGGAACACTCAATGTGTTCTTTATTTTGGTTGCGTTGCTGTTTAACGAAACAACGCTTGCCGCAAATGCAATAAGATCCCAGTATCTCCGAATCGAATTACCGGGTGACGAGCGGGTTCTTTCATTGGCCGAAGTCCAGGTGTATGAAGAGGCGACAAATATTGCTCAGCAAGGGAAGGCTACCCAGAGCAGCACCGCTGGTGGCGCTCTTGCCGAGAGAGCGATTGATGGAAACACAAATGGAGACTACTTCGCCCATTCAGTCAGCAGCACCTCGAGCGAAGGAAATTCGTGGTGGGAATTGGATCTCGGAAAAGAGCGCCGAGTCAGCAGCGTAGTGCTCTATAATAGAGCAGATTGCTGCAGGGATCGCATCGCGCCCGCGAGAATCCAATTACTCACAACAGGGAGGGACGTTGTTTGGGAACATGTGATCAGAGAACCTAGCGCCAGGTATCAATTTGAGACTTTTTCTGCGGCTGCAACTCTTCATCGGGTTAGCCCTAACCTGCTTCGGAATTCATCCTTTCAACAGCAGACGAATTCCTTGCTTCCCGATTATTGGGATCTCCATCATTCTGCGGCCCTCACGTTTGACAATTTGCACGACCAATATGGGATCGCTGATAAATCACCATCACCAGTAGCAGGCGCGAAGGTACTAAAGGTAACAAACAGTGAGAGCCACTTCCCTCACCTCAGTGTAATGCCTAAAAAGATTCGTTCCCCCTTATCGAATAGTGCGTACACTTTTTCTGTGTATCTGAAGGCTGAGCAGGACGGTATGGAATACAGGGTCATGCGCGCCTGGGCTGACGGTGAATCTGTCACGTATAAGTTAACGACAGAGTGGAGGCGATACTCAACTACCTTCAATGGTGTACGGGGCAATGCTTCACCGATCCAGCCAATCATGTTCTTTCCTACTCAGGGAACATACTACGTTTCAGCACCACAGCTTGAAAGAGGAGACACCGCTACCGAATTTCATCCTTCGCTCGAAGATGAAGTGCATGCTGATACGAGGAGCTCCTCAAGGGAGCAGCTCAAGAACCTTCTGACGACAACGAGCAGCGCATTCACCTCCTATCAGCAGGCCAACGTCTCAGCCTATTTTGAATACAACTACTATACATCTCAGCCTATCGCCCGCTTGATCCTAACAAGAGAACCTGGCGAAACACCTGAGCTGTTGATTCGGTGTACGGATGGAATAAATCGGAACGTATCGATACCACTTCATGGTGACATTGCGGTTCACCAGAATTCTCAGACTACAGTGGATGTCCCCATTAGCGACTTACCTCCCGGTGAATACACTTGTTTGGTTTCGTCCAAAGACGAGAATACGAAGCATATGACCACATCAGCAAGGTTGGTTAAACAACCGCCAAGTGCCACCGAAGTACGAATAAACCAACTTCGCCGCACTATGAGTATCAACGAGAAACCGTTCCACATCATTGGCATGGGAGTCGGAAGCTGGAAGTCACCGCCAGATTGGTATTTCAGGGACCTTGCAGCACATGGAATAAACACAGTGTTCTATACCCGCCCATCTGACAAGAATGGCGACTACGACTTTCATGATGTCGAAGGTTTTGTTTCAGGCGCTGCTCGCCATGGTCTTAAAGCAATTATCGGGATTCCTCTGGCTGGGGCAAAAGCAGCAAACTGGCGCCAGCGTCTAGCTGGCTTTTCAAAACTAGTCTCAAGATTCAAAAACAGCTCTACCGTGATTGGATGGTTTCCCGTGGACGAGCCAGCGGCTCATACATGGCGGGATGATGAGTTAATGGAAATTCACGATGCAATCAAGCGTCTCGACCCCTACCGGCTTATTTTCATCAACTGGGCATACGATGGCGTCCCAACCATGATCGGCCAGGAACCTCGCGGCACGCTTCATTCCACCGATGTCTATTCCAGCGATTACTATCCGTTTACTGGCCAGGGGCATAACTTGGAAGGTTTCACAAGCACTACCATTCGAGCATTGTCAACAGCACGCATCAAGAAGAGACTGTCTCATTCATGGATTCAGTTGTATGGAAGTATGGATGCATGGCGAGAGCCAACAGGCGATGAGCTCAATTATATGGCGTACCTCAATCTCATTTATGGTGGCTACATAAGCTATTGGGACACAAAGTCCAATTCCAAGGATACTTGGGCCAGACTCACCACAATAAACCGAGAAGTAAAACTTCTTTCAGAAGAATTGTTTTTCAATCCGGGAGCTCGTGAGCTCTTTTACCCAAGTACCAAAAACAATTTCTTCTTTTCGGCATGGAAGCAAGGAGAACGTATTTTTTTGATCGTGGCTCATAACGGAACTGAGACAGAAACCTTCACCTATGAAGCTGCGCCGTTAGTTGTAAATCGAACACTTCGCACAAAGAACTATTTTGGAACGGGAGAGATTCCCGTAGTGAATGGCCATATCCAGGATGTGTTCCGTCCGTTTGAGTGTAAAGTCTACGTCCTTGATGGAGCACCTGCCTTATGATTGCACCTCAAGTCGAATCCGCCCCTTCTCAAAGAGAGCCGATTGACGAAAGAAGGGACAAAGAAGGGTTGACTATCTTTTTCAAATGTCAGCTCCGACGACGGCCTTCCTGTACTGATGCCTGACCGCGAGGCCAGGTTCACTCCAAACATCGCGCAGCTACCCGCTTGTATGCCTCAAGGTACAGGCGTGCAGTGTCAGCGATGTCAAATCTGCTTCTTGCGTATTGGTAGTGTGTATAAAGCGCTTCAGCAAAACCTTCTGTCTGGGAGTCCTCTACGATTCGTGAGATTTGCTTACTACAGTCCAGATGGTCTTCCGCTATGAAATAGTAGCCATGCTGCCCGTTTTCAATGATTTCCATGGGACCTTGTATGTTTGAAACAAGGACTGGTACTCGCGCGGCCATGGCCTCAACTACCGTGAGCCCAAATCCTTCATATCGAGACGGTTGCACAAGCAGATCATAGGCATGCAATTGCTCATAGATGGTCTTTCTAGATCGTCCACCTAAAAATCGGCACTGCCCTGCCAATCCTAACTCCGTAGCAAGAGCGACCAGATATGCCCTAGAAGGTCCCTCTCCAATGAAGTCAATCAAAACATTCCTGCCACCGAAGAGTTGCGACACCGGTTGCAAGGCTCTCAGAAGAATATCCTGGCCTTTGATTCGATGATCAAGCCGTCCGACTTGCACAATCCGAAACGGCAACTGGCCATAGCTGGTCTTTGCTGTAACTGCTGAGAAACAAATGCCGTTGGGTATTACGGTTGAGTGAACACCAGTCTGCTTTGCCAGGATATCATGTCTCACCGCTTCTGATATGCTGAAAACAGCATCATATCTTTGCACATCTTTCAACCTCTGATTCGTATCATGGACAGTTATGACCTTGTGAAAGGAAAGCGGCCGCAGAAACTTAATGAAGCTTTCCTGATGGGCATGAACGATATCCGGCTTGAAAGATAGGAGTGCACGAATAGCCTTGACAATATACCAGGGGTTACGGCTAGCAGGAGGTCTGCCGATCAATTCGACTGCAACTCTGTCGCTCAGTGATTGCAGAACAACCTCATCGATGTCGATGTTTCCTATAAGTACCGCCACATCATTGGAGCGGGCTTGCTCGTTAGCAATATCGACTAACATGGTTTCCGATCCCCCCGCCTTTAAGCTCCAAATCACGTGTGCGACTCTCATTCCTTCAATCCTGCACTTGCTCGAAGTTGGCGGGGCAGTCCTTTTGACGAGATTACATCAAGCTTGAGGAGGACGTCCTTTACTCGCCCTTTCAATGCGGCCCAGTTCTTCTGGATGCTAATTCTAGTCGTGATGGTCCAATGAACATGTTCACGATTCAAAATGCTTAGAATCTCGCGTTTTTGGCGAAGCGTATTCGCATGAGATGTTTTCTGCAGGGCATGGATACGGAAGTACGCCAGATTCTTATCGATCATTCGGGGAGAGGATATCTTTGCAAGGCGAACCCAGAGATCGAAGTCCATCGCCATAAAAAAACACGGATTCCATCCCCCGGCTTGTTCGATGAAGCTCTTCCGAAAAAATGTCGATGGTTGACGGACAATGTCTGGATTATTGAGGAGTCGATCATAGCTGATAGGAGGACTCTTCTTGGCGACCAGCTCCCCAGTTTGGTCCCATAGGAAGGTGAGATGTCCGATTACCCACATGACATCTGGATCTTCGAAACACTTCACGATCGACCCAAAAATCTTATGCTCATAATAGTCGTCGGAGTTGACCCAACCGATAATATCGCCGTTTGCTTTTGCCAACCCTTTATTCAACGCATCCGCTTGCCCTCGATCTTTCTCCGACACCCACTGGAGATGCGGATACTTCTTGAGCACATCGACCGTACAATCAGTCGAGCCTCCATCGATGACGATATGCTCCACACATGGATAATCTTGCGCCAGCACGGAGCGAATGGTTTGTTCGATGTAAGGCGCCTGATTAAACGAAGGCGTAATGATCGTCAACTTCAGCGGCTGCGGCGTACTATTCCGCAACGCTTTCGTGCAATCGCCCACCGGTGATTGCATAGAATCATCATTTTGAAAAGTTCCCAAACTCGTTCCCTCCTAATTCTGATACGCACCGAGATTAATGTGTCCGGGCAAGCAAGGACGGCCAAGTAAGTCCGCACACTGACTCCCCCAATTAACACCTACTCCTCTCGCCGGTGAACCCGCTTGAAGCTGGTAGTCATTGGGTGCAACAAACAACGGATCACTCCCGACGAGATCTGAAGGGTGAGAGGTCTGCTGGAAATAATCACCCCCTTGATTTCCAAAGAAGATATTTCTCGTCAAGACCTGGTCGGACAATCCAAACCGATAGAAACCGTATCGCCCGCTTCCCACAACGATGTTATTCGTAAACTGACTTATCTGCGTGACGGAAAAACTCGCCCAGATACCGTCTTGTGTCGAATCGATGATTGTATTATTGCCGATGAAGTTTTCATCAGCATCTACACCCCCATCAATCAAAAGACCCGTATGACAATGGACGATCAAATTGGCATAGACATCCGTCGATGCACTTCCCCAAACATAAATTCCTTCCCCGGTTGGATTTCCAATTCCCCCAAGATTGTCACGAATGACGTTGCGACGAATGATCACATTGTGTGGGCGAGGGGCGACATTTCGCTCGGCGTCTATGCCCATCCCATCAATGCCAGTTATGCCTGGACTCAAGCTGGTGATCGTATTTTGCTCCACGAGCATATCCGTAGACGCCCAGGGTGCGATTCCTGCATTAGTGATCAGATTCGAGAGAGTATTGTTGCAAATACAATTCTGCACTCCTGGCAACAAACCGACATGTGAGATAAAAATACCGCCTCGGCTATTAGAAAGGGTATTGTTCGTGACTCGGACTCCCATAAAGCGCTTCTCATGGGGAACCGTTGTCACATTACGAAAGACACGAATGAGCGAAGAGGCAGGCTCCCATCCAACATTACTACTGGTAATAGTATTCCCTGAAATCTGAATATTTGAAATAGTCCCAGCAGTACCTGCTTCGGCAATAAAATCAATGGCAGGTGCGGAAGCTTGGGATCCAGCTCCAATAATGGTGTTATTCAAGATAGTGATTGCATCCCAATTCTGATTGGATGCGGCATCAAGATCCCCGTTGACGGCAGATCCAGTCACATCTGTGAACGCGTTGTCTATGATGGCAATATCATCGAAATCAGTCGTGGGGCCTCGTTCAAGCTGAACTCCATGCGTCGCGATCCCACTCTGCCCACATCGCCTAAAGGAACTTCCTTGCACAACAAGATGGTGCCCTGTGGCAGCCAGATAAAGACAATGTGTGGCCGTACTTTCAAAAGCCACATTATCCCACGTGATATAGCTACTATTGCTCGTGGCGAGTGCGTAGGAAGTCGTGCTTCTGAAAGTAAATTGCCCGGAGCCAAACGAAGTCACAGTAATAGGCTTCCCTGGAGATCCACTTTGTCGCATTATGAAATTAGTGAGCGTTTCCGATTCGCCTCCTTTTCCTGCATAGATAGCGCCTGGCACCCAAGACGAAATTTTCTTCCAGCTATTGAATGGCCCATGCTCGCCACATGTTGTCGTGGTACCATCCCCACTGCCCACGCAGGTTGGATCAATGTAGAAGATTGGTCCGGGTGTGCTCACGGTGGTATTGGAGCTCCCTGCTCCGTCGTTATTCGCGCATGCAGCGTTCAAAATAGAGAGTGCGGTCACCGCTATCGCACACAGAGTATCAAGTCGCATTCTCTGTTCCCTCCTCTGCATCGGCCACACAACGGTGAACCTTCACTTGTATAAAATAGTCTTCCCACAGACGACGCTCGCGTCATCGTCGAACATGTAATTCCGACACAACTCGCGAGACATTCATATCGTTGCAGGGGCGACTTCCATTGATACGGCTAACGCATCCTCTGATTGCGGCTCCGTCTGCTCGTTTGAACAATACCAGTATCCCGCCAGGATGAATGCCGGAATCTGAACCAGATTGACAAACGTATTACTCTCAAACATGAGCAAGATGCCGACAATAAACTGAAGAAAGTGTGCCAAACGAGCGTGGTAATAGGCTGCTGACGTTCGTCCTGCCGTTGCATAGAAATGTGTTACAAAGACAGCACATAGTACTATCCACAGAGCCAATCCCACGAAACCCGTATTAATCATGATATCAGCCCATCCAATATCCGCCGAATGGAGCGCCAGGACGTAGGGATAACCTGCCTGATATCGCTCAATGTATTGAGGAGTGTAGATGACTGATCCATATTTAAGCTTTGCCCTCAGTGCCCTCGGGACATCGTCTTCATGAATGAACCCGTATCCAATGACAGGGTTATGCGCAAGGACAAGCATGAATCGTTCTTTGGCAATGCCTAATCTTCCGGTATACGTATCTTCATTGTCCTTATTTGTTTTCGTTTTTTGCTCCAGGACAAGTTCCATGGCGCTAGTGAACCGCTCAATAACCTTATCTGCATATCCGCTGATATAGAGACCGGCCCCGCAGAGCGTGAACAGGATGAACAACATTGGCACCACAGCCCAATTGAGCTTTATGTTCTCGGGACTCTTCCTCAACGCAAGCGTGAAGATCATGACTCCAAAGACAAAGAGCACCGCAAGATAAATTCCTCTAGTAAAGGTGAGCGCTGTTACAGCAACAGCCATTCCTGCATATAACACCTCATGCATCGAAATCCTGGTTGCCGTGAGGACTTTCGAGGCAATCATCCACAGATACAACAGCACTAACGGAAGAAATACCGGCAAAGATCTCGTGACATCACCGTATTCTCTGTATAAACCGAACAATAACGGCTTATGCAGAGCAAATTGAACCAGACAGACCGGCAACAGCATAAACGTCGCGACGTACAGAGCCCGACTGAAGAATTCGTATGCGCCTTTATCCACCGCAAAGAGTTCCTTAAAAACAAAGAATGAGAGGAGACCGATCATCATCTGCCGTGACGCTTTTAAGCTGTTCAGTCCTGGGTACTCATAGATCAGAACCGACCACAACAGACACAACGTCATCCATCCTAGAATTATCCTGAGCCCAACCACATAGCCTATCGTCGATGTTGGCACTTCACTTTTTCGTAAAGCCAGTTGAAGCCATGCTATTAGCAGAAGAATTGCGCCGACGTCCCATACATCAATTTTAAGGAAAATTCTCGGCACCAGATCAAAACAAGAGGTCATCACGAAGAATGCGATAAGCACCTTGACTCTTGGACGCAACAGGCAGAATCCCATCAGGCAGAGAACACCGACAGCAATCGCGCAATACAGCATGGCACCTTAACAATTCAGAGACGAAAAAAAAGACCATTCACTTGCAACTGTTGCCCCGTGCGGTTATCAAAGAATTCAGGGAATATGGCAATCGGCGTAAACCCTCTGCCTTGCAAGAATGACATGACTTCGCCGATTAACGGCTCTCCTTCATATAGTGGTACCAACGACATCTCGACTTGGAGCCCGGAAATCTCCTCGAGCGTCTGACTCCCCCCTTCAAGAACCTTCATCGTGAAGCCTTGAGTATCTATTTTGAGGAACGCATGACTGCCATCCCACCGATAACTTGGGTAAAGTGCATCAAGGGTCTTAATCTGTATCGTTTCTGTAGCGATGTACGCTGAGTTTGGTGCCGACTCCAGGTGTGCGGGAAGCATTGCTAGAAGCGAGCTGCTCCACGAGTTCGCTGCGACATTTATCTCTTCTGAACCCTCTTCTTGCCCTAACGCACAATGCACGGCGTTCCAATCGGAATGTTTCTGGGCCGCTTCAGAGAGCTTTCCAAACGCCGAAGAAAGCGGTTCAAAAGAGATGATTTTCCCCCTATAACCAGACTCGAGTAACTGCTGGGCAAATTGTCCGCTGTTCGCACCGATGTCAAGAACCAGGTTGATACCATACATTTCAAAAAAGTGTTTCCTTACTGCAAATGGATCGCGTCTATGATCATATCGGGACGCGACATAACCCAGTTTCCTCAGCCCATTCTTCACTTCAGTGCGCAACATACCAATTCCTCCAAGATCAATGGTCTCATTCAGTCCGTACGAGCTTGCACTGCTGGTTCCCTTGCAAATGCACCGATAAGCCATCCCTGCACATCATTTCTTATTGAATGCTTCCATACTTGCAGAGTCAGGATGGCAAGATAGCCTACGATTGTTACGACACTCGTTAAAATCGTCCCCCACGCGCCTGAAACACCTAGTGCAGGCAGCGATACGTCCCATGCGCTTGGAAATACTTGCCAGGCAAGGCAGCATGTCCCCAAGGCGAAGACGACGTGCAATCCAAGGATGCGATCATCTTTAGAACAAAGGTTACCGAGTGCAATTGACTTTTGATGATAGTAGAGGAGATTTAGCGACAACCCTCCAATGGCTAACGCAATCGCCCACCCCGCGATCACTCCAAGTCCTCCGACAACCTGCCCTAAGAACACCCCGAGAATAATATTTGCAACTGTCATCACAACATGGGATGTAACATTAATACGCATCTCCCCTGTACCGAGACTAGCAAAGTACGCTGGTACGGCAAGGGTGTTGGCAAACCATCCGGCACATAGTAAGACCATTGACCATACAAAAACGGATTCAATACGTCCGATCCAGAGCTCTGATATTAATGGTGTGCAAACGGTCAGGAGGCCAAACCCTGGAAGCGCGAGATAGATCACCATACGATACGATTTCAGGTACAGTTCAGATACCCTCCATGGCTGCAACTGTCCGAGGTTGGCAAATGCAGGAACAAGAACTTGGTTTGCGTTGACGATGAGTGACCGAAACAACTGCACAAGTTTATTGGCCATCTCATAATAGCCAACCATGGACACCCCTCCCAGCCTGCCCAGAAGCGCCTTTGTAATGGGATCAGAGAGCATCACCAGAAATGAGATTATTTGAAAGTTCGCCGCATAACCGACCATCTGCTTGAACTGGTCCCTGTCCCATCGATACGGGATGAATGAGAGTGATGATACATTGCGTTTCAGGAACGCTGCAGAAGCCGTCAGCGTCATGAGATTTTGAGCCGCCCTCGCGTAAGCGAGACCCAGCAACCCATAGCGAGGTGCCAGGAGCAGACACAGGGCCAGGTGAGAAAAAGACTCCCCAATCAAGAGACCATTTCTTTGCACGATAAGCTGACACCCGTACAACCCTGACTGATAGACGCTCGTTATCATCAGCAGCAGGAATGAGACTAATGCCAATGGCAGTATTTCAAGTGCGTCATGGCACAACCGATCATCTATGGCAAAGGCAAGATAGTATTTCGCGGCTGGATACGCACAGATTGTTAGCAGCAGACTTAAGAGAGTCACTGTAATGATCGCGGTTTCGACCGCAACAGCCAGAGACTGCTTGTCGCCTCTCGCATCGCATTCCGCAATATGTTTTACAATACTTCCCGTTAATCCAAAATTCGCGACTTGAATCATTGAACTTGTTGCCAAAACTAACGACCACACTCCTAATTTCTCGACACCAATTGTTCCCAGCAAATATCGATAGAGGATGACCAGTGTCAGGCCAGAGACAATGATCTGAACTACTGAGGATACAGCGTTAGTTGCAATGCGACCTTTCTCAACCATCCACTAAACTCCGAGCATCTCAGAAATGACTGACCAACAAGGAGGAGTCTGTTTGATGCAAGAAATACGTGTCCTCTGAATGATCACCACCTAACCCCAGACTGATCCAGTCAATCGCATAGCGATCGTGAATTTCTCCCGTTATCCAGGAACAACGAGATCAGGGCATTATCCGGTCCCCCTCTCAACTGATGCCTGAGGGTTCTTCAGGGATAAGCTCATGGGAAGGCTACCGTAATAATATTGACCGCAGGCACGCGTGACAAATTAAAATGCTTTTTCTGACAGCAAAACTTGGTCCAGAGAAAGGGGTTTAAACAATGCGATGAGTCAGTGAGTTATGAAATCAACCTGGTAATGCTAGCCTCTGTGAATGGAGGCCAGATCGTACAGAGGCGTACCAATTAGAACAGAGTGAGACGCAGGAATAATTTTGGACTGGACTTCATCGGGTGATTGCCGGATGACTAGCCGTGTGTTGAACGAATCCTACGCTGTATCCCAATCGATGATCGTGCGACAGAAAACTGCTTTACCATTGGACGAACAAACGGTGAACTCACCTTGCAATCCACATGCTGATAAGATGCATTGTCCGTACACATCATGCGACCCATTCTGCCGTCCCAAACTTGGGGATACCGAGTTTCGGGTTCAACGCGTCAGGTTTTGAGTTTGTGCGGGGGGAAAGGCCGGAGATGATTCGGCAATTTAGTCCTTCAACATCATGAAGGTCAAGGCCGAGGCTCAAGTTCAGCGAGTCAATACAATGAACTCACGATGAGAGCAGGAGCCGCTCCAACTGCCCTACAATCCGCTCCGCGGCCTTCCCATCCCAGCGCGGAGGAGTGGCCCCTTTCTTCCATTGCCCCGCCATCAATCTCTCGAGTGCGGGAGGCAGCTTGCTCGGATCGGTCCCAATGAGTTCGTTGGTACCAATCGCGATCGTTTCAGGCCGTTCGGTGTTGTCCCGGAGCGTCAGGCAGGGCACTCCTAGCACCGTCGTCTCTTCGGTGATGCCCCCGGAATCCGTGATGACCCCTTTGGCATGTTTGACGAGGTAATTGAACTCCAGATAGCCCAATGGATCGACGTAGTGCATGGAGGGGAGCTTCGTCCCCGCTTCTCGCAGATTCTTGGCTGTTCTGGGATGGACAGGGAAAATAACCGGCAGGCCTTGTGTTCCTTCTGCGACCGCATGCAACAGTCTGAGCAACTGCTGTTCTCCATCGACATTCGCAGGCCGATGGAGCGTGATCACAAAATACTGGTGTGATGCCAGCTTCAGCGACTGCCAACAAGCCGGTGGTTTCAATCGGGGCACGTTCTTGAGCAACGTATCGATCATGGTATTGCCGACGAAGAAGATCCGATCATCGGTGATACCGGCACATCGCAAGTTTTCATTCGCGGTGTCGCTGGTCGTAAAAAACCAGTTTGTGATCGAATCGGTTACCACGCGGTTGATTTCCTCGGGCATTGTCCAGTCACCGGACCGAATACCACCCTCGACGTGCGCCACCGGCACACCCAGTTTACGAGCGACAATGGAACAGGCCATGGTCGACGTCACATCACCGACGACCAGGCAAAGGTCACTCCTCTCTTTCAGCAGAACCTTCTCATATCCGACCATAATGCCGGCGGTTTGCTCCGCTTGAGTCCCTGATCCCACCTCGAGATTGATGTCCGGGTCGGGAATCCCAAGTTCTTCAAAAAAGCTGCCCGACATCGCTCGGTCATAATGCTGGCCGGTATGAATCAATCGATATCGGAGCTGTCCTCCACGATGTTCAGCAGCCTTGAGCGCGTCGATGATCGGCGCGATTTTCATGAAATTGGGACGTGCCCCCGCAATAATATCAATGCGCTTCACGCAATACCTCATTGTCTGGTCATCTTGTCATACGACTCGTATGGATGGTAGTCACTCTCGACGCTCAGAGCAACGTCACAGTATTTCTGGACCAGAAGACGCGATCGCCCGGGAGACGAGTCACCCGACGACGAGAACGATCAGAAGTGCACTTCGCGGATCGACTGGCTATTGGATTGAAACCACTGGACGGTTTTCTTTACTCCATCGCGCAACCCATGCTTGGCTTGAAATCCGAAGAGCTGTTTGGCCCGGCTGACGTCCAGGCAACGGCGAGGTTGGCCGTTCGGCTTCGTAGCATCCCATTGAATCTGACCAGCAAACCCGACTTCCGCCGCAATCAATTTGGCGAGGTCACGAATTGAAATTTCCTCACCTGTTCCCAAGTTGACCGGCAGACTGCCATCATAGTGCTCAGCCGCAAGGACAATTCCTTCGGCGGCATCCTCCACGTACAAGAATTCTCTGGTCGGTGCCCCATCTCCCCACAGGGTAATTGCCGTGCGCCCCTCCTCCTTCGCCGAGACACATTTTCGTATCAACGCCGGAATGACATGCGACGTTTGTAAATCAAAGTTGTCTCGCGGCCCATACAAATTCACCGGGAAGAGGACGATCGAGTTAAATCCGTACTGATCACGATAGGCCTGTGATTGCGCCAACATCATTTTCTTCGCCAACCCATATGGCGCATTCGTTTCCTCAGGATAACCGTTCCAGATATCGTCTTCCTTAAATGGGATCGGGGCGAATTTCGGATACGCACAGATCGTTCCTGTGGCTACAAACTTCTTGAGTCCCTCCTGACGTCCAATCTCAATCAGTTGCGTACCCATCATGAGATTGTCATAGAAGAACCGACCCGGATTGGCCTGGTTGGCACCGATGCCGCCGACACGCGCGGCCAAATGGATGACAATGTCCGGCCTGGTGTCACGATACAACCTCTTGACAGCATCCATTTCCACCAGATCATATTCCTGACTCCGCGGCACAACTAACTGCTGGCAGCCTTTCGCGCGCAACTGATCCACGACGAACGACCCCAGAAATCCGGCTCCCCCCGTGACAACCACACGCTTATCGTTCCAAAATGAAGTCATGTCGATGCTATCCCACTCCTTAGCTTCGTTTCCTCGTCCCGTCTAGTTTTTCCCTCTCCGCTGCCAAGTCGGCATCCACCATCATAGCGATGAGCTCTTCAAACCGCACCTTAGGTTGCCATCCGAGATCCTTCTTGGCTTTCGTGCTATCTCCGATCAACAGATCCACTTCCGTCGGGCGATAGTATTTCGCATCGATCTTCACGTGTTTCTTCCAATCCAATTGCAGACGGTCAAAGGCCAACTCAAGCATTTCCTTGACCGTATGAGTTTCCCCCGTAGCAATAACATAGTCATCGGGAGTCGGAGCTTGCAACATCATCCACATCGCCTCGACATAGTCACCCGCATAGCCCCAGTCACGCTTCGCATCGAGATTTCCGAGAAACAGATCCTGCTGGATGCCGAGCTTGATCCGGGCGGCCGCCTTGGTAATCTTCCGCGTGACAAAGGTTTCTCCGCGCCGCGGTGATTCATGATTAAACAAAATGCCGTTGCATGCAAAGAGATTGTAGGCTTCGCGGTAGTTGACCGTAATCCAGTAGGAGTAGACCTTCGCGGCTCCGTACGGACTTCGTGGATAGAACGGCGTCGTTTCCTTCTGCGGAACCTCCAGCACCTTACCGAACATCTCGCTGGACGAGGCCTGGTAGAATTTCGGCTTGAGTCCTGACTCCCGAATGGCTTCCAAGAGACGAATCGTGCCAAGTCCCGTGATCTCACCCGTATATTCGGGAATGTCAAAACTGACCCGAACGTGACTCTGGGCGCCAAGATTATAGATTTCATCGGGCTGGACGGTACGCAGGATCCGATTCAGGGAACTGGCATCGTTCAAGTCGCCGTAGACCAAATGGAGCCGCCGATGCGGAACATGCGGATCCTCATAGATGGGATCGATACGCCCTGTATTGAACGAGCTGGAACGACGGATGATCCCGTAGACTTCGTATCCTCGGCCAAGGAGAAACTCTGATAGATAGGACCCATCTTGCCCCGTAATACCGGTAATCAGTGCTTTTTTCACGGATGAGTGCCTCCTCTCATTATCGACAACGAGATTATTGCCGGGTTCGATCGGCTAGTCTACCCACAACGTGTAAAAAAATCGTTAATAAAAGAATCTTGCGACAAATCATACAGACCAGGTACCATGACCCATTCCGCGGAAGAGAGAGACGATACTGTGGCAACCCTTGCTCCTCAAAATATTCGCCGTGTCGGCTTGTTGCTGTGCCTGGGAGCCTCAGGGTTCCTCGTCGCGCACACCATCAACGCATTTGTGGCCGATGCCCTGTATGTGATTCCGGAGCGGACGACAGGATCGGGGAGTGCCCCCTCGGGAGGGGTGCCAGCCATCGCGTCATATTCTTCGACGCAGGCTATGGAACACATTCGCTCCAGCGGGCTCTTCCTTCTTCCACCGGTGATGGAAAATGGAACGACAGGGACCACCGCTTCCGGTCGACGCAGTTCCAGCGGCCCAGTGGTTCGAGCATCCCTCGGGTTAGCAGCAAGACTTCGCTTGATCGGCACGGTACTCGGCGATCAACGCGGCGTCTTTGCCATCGTCGAAGAGCTGTCATCCAAACAACAATCCTTGTATCACTTGCATGACTCCATCCTCGATTTGGGCGAAGTCGCCGAGATCCGTCGAAACGGGATTACCGTCCGTCAGGGCAACGTGGAAGAATTGTTGGAATTGGCGATCTCAGAAAGTCAGGCTGCATTGACCGGCGCTGCTGGCGCCACTCCCAATCCTCAAGCAGCCACCGCGCCGATCGCGCCGCTTCGCAAAGTGGTGGATCGCCGTGAAGTGGAACAGGCCATGAATGACCTGCCGAAACTTCTTTCGCAGGCACGAGCCGTACCAAATACGGTCAATGGAGCCATCAACGGATTTCGCCTGGACTACATCGCACCAGCCAGTTTTTACGAAAAAATCGGGGTCCAGACTGGAGATGTGCTCCAGCGCGTCAACGGAGTCGATATTCGAGATCCGAGTACCATATTGAGCCTGCTTCAGCAACTCAAGAACGAACAGACGGTGAAACTCGACCTGGTCCGGAATAACCAGCGCTCAACCATCACCTACGAGCTTCGCTGATCTCACCGTTCGTACTGACGCAATCTGAGAAACCGATAGCCTAAGAGTTTCACGGTTCTTGTTTCACGCCTTAAGTTGCAGGGTTTTTTGCCCACTCACAACCTGCGGCTTGAAACACGAAACCTGAAACCCGACTCTTTGCAAAATACGTAGGCCAGGTGGT
Organism: Nitrospira sp. CMX1; assembly: GCF_054902215.1. NCBI lineage: Bacteria > Pseudomonadati > Nitrospirota > Nitrospiria > Nitrospirales > Nitrospiraceae > Nitrospira > Nitrospira sp. CMX1. Next base: position 122,597 of record NZ_JBUBKD010000063.1, on the reverse strand, counting down.
TTTGTCGATCGGCCCCTCGACTTCTCTCTGGGTTGAACCTGAGTGGAGTCGAAGGCTCGATCGTGCTCGGCCCCAGCTTGACGAAGAGGCACGACCCGTCATGAATCATATTGGATAAAGACACAACGTCCCGATTTCTTGAAGTAATTTTGTCATGTCCTTGCCAGGTCATCATCAAGCAGAGTATCTTAATCCTGGGAAAGTATTAGAGAGACTCGAGAGCAAACCCCCATCTCAAGTACGTGAGTTACGGGAAGAGGTCAGGGAACCAGTGTCTGAACTAGACGAGCACCAGCAGCCTATTGTGAATTCGACTCGGCCACGCCTGGGGGACATTCTCCGGGAGAAATTTCAGCTCTCGGAGCTGAAGCTTGAGGAGGCCCTTGCCTACCAACAGGAGAAAGGTGGTCGGTTGGGAGAAGTGTTGCTGCACCTGCGAGCGTTGCGCGAAGAGGTGTTGTTGGAAGCACTGGCCCAGCAGTTTGACATGACATGGCTCCCCCATCTCGATACCACCCCGGTGGACCATGAGATGATCAAAAAGGTGCCGATCGCGTTTTGCCGGCGATACCGGGTCTTGCCGCTGCGTGACGAAAACGGAGCCATCCTCACCGCCTCGACCGATCCGTTGGAAACCGTGGCCCTGGATGACCTTCGCTTGCTACTGGGGAAACCCATCGCGCCGGTCTTGACCACCAGCGTCGCGCTCCTCGCGAGGCTCAACCGAGCCTACGACGAAATCGCAAATCCTGCAGGTGCCGAAGAAGTGATGGAGGATATTGCAGCGAACCGAAGCTTGGACCAGTTGGCCCACGAGCTCGACGAGCCACAAGACTTGCTCGATGCGACAGACGAAGCTCCGATCATCCGACTCGTCAACTCGGTACTGTTCCAGGCGGTTCGGCAGCGAGCCAGCGACGTCCACTTCGAATCGTTCGAACGAGGGTTGGTCGTCCGCTATCGGATCGACGGTGTCCTCTACCCGATCCTCACACCGCCCAAGCATTTGCAAGCCAGCATCATCGCTCGTCTCAAAATCATGGCAGGCTTGAACATCGCTGAAAAACGCCTTCCACAGGACGGTCGGTTCGCGATCAGAACCGCCGGAAAGGACGTCGACCTCCGAGTCTCCGTCCTCCCCACCTCTCATGGTGAGCGAATCGTGCTGCGATTGCTGGAAAAGGAAAATCGCCTGCTCAACCTCTCTGAAATGGGATTTCCCAAAGAACGTCTGACCGTCATTCACCAGCTCATCCAACTGGCGCACGGCATCATCCTCGTCACCGGCCCCACGGGAAGCGGGAAGACAACCACCCTGTATGCCGCACTGAGCCACATCAACTCGCCGGACAAGAACATCATCACCGTCGAAGATCCGGTCGAATACCAACTGCTCGGCATCGGGCAAATGCAGGTCAACCCGAAAATCAATCTGACGTTCGCCGCCGGGCTACGATCGATTCTTCGACAGGACCCTGATGTCATCATGATCGGGGAGATCCGCGATCGTGAAACGGCGGAGATCGCCATTCACGCCTCGCTCACCGGACATTTGGTATTCTCGACCCTCCATACGAACGATGCCGCCAGCGCCGCCACTCGCCTCATTGACATGGGCATCGAGCCTTTTCTCGTTGCCTCATCAGTCGTCGCGGTGCTGGCTCAACGGTTACTCAGGCGGATTTGCCCTGATTGCAAGCGCCCCTATCGGGCCAGTGAAGACGAGCTGAGCCGCCTGGACTTGCCGCCTGGTTCCGCAGTGACCCTGTATCGAGGAGCGGGCTGCGCGGCCTGTTCACAGACCGGTTATCGCGGGCGAACCGGCATCTTTGAGCTGATGGTACTGGACGATGAGATTCGGCGACTCATCGGCAGTAAGGCAGACTCGACGGCCATCAAACAGGCGGCGCTCGCAAAAGGAATGGTGACGTTGAAGCAAGAGGGTGCGGAGCGAGTCATCCAGGGCCGTACCACGTTGGAAGAAGTCATGCGGATCACTCAACAGGAAATCGACGTCGACTGATGCCATTCCAATTCTCCATCTCCCACCACATCTGGTCCCTTCACCATCAGACCATACGAATCGGTTGGGCCATTCCTGGAATCTGGTAATCATGCCTGTCTATCAATACCAGGGGTACCGGAGTGACGGTGGCGCAGCGACCGGGATCATCGACGCCGAAAACGTCAAAGTCGCACGGTTAAAACTCCGCAAAGAAGGCGTCTACCCGACCGATGTCGTCGAACAAGGCCAGATGTCCGGTCGGGCATCAGCCACGAGTCACACGAAACCTCTGCGGGCAATCGGCCGATCAGCGGTGCTCACGGCCAATGATTTGGCCCTGCTCACCAGGCAGTTTGCCACACTGCTCGTCGCCGGCTTGCCGCTGGTCGATGCCCTTGGCGTGCTCGTCGATCAAGCGGAAAAGAAACCCATTAAATCCCTTCTCGCCGACATCCGGGAGCAAGTTCGTGGAGGGAAAGCGTTGAGCGCGGTCCTGGAAACCTACGATAAGGATTTCTCCCCTATTTATGTCCACATGGTACAAGCCGGTGAAGCAAGCGGCGCCCTTGACCAAATTTTATTCAGACTAGCGGAGTTCTTGGAAAAACAACAAGCGCTCAGGACCAAGGTTACCAATGCCATGCTCTATCCGGTCATCATGTTGGCCATTGGAACCGTGATCCTGTTTTTCCTCATTACCTTCGTCGTGCCCAAGATTACACAGGTTTTCGCCCAACAAAAACAGGCCTTACCATGGCCGACCGTCGCCCTCATGTCGACCAGCCAGTTTTTTTCTGACTATTGGATGGTCCTGATCGGTCTGGTGCTCGGCGGCCTCTACGGAGCGCGACGATTTATCGGTACCGAACGAGGCCGCATGGTGGTGGACCGCCTGACGTTGAAACTTCCGTTGATCGGGGACGTCGCACGGATGGTCTCGATCTCCAGACTGACGAGCACCCTGTCGACCATGTTGGCGAGCGGCGTCCAGTTACTCGACGCCTTGGATGTCTCAAAGCGCGTCATGAACAATCGGGTCCTTGAGGAAACGGTCGAATCCGCCAGACAGAATATCCGCGAGGGTGAAACGATTGCCGATCCCTTAAAGCGGAGCGGGGAATTCCCCGCCCTTGTCACACATATGATTGCCGTTGGAGAAAAAAGCGGTGAGATGGAGGAAATGTTGCGCCGGGTGAGCCATATCTACGACGGCGAGGTGGAACGAGTGATTACGCGGTTGACCTCTCTGATGGAACCGATCATGATTCTCGTGATGGGTGTGATCGTATTTTTCATCGTCGTCGCGATTCTACTTCCCATCTTTGAGATGGGCCAGATGGTCCATTAAAAACCCACTCCCACACATGAGCGCTGACCAAATATGAATGAGATAAAGGGGGGTTCACTATGACAGATTCCGACACTTCAGGGCAGCCCAGCACGCACGTTGAGAAGGGGGATGCACACCGGCGTCTCGCCACCAACTTCTTTCTTCGCTCGTCGGCAAACGCGGCTGGTTTTACCTTCATTGAAATTATGGTCGTCGTGGCCATTTTGGCCATTCTCGCGGCACTGGTGGTCCCCCGCATCATGGGACGAACCGACGATGCCAAGCGCACGGCGGCCAAAGTCCAGATCCGCAATATCGAGGGGGCACTGCAGCTCTATAAACTCGATAATGGCGTCTATCCCACCACAGAACAGGGCCTCAAAGCATTGGTGGAAAAACCATCGGTTGGGGTCATTCCCAAGAAATGGAAGATCGGCGGATACCTCCCGAAACTGCCTGAGGATCCATGGGGAAATCCCTATAAATATCTCAGCCCGGTCCAACGAGGCGATCAAAAAATCGATTACGAAGTGACCTCACTCGGCACCGACGGCGATGTCGGGGGTGAGGGCGTCAACGCCGACATCACCAATTGGAACCTGGACAAGGAATAAGTAGTCAATGGTCATCGGTCATTGGCTCAAGCTCAGCCATCAGCGATCGGCCTTTCAGGGGCGGCTCTCAGGCCTCAGACCTCAGGCTGCCCTTCTCACTCCATCCTCTTCGCAACCCATCCCTCACGCTTCACGGTCCGCATTTCACCCCTTACGCTCTCCAGCCGGGTTCACGCTCTTGGAAATGCTGATTGCCTTGTTTCTACTGGGCGGAGTCTTAGCCGTGGTGTTGCCTCGTATCAGTTTTGAAGAAGACTTGCGCTCCACGGGGAGAAAACTCGTCGGAGTGCTTCGAACCTTCCAAGGACAGGCAGCCGCCGATCAAACACCGCTCAAACTCTACCTGGACTTGGACCAGGGACTCTACTGGATGATGGTGATTGAAGGAAAAGAGGAGCGTCTGCCGCTCGACCCGGCATGGAAGACACCGCGAACCCTGCCGGAGTCTATCCGCTTGACCGAAGTCTCCATCGGACAAGACAAACGCATGGGGGGACGGGCTGGTGTGACCTTTTTCCCCAATGGGCGGATTGAGCCGGTGACGATGTATCTCATGGACAACAGGAACAATCTCTTAGGGCTGGCCGTCGATTCATTGACCGGAGCCATTCGGATCAGTGACGAACGCTTTGATCCACCTCCAAACCGATTCATCCCGGACCGCGTCAAAGTCCTCTTGAAGGCCAGTGCCCAACAAGCAGGGACCAACGGAACGGCACGAGGAGGGCCCGCTGCCCCCAGTAGGGCGCAATGATCGTTGCACCACACCACCCCAGATCCAGCGAGCGTGGATTCACGCTCTTAGAAGTCCTCCTGGCCATCGCGTTGCTGGCCATCGCACTTCCCGTCCTCCTCGGTCTGCGGAACTTCGACCTCGACCTCCAAAGTCGAGCCGCCGAACTCACTGCGGCAACCCTGTTGGCACAGGAGAAACTCCTTGAGTTCGAACTTGCAGGACAGTATCCCGTCGGAGAAACCATGGGGGAGTTCTTGCCCCTCCCGCTGGGATCTCAAACCGCACTCCAAGCCACTCCGCGAGCCGTCGGCTATCGCTGGAAACGCACCATTAGTCCGACTCCGCTGGAGTTCGTTCGAGAGGTTCGGCTTAGAATATCCTGGCTGCGCGGTGAGCGAGAAGAATCTGTGGAGGTCAGCACCTATGTGCTCACAAGCCGCCTCTCATCGTAAGGTCACCGCGCCGGCAGGCTTCACCCTTGTGGAAGTCCTGGTCGCCGTCACGCTGCTCGGAACCATCGCTGCCATGGTCTTTGCATCACTCCTCTCGACGACACAGACCGTCGAGTCAGGAAGAGAACATACGACCAGGGAGCAAACCATCAGAAAAATTCTCCGGTTGATGGCCGAAGAGATCGCTCTCAGCAAACGAACCCTCGCGTATCCCTGGGTCGGAACGAACGGGACACAAGATGGGCAGCCATCGGATACACTGGCGTTCCTCGCCATGAACCAGGAGTTGATCACCGCGACGAGCACGGTCAAGGAGGGCGACACCGTTCGGGTTGTGTATACCCGCGAACGCGATCGATTGATTCGGTTCGTTCGGAAGAATCTCTACACCCTGACGGATACCAACGAATCGCTCGACCAAATGGAGCTGGCGGACCAAGTCCAAGCCTTTAATGTCCGATACTACGATGAGCAGAGCCGAGTCTGGCTCGACGACTGGCCGAACGCCACCAAACTCCCGAAAGCCGTGTTACTCGAAATTACGTTTCAGTATCCCGATGCCGCGCCGTCGACGGTGCGAGAATGGGTCACCATTGGAACATCATGACTATCAAATGGCCTGACGCATGGAGAGAGATTCTGGCATGGACGATGGGCGGGATCTGCATTCTGATCCTCTGCCTGATCGCCACCTTCCCCTATACCGTGCTCCACAACCGGTTGGTGGTCGAGCTCAAACGAGCCACTGGTCTGGACATCCACATCATGGATCGGTCGATCGGACTGCCACTCAGCCTGGAATGGCGGAACGTGAGTCTCTCAAGACCGAACCTCGATCCTGTTGAGATGGCGGTCGTACAGGCCAAACTCGGTGTCATACAGGCACTCGGTGGGAGCCTTAGTCTCAACGTCCTCGTCAAACAAAACGAACAAACTGCTCGTACAGGCGTCGTCAAGGGGATGCTCACCACGGCATCCTTCTCCCTAGCCGGACCGTTGACACTGAACGGACAACTCCAACAGGTGGAGCTGCCGAAACTCATCCACCGGTACGTCACCCGCGGAACCCTTAACGGGGAGTTTTCCTTTCGGGCAGATTTTGATCCATCCGCCCCCAACGCTCTGAAGAGCGAGGGCACCTGGACCGCCCAGGCAACAGATCTGGACATCGACCAGATTCCGCTGGGCAATGGCAAGATTTTATCGCTGACATTCAGCAGCGCCGCAGCAGGACTCTCCTGTCGAAACCTTGTCTGCGACGTGACCCAATTAAGAGGCGAAGGAATCGACGGGTCCTTTGAAGGTCATGGACAGATCACGCTACAGCCCCAGCTCCCGAACAGTCAACTGGCGCTCACAGTGACGGTGATCCCTGGTCCTGGGTTCATGCCAAAGGCGGCACCCCTGGGCATCCCGCCGTTGCCTCCTGGAACCCCCATCACCGTCAAGATCGTGGGAACCTTGGCACAGGCACGGATCGCGTTGTAAAGTAGTCGGCAAGTTTCACGTTTCTGGTTTCGGGTTGTCGTTTGCAGATTGAGCGGCGCGAGTTTCGCGGTGAGAGGTTCATGTTGTCAGTAAACTGGAAACACGAAACGGGAAACACGAAACGGGGGTAGAGACTGAATTTATGGCGATTGTCAACGAATGCGTCGGGTTGGACATCGGACAAACGGGGTTGAAGGCCGTCCGTTTTCGTCGCCGACTCAGCGGGCGCGAAACGGTCGATTACTTTCAACATCCCTTGCCGTTTTCCCGTCCGGAGGATCTGGAACCGGCTCGGCGTATCCAATCCCTGCGAGGCTTCCTCTGGCGCCACGGCCTCTATGCCACCGATCGATTGGTCACGGCGATTCCCTGTCAGGACCTCTTCGTTCGAACCCTCTCGTTCCCGTTCAACGACGCGGCCAAGCTCGCACAGGTCGTCCCGTTTGAAGTCGAAAACCTTGTTCCGATGCCGCTTGAGGACCTGGCGGTGGACAGCCTCGTCTTGCCCCCAGGCCAGCCATCCGAAGGGCTCATTCGTGAGACCAAGGGCTCCGAGGTGCTGGTCACGGCAGCCCCCAGGGACAAAGTGGCCGAACATCTCCGATTCTTGGCCCAAGCCGATATCGAGCCCTCTGCAATCAACGTCGATGCCATGGCGCTGTTCTCCGTGACGCAATACCTCCAGGAAGAAGGGGCTTCCGTCCCGCAAGACCTGGCCATCATCGATATCGGAGCCTCAAAAACCACGCTCTGTTTGGTCGAGGGAGGACGCCCGGTCATGCTTCGAACGATCCTCTGGGGCGGCAACCATCTCACTCATGCATTAGCCATCCGACATGCCTGTAGCTTCGCCGAAGCCGAACGCCACAAGCGAACCATCTCGGTGGATCAGGTCAATGACCTGCTGGAGCCGATCGAGAAAGAGCTTCGCATTACCTTACAGGCCTACCAAGGAAGCGAGCGGAGTCGATTGACCCACAGCTGGATCTGCGGAGGCGGGTCAAAGATGCAAGAAATCGGGGCGCACCTCTCCCGACAAGTGGGACTCTACGCAGTCGGACCACGACAGGGGTTTGGTGCCGACACGCCACGAGCATTTTCCATTGCATTCGGATTGGCCATTCACCCGAAGATGGTCCGCCCACGGTGGCGATTCAAATCCTCGCCGTTGGGACTGGCGCTCGACCTCAAGAGCATTACGGATGCGGCATCACCGGATGCAGCCACCATGAAGCAGAATCGCCGCTTGGCGACCATCGCAGGGGTGATCATCGCCCTGCTGGCGCTCGCGGATTTCTCGGTTCACTATTTCCTGCAAGATCAGCGGGGCGCGCGATTGAAAACCGCGCTGCACAGCCAGTACGAGCAGGTCTTTGGAACAGGGACGGGCGCCGCTCCGGGCGAAGAAGTCGATCAAGCCAAGTACCATATCGGCGTCCTCGAGAAGGCACTCGGGCTGGTCGATGCCACAGACGGGAAAGTCCTCCTCACCCTCTCGACATTCGTGAAGCAACTGCCACCGGGGACGATGATCAAGGTTCGCGAGCTGACGGTGGACGGAGCCGTCATCCTCATGGAGGGAGAAACCACCTCATTCGACGCAGTGGAACGCATCAAGCAAACCTTCGTCTCAAGCCCACGCCTGACGGAAGTCGCCGTCACAGAAACTCGCGTGGGTGCTGCTCCCAATCAAGTCGTTTTTCGTATGACCGTCACGGTGCAGAAACCATGATGCACAACTTCCGAGAACGCTGGCACCACATGTCGCAACGAGAACGGATGCTCGTGCTCGCGGGCGGGGTCGTCGTCGGCTTCAGCTTGTTGTTTGTGCTGATTGTCGATCCCTTGTTGGACAATCTCGAGCGTCTCGACCGCCAGGCTGTGCGTAAGCAGAAGGAGCTGACCGAATTGGCCTCGCTCGGCCAATCCTACCTGACCAAACGAGATCGCTTGAGCAAGGTCGAGGGCCGCATGCCGGCAGCCGAGAGCCATTTCTCGCTCCTGACCTTCATGGAAGAGGCGGCAACGACCGCACAGGTGCGAGAGCGCATCACCAGCATGCAACCGCACGTCCAATCATTGGCGCAGGGGTACCAAGAAACAGCTGTCGATCTCCGATTGGAAGGCATCCAACTGCCGGAGTTGTTGGCCTTCCTGGCCACGATCGATCAGGCCCCCTACGATTTGCACGTTCGCCATCTGCAGATCCGTCCGAAATTTGATAATCCTGTCAATCTCGATGCCACCGTTCGAGTCCTGAGCTATGCCAAGAGCTGATGAACGCGGCATTGCGTTGCTGGTTGCACTCCTGGTCCTGACCCTCCTCACCGCTCTCATTCTCGAGTTCGACGCAGAAGCCCGACGGGAGTACCGCGCGGCCGCCGGCTTTCGCGACGATTATAAGGCCACCATGCTGACGCGGGCCGCCGTCCAGGCAACCAAAGCGGTACTGCTCCAAGATCTGATGCGGGAAAAGATGACCGGCCAGAAATACGACGCACCGACCGATATTTGGGGCATGCCGATCACAAAGTATCCGATCGGCGACGGGTTTCTCACCGCCAAAATCCAAGACGAGACGGGAAAGGTGAACCTGAACGATCTCGCATCGACTTCAGGCGGTGAACCGGAGCAAAAGAGGAAGATCGCCCGTATTAAGCGACTTTTTGAATTGCTGAAGATCAGCCCCAACCTGGTTGATACACTCATCGATTGGGTGGACCAAGACGAAGCGCCTCAGCCGGCCGGTGCCGAGACCCCCTACTATCAATCTCTGAGGCCAGCCTACCGGGCCGCCAACAGCCCTCTCTCAGGATTGGGAGACCTGAGACTGATCAAGGGATTTACTCCGGAGGTCATCGATCGGATTACACCCTATATCACCGTCTTCCCGGTGGACGGCAGCACAACCATGAATGTCAACACCGCCGATCCGATCGTGTTGCAGACCCTGGACCCGGCCGTCACTCAATCAATGGCAATGGAGATCGTCCAAGGACGGCCGTTCAAGACGAAAACCGAACTTGATCGTATCAGCAGCTTTCAAGAAATCGGCCAAAAGCTGCGAAGCGACTACGACATTAAATCGGACTACTTCTCGGCGCAATTGACCATCACCGTCAATGAAACCACCAAGAGCTCGCTGGTCATTTTGAAACGAGATGCCAGTAAGGGGGATAGTACGGTGGAATATCTGCGGATTCTCTAGCAGAACAAGAAGGGTTTCGGGTTTCGCGGTGCAAGTTGCGCGTTTCTTGTCGAAAGACCAGAAACACACAACTCGAAACAAGGACTGTTGCGTCTCAGTCGCCGAGCGGCACTGTGAGCGTGACCTCATTCCCGGGATCATTGTACGTGAGGCTTGGGAAGAGAGCTTTCGCCAAAAAAATCCCACGGCCGCTCGCGCCATCGGATTCGCACATCTCATGAGAACGCGCCAGCACAGTCCGCCAAGGGAAACCCGTTCCCTCATCGGTGATCCGATACTCCAGATGGTTGTCACTCCGCTCATGGAACACACGGATCCTCACCAGGCGGTTCCTGAGACGAGCCTGCGCTAAGCGTTGCGCCAACAACTGATCATAGCACCCATTGGCCAAGGCCTCCTGCTTTTCACGCGACTGAATCTCAAGATTCCCATGCTCAACGGCATTGAAGAGCACCTCCTGCAGCGCACCTCGAATATGGACTCTCTGGACCGGCGGTAACGCAGAAGCGGTCATCTTGAGGAGCCACGAAATGACACCGGGGATATACCGGGGATCGGAATCAACGGTCAATTCATAGTCAAATTGCCGAGCACCCGGCACATCCAGAGGATGACAGGGCAGAAAGTCTCGGGCACGCTGCAGCACACAGAACAGTTCTTCCTCCGTAACGGGCTTATGGAGATAATCGATCGCCCCGCCGCGTAGCGCCTCGACGATTACCGGCTCCGGCACATCGTACCCCATAACGATCACCGGGCATGACTCATGCCGAGTCTTGAGTTCCTTGACCAGCGCCAATCCGGCACCCTGCGGAAGAAACATATCGGTGATCACGATATCCGGAGCGGCCGACTCAATCTTGGCCATGGCAGCCACAGAGTCAGGGACGCTCATAACCGAAAACCCTCGGCCTTGCACATAGCGAGCGATACGAGATTGGGTATCCACGCAGGGATCAATGATCAAGAGATGATCGACTGGTAACGGCGTGTTCATGCAGCCATCCCTTGGTCACGGATCGGACACAGATCGGAGAGCAGACGCTGGACCTCCTGTTCCAACGTGGCATAGAGTTCCTCACTCTGCGTCAGATTTCCGGCTTTTGCGGACTCTTCCAATTCTTTGCAGGCCTGAAGCGCGGCCGGAGCACAAAACTGTAAGATCGCTCCCTTCAACCGATGACTTGATCGCGCGACTGCGAGAGCGTCCCCTGCGGTCAAAGCCGTCCGCGCTTGAGCCAAATCTTTTGGACCATGCTCCAGAAACAGTTCAATCAGCATCAGGAACGTCTCTCGGTCATGGTCCACGCGGGCAAGCGCCTCTTCGAGGCTGAAGACCGGGCCATGATGCAGGCGATCACTCATGAGACCGCACCTCACTCAATTCCACCGCCATGACCGCCACATCGTCCGGAAATTGTTCATGCCCCAGCCATCGAACCGCCTCGTTGAGAACACTGGATAACACCTCCCTCAGAGGCCTAGGGCCGAGCGTACGAACAACCTCCTCCAGACGCTCTTGCCCCCACAGATTGCCTGTTGCGTCCGGCACCTCATAGAGCCCGTCACTCAGAACATACAGTCGATCACCCTGTTCGATCGAAAGCACCTCGGTGCCGTATACCGTCGACGAATCGAATCCCAACGGAAGATTCGGTTTTGCCATCCAACAGACCTCGCCGGACTTACGGTGAAGAAATACCCCACTATGCCCCGCTGTCGCGTAAGAGAGGGTATGAGAGCGGACATCGAGCGTCGCAAACACAATCGTGAAATAGTGTCCGTTCTCCGTGAGAGGAAAGTGCTTGTTGGCTTCGGTCAGGATCGCCCCAGGATCACTCGACCCGACATGACGAATCAAGCTCTCGCGGCGAAGAAACGTGGAAAAGGAGGCGGATCGCAACGCCGGCGAAACACCATGCCCCGACGCATCAAGCAGATACAGTCCCAATAAGTCATCCTTCCACGGAACCACGTTAAAGAGGTCTCCGCCTAACCCGAGTGATGGTCGATACACACAAACCATGTCCACGCCTGGGCCGATGGCTCCTGACGTAGGAAGCAGCGACTCGACATACCGAGCCGCCGACTGCAACTCGCGTTCAAGTGTGTCCTGCTTCCGGCGAATCTCTGCGGTCACATCTTCCAGACGCCTGATCAGACTCGCGGCGCGTATTCCGGCTTGCACACGAGCCGTGATTTCATATTTACTAGCGGCCTTGCTGAGAAAATCATCCGCCCCGCGAGCCAACCCTTCCGCAATCTGCTCCGGTTGATCGTTGCTCGTCATCATCAGAATTTGACTTGACAGAAGTTCCGAATCCTGACGAACGACTTCACAGAACGACGGGCCATCCATTTCAGGCATCATCCAATCCAAGATCGTCAAATCCGGGCGCTCGCGGCGGAGCATTTCCAACCCGGCCTTGCCGTCATCAGCCTGCAGGACCCGATACCCAAGCCGTTTGAGTCGAGCCGCCAAGGCGACACGCACCGTCGGCTCATCGTCTATGATGAGCACGGTCGGCCCCGTCACCTGACCTGTTGGTTCAACCGATGTTGACGGCATCAGTGGCCCTTCATGTTTCGCATGCGTCTTCGATAACCTGCATGGATGTGTTCGGCATGAGGTATCTCTCGTGAGAGCGTGAAGCACAGGACGGAGTAAGAATGTATCTCAGCTGATTTGGGAACACGAGACACGCTTCACGCCTAAGCCGCTTTCTGCTGAGCAGCCAATGCATCCTGCTCATTGTCATACACAGGGATTAGTTTCTGGATATTCGCAAGGCTCATGATTTCACGCACATAACTTTGCGGTTTCAGCATGCTGACCTTTCCCTGACTTAACTTGAAATTCTGAGACACAAGCGCCAGCAGACCAAGCCCCGAGCTATCGACAAAACGAACTTCAGCCATATTCAGAATCAGATGCCGACAGCCTTTTTGCCGAACCGCTTCCACCGCCGTTTTAAATTGCTCACGATTGGCATAGGTGAGATCCCCGGCCAATTCGAGCACCACGCCATTCAAGACAGGGCGCTCTTTCGCCTGCATCGCCATAGTAACCTCCTTCATTCAGATCAGTCAGATTGGCACTTCCCGCTCACTCACACGGCTTGAGCAGAGGCCGTGGCCTTATGCATCAAACCCGTTATGGTCGACCCATTCAAGCAGGGTCTCCCACCTCAACAGTCCTCAACGGCTCACATGTGTCAAGATTGCGCCGGCGATATCTCCTAGAGAGAGCACCTGATCCACACCTCCAAGCTTGATCGCCTCCTTCGGCATGCCGAATACGACACAGCTCGCCTCATCTTGAGCGATCGTAAACGCACCGGCCTGTTTCATCGTCAATAACTCCTTTGCACCATCTCCCCCCATCCCGGTCAAGATAACCCCGACGGCATTGGCACCGGCATACCGCGCCACGGAAGCAAACAGCACATCCACCGATGGTCGATGTCGATTCACCGGAGGATCCTGATTGATCCGAACGGTATACCGGGCGCCGCTCCGTTCCAGCGCCATATGATACCCGCCAGGAGCGACCAGGGCATGTCCCGGCAACACGCTGTCTCCATCTTTTGCCTCCTTAACGGAGATTCGACAGAGTCCGTTCATCCGGTCAGCCCATGTTTTTGTGAACCGTTCAGGCATGTGTTGTGTAATCAAGATCGGAGGCGTATTGGGAGGAAGGACCTCCAACACGTCTTTCACGGCCTCCGTCCCTCCGGTAGAGGAACCGATCGCGATGATGGTATCAGTCGTCTTGATCATGGCCTGCGATCCATTGCAAACCGACGCCTGGTTCGGCTGAGGGGACGCTTTAGTGCCATTTCCGAGCGGCTGGCGTTTCAGATTGGCACAGGCAGCCGTCTTGACCTTTGCAATCAGATCCTGCGCCACTTCATCCATTCCCTCACGGAGGTCGATTTTCGGCTTAGTGATAAAATCAACCGCACCGAGCTCCAAGGCTCGGAGCGTCGTTTGACACCCTGCTTCGGTAAGGGAACTCACCATTACGACAGGCATCGGGTGCCCACGCATGAGTTTTTCGAGGAACGTGATCCCGTCCATCCGCGGCATTTCAACATCAAGCGTGATCACATCGGGATTCAACGCCTTGATCTTTTCGCGAGCCACGTAGGGATCAGGTGCCGCACCGATGACTTCGATCTCCGGATCCTTCGCGAGCAACGACGCCAGCACCTGGCGCATCAATGCCGAATCATCCACGTTGAGGACGCGAATTTTTTTCATCGTTCTCCTCGTCTCACGTCGTTCATAAAGCGGCTGACTCCGAGGCACGCACCGTTTTGTGTCGTTCAGAAGAGCGTGACATCATCCTCCACCGGCTTCTCGATCGTTTGGATCTTTGTGGCATATTCGTTTTCACGCTCAAGAATGGTTTTGTTCTTTAACCGCTCGATCTTTTTCAGAAGCACGCGGCCGGAATCCGTAAAATAATAGACTTTACGCGGGCAGACGTCTCCCAAATCCGTTTTCACCGCCTTGAGCCCCTCTGTTTTAAGAAAGGCAAGCACCCATTCGGCGTTTCGAGCCCCGACGTCGATATTCCCCTCGTAGATTTTCCCAGCCCCGAACAGCTTGACTTCCAACCGACTCTTCATGCCGCCCAGCTTCAAGATTTCATTGATCAACGACTCCATGGCATAGGAGCCGTATCGAGTCGATTCCCCCCAGGAATCGTTTCCTCCATCCTTTGGTTTCGGCAACATGAAATGATTCATTCCGCCCACACCCATGACTGGATCACGGATGCAGGCAGAAATACAGGACCCGAGCACGGTGTACACAATCATGGGAGTGGAACTGACAAAGAACTCTCCCGGCAAGATCGCCGCGATCTCATGGGGAAACCGGTTATCTCGCATCCGGCGGATATGCGAAAACGTGTTCGTCTCACTCAATGCCATGCGACTAGCAATCCTTCCGGTAGATGGTGGGGCCCATAACCTTGAAAGGGTGCTGCACCCACTGCAGGCTCTCGGAATGACCGATGAACAAATAGCCCCCAGGCTTCAGATATCGATGGAACTTGTTGACGAGTTGCTCCTGAGTGGGGCGATCGAAATAGATCATGACATTCCGGCAAAAAATGAGATCCAACGGGCTCTTAATCGGGAATCGATCATCCATGAGGTTCAACCGCCGGAACTGGATCATCGATGCCAGATGAGGCTTGACCTTCAAGAACCCTTCCCGCTCGCCATGCCCCCGTAGGAAATGCCGCTTCACGATCTCCGGCGGCACGTCCCGCATGCGTTCTGCCTCATACAGACCCGCCGCCGCTTTCGCCAAGACCCTGGTTGAAAGATCAGATGCCAGAATTTTGAAGTCCCAGCATTGAGGGTCAGAGACACTTTCGTAGAGCGTCATGGCGATCGTGTAGGGCTCTTCCCCGGTCGAGCACGCGGAGGACCAAATACGAATGTGTTTTTCCTTACCCAATTCAGGAAGAATCCGCTCACGCAGATAATCGAAATGTTTTGGCTCTCTGAAAAAGTCGGTCTTGTTGGTCGAGATCAGGTCCAACATCCGGGTGAACTCCTCCTTGGTGAGGTCACCCGTGACCCGCTCATAATATTCTGTGAAGGTTGTCAGCCCAAGATCTCGCAAGCGTTTGGACAGCCGAGACGCCAACAGCGTTTGTTTTTGATCGCCGAGCGAGATACCGCTTTCGTCGTAGATCAACTTGCGGAAACGGAGAAACTCATCTGAGGTAATGCCATAGTCCATGAGCAATCCATTGGGTGGAGGACCCGCGCCAAGTTCCTACCCACTCCTGCGAAGTCTTGGCTTTATCGGTCGGTTGCTGTCGATTCTTTACCGAAGGCGATTAAAACGAGCTTGCGGTGATAGAGTCGATATCGGCTCAAGAACAGCCAGACATCCTCCGACCGGAGGTCATCTTCTTTTCCCACATCGTCGCCAACAGGCCAGAAGGCAGGGCAAATTGCTTATAAGAGCAGAGATGCCTGTTTTCCTATGGATTTCACGAGAGGTCCCTCAGAACCCTTGTGTCCTGGGGATGTTCTCCGATGGACATTCGACTATGCTGCTTTATGGAGTGGTGTATGCAACTCCGGCAGAAAATGGAGCGACCTCCCCGACCGTTCGAGCGTATCTCGGATGATATGGACTAAACCAGCTGAACCTATAGAGCAACATGGTAAGATTCGATGAGTGGTCAAGACATGGCGATTCGTTGTGAGAAAATGCCTACGCTGCCATCTTCTTGACCCATACGGACATTGATGCGGTGAGCTTGGAAGATATTTTTGTATACTCACCATCCAACGACACCAGCTGTAGAGCCTTCTGTTTCTTCCCGTTCAATGCCAATTCGACGACCTGAGCAGCTACTTGATGAAAGTGTGCGTGAAGTTTCTTAACTTCTTCATATTGAGGAGAGGTTTTATCTTTCGCGTCCAGTGATGCGCCGTACAGCCATTTACCAAACGCGCACTGATCATCCATACGAACCGTATCAACGGGTGTATCCATTTTTCCGCTTTCAATGGCTTGCGTCAGGCGCGTTTTCCACATGCCGTGCGCGGCAATTGCTTTGGTGATTTCATCTTTATGAGCCATCGATTACTCCTTTAGATTCAGCATGAGATATCGTGAACGAGATACACATCGATATGCGAGAAAAACGAATAGCACAATGGCGACATTCTTCAGCAACAACCCTATCGATTTCTTCCGTATACGAGCCGAGAGCTCACCATGATTATGTGTTCGAACACTCAAAATTCCTCGAACCCGGAATCTTGATAGCGGTCCGTGCGAGGTCCGTCCGCCAACTTAAGGGGCGTCGATGCACCCGCTGTCGCATGTCCAGGGAGGTGCGAGACATCTCGTAATCTGGGCCTCTTCATTGAGGTCATCCGAGAGTTGCCGTCCTGATGCTTATAGCTGCGGTCGATGGTTTCTGCGACGAACGTTCTCAGTGAATGAACGGCCGGCATCGAAGCCTTTTCCGCTTCAGAGTTCCCAATTTTGAACCCCAAGACTCGGTGGTAGAGCTCTCGGGTCTGCTCTTGTACCGATTTGGTCGTACTCGCCAACTCTTCGACAAGGGTGGTGTTCTGCTGGGTCGTCTGGTCCATCGCCATGATGGCCTTGTTGACCTGATCAATCCCGCTCGCCTGTTCCTGCGATGCGGCCGTGATTTCCGCGATGATGTCGCTCACGTGCTTCACTGAATGCACGATGTCCTCTAACGTCTTCCCTGATTGATCCACCAGCGCGCTTCCTTCCGTGACTCGTTGGATCGATTCATTGATCAAGCCCTTGATTTCCTTGGCCGCCATGGCCGAGCGCTGCGCTAGGTTGCGCACCTCTGCCGCGACCACCGCAAACCCTCGGCCATGTTCACCTGCCCGTGCAGCCTCCACCGCCGCATTCAACGCCAACAGATTCGTCTGGAACGCGATCTCATCGATCACCGTGATGATATCGGCGATCTTCTTGCTGCTCTTGTTGATCTCCCCCATCGCATCGACGGCCCGTTTTGTCACGATACCGCCCTTATCCGCTGTATCGCGTGCGGCGATCGCCAACTGATTCGCCTGCTTGGCATTATCGGCATTTTGCTTCACAATGGCGGTCATTTCCTCCATTGATGCACTGGTCTCTTCCAGCGATCCGGCTTGTTCGCTCGTCCGCCGCGAAAGATCTTCATTCCCATTGGTGATGCCCTCCGCCCCGGCCGCCACACTCTCGACTGCCTCACGGACGCCGACCACAGTTTGAGTCAGGTTATACATACCCTCGTTGAGACTTTGCTTCATCGCTTCAAACTCGCCGGCATACTGACCGGTCATTGTCACCGTCAGATCGCATGAGGACAACGCTTTCATCACCAGCCCGACTTCCTTCATCGGGACCGAGATGGCGTCCAACAGTCGATTCATATTTTTCGACATCGAAAGATACACTCCGTCCAGCTCCTCCAGAGCCATACGATCAGAAAGCCGCCCTTGTGTCGCCCCCTGAACCAGATCATCGATGAGGCACTGGGTCCTGCGCTCCTGCGTCACATCACGCCATTCGATCACATAGGCTAATCTTTCGCCTTGGGCGCTGAACACCCCCCGCATTTGATAGTCGAACACTCTGCTTCCCAACGTGATTTCAGCATGTCGGACGGCTTGGGGTCCAAGCTCAGCGATCAATCGATTGAGAACTCCTTCGTCTTTAAAGAATGAGCGAATGGATTGACCGAGGAGCCGGTCGGCATTGAATCCAGAGATCTCAGTTCCGAGGTCGCGCTCCAATCGCTTCAACGATTCACGGGCGGCCTTATTCAAGAACATCACCAGTTCTTGCTCATCCACCAACATAAAATTCGTTCCCGCATGCTCAAGCGCCGATTGCATCCTGACGACGGTCCGTTCAGCTTGACGCACATCCGAGACATTGACCCACTCCATCGTATAGCCGAGAATCTCACCGCTACCCGATGTCAGGCCGCTCAACCGAATATCCAAGAGTAAGGGCCCGAGTCGGACATCCTCTCGGGCCGGGAGGCGCTGCGGATTGTCGAGCCCCCCTTGCAACTCCCGAGATCCTTCCAGCAACGGCTTCACACACCCACCCAGCAACCGGATTGGATCAAACGTCGGAACAATCCGTCGCAGCACGTCCGCAAGCTTTCCAAACGTCTCCTCCGCGCCTTTGTTCACGTAGGTGATACAGAGATTCCGGTCACAGATGACGAGGTTGGCTTTGGCGTTATTGAGAGTACTGACCATTTCCTGCTGCTTGGCGGCAGCCTGTTCCAGCTTGTCCCCCATGTCGTTGAACGCCCCGGCTAGCATGCCCATTTCGTCTCGAGCCATCACCTCAGACCGCGCCTTGAGATTGCCGCTTGCTATCAGCGCAACGGCATGACTCAACGTCTTCAATGGTCGAGTAATACTCACCGAGAGAAGACGCGCAATGAGCGTCCCGAGCAGAAGACAGACCCCGAATACCCCAAGTAAAATAGTTTGAGCTTTGGCGATCGTCTCTTCACCCGTCTGTTTGGAATCAGCTGCGATCTGGGCCACCGTGCTGAGCAATTGGTCCAGCGATTCACCCGCCATATTCATGGTCGGTCCGGCACCATAGAATGAATTCTGAATAGCCGCCTGCCTGAGACGTTCGGTTTCCTTCGAGTCTCCCGCCTCCATTGAGGATTTCATACGATCGATCGTTCGCTTCTCCAGCGCGAAATAATCTTCAATACCTTTTTCCACCGTGACAGATTCTGCCTTTTCCTCGTGTGCACCGGATGTCCCCTTGGTATGGCCTTTGTATGCAGTCAGATATTGCCGGACGTCGGTTTCAAGCTTCGGGAGCTCTGCCTGCATTTCCTGAAAGTCGTCCTTGCTTTGCACCCCGATGATTTGAATGACCTGATTTCGGTACCGCAGCAGGGCGGTACTCATTTTCGCCAGCTCGGTGCCGGCGACGGCGTTGTCCTGATACAAGCTTGTGATCGTATCCGACAATGTCAGGATGGCCCAGCGCGAGACGCCGGCTATGGCCAGCAATCCGGATAAGATGAATGCGAACCCAAGCCCTAGACGAATTCCTACAGACCAATGTTTCATAATAGGTCGGGGGTGTGACAGATGTTCAACAATCTCAGTTCACTTGAGTGTGCGCACGTAGTGGATGATCGTCCAGGCCTCTTCATCGTTAATATCCGACGGAATGAGCGAGACCATGCCGGTTCCGGGGCTGCCGTTCTTGATGACCCAAAACATCTCACCGTCCGTGCGAGTTTTCTGCCACTCCGCGTTCACAAAACTCCTGGGAGAAGGCTTCAGATTCTTCGCAAGCGGGCCGTCGCCGATCCCTTTCAGCCCGTGACATTTAAAACACGTGCCTTTCGATTCATAGAGGGCCTTCCCTTTGGCGGTCGTATCGGGTGACGATGCCACGGGGTTCGACAGTTTTTGTGCGGCGGCCAAGTCACTATCCGGCACACGTGGTTTCAGCGGATCACGCTCTGCGGCAAGCACCATCCCGCTCCCAATCACTCCGATCGCACAACAGGCCAGCCATCCCCATATCGTACGTGTATTCATCCAAATACTCCTTGCTGATCGATGCAGCCTTCATCTTCTCCCTTAGAACGAGAAGTCCATGCCGACAAACCCGACACGCGCGACTTGATCCTCTCCAAACGCGCCGGTCTTTGTCGTCTTCGTATGCGAGAACTCTCCATGGAAAGACAGCGCGGTGCGCTTGCTCTGATAGAGGTGGTATCGCATCGCAATGGTGTGCGACTCCACATTCCCGAATTTCTTGTCGAATGTCGGATCTCCTTGGAAATTATTCCTGATCCAGTCGAATCGGTAATAGGCGACGGCCGGGATGACGAAGTTGTAGTCGACCTCCACAAATCCTCCGTTCCATCGAGACGCTTGCGCGTTCAGGATTCCCTGCGACCGAAAGAGATTGGCCGAGTCGTTGGCGATCATGTAGGCCCCGAATACATTCACCTTGGACAACGCGGTTAAACTGAAGTCGACCCCGATCCGCGAAAACGTGCGGCTTTGCTCTCCTGTGCCGTTTTGGTCCACTCCTGCGATTGCGGGATTGGCCGCCGTGGGCGCCCGTCCAAACATACCGAATACGCCGATCCGTTGCCCGTCCACGATGCCGTATCCTTTGAATGATTGTGTCGCATGACCATAAAATTGAAGCGCACGCCCGCCGCCAGACCCGCCGACGTTCGTGACATTGGACGACACGACATTCAACGAGTAGCGGAACGTTCCATCGACCAGCTCGATATCCTTGGTGCCGAACAGTTCCATGCCTGGCTGATTGTCCCCCAGCGCAAAATCATTGGCGTTCCCATACTGCGGATTGCCAAGTGGGTTGGCGGTGATACGACTGAACGGAGTTCCCGACCGATAGTGATACATGACAAAGGGCGTGTTGAGGGTGGGACTCCGGTGTTCACTGAAGGGAAGATCCAACTCATATTTTCCGACTTTGATGTTCAAGAGGCTGGTCCCCATCACGTTATTCAAGCGAATAAACGCCGCCTCCAGATCTCCGTCGGTCCTGCCGGTGCCGAACCCCGCGCTTCCCAGACCCGGGGTATAGATGACACCGTAGGACACATCTTTCATAATCGTCCCAAACGCCAGAATATCCAGAATGGTAAACCCAAATCCTCCGGTGGAGGCGCCGACCGTACTCGTGGCCGGGTTCCCTACGCCGAGATGATTGATCGAACTCGTTTGATACCCAACCGACGTGCGCAGTGAGACCGGCCAATACGCCATATGTAGCCCGGTCGGCAGGTCATCATCCGAATCCATCTGGTATCCACTGTCACGAAATCGGTTCCCAAAATCGTTCAATTTAGGGAAGCTCGGCACGTGACAAGTATTACAGGACACGTCGTACTTTCTCGAAAATGCTGGAATCGCATGCGCATCCGGCACGAAGAATCCCAGATACCCGCTCAGAAGAATGATCAGTCCAACTCCAGCGTAGACTCGTCTCATCATCGAACGCCCCCTTTTCCTAAGTCAGGCCCGCCCTCATCCAATTGAGAACGGCTTATCTTCCTCAACAACACTATCGGCCTCTCGATGGTAATTCTTTAGGCTGAAATAATAGTGAGGACGTGAACCGATGCGGAAGGAGTCTTCATGGCAAGGCATGACCGCCTTACTATTTAATATTTACTTGGGACTATTGATTTTCCCTGACCAAGCGATGGCTGAGGACGGAGCACAGCACACAAGAGAGCCCCTGCAAGACACTTCATCAAAACCCACAACAATCGGTGGGGCCTGCCCCTGGTGCCGACGTGAAGCGTTGCGGCTTTACAGCTGCAGTGCCCTGCCTAGGGAATGAATTTACCCCTCTTCCCCTCTTTGAGCGGGGGCGAGAGCGGAATCCTGTGAAGCAGGACGAGCCCCACTCGTCATCAATGAAGAACCGCGCCTAGAACGGCGTGGGAATCTATTCCGTTCGACAGACAAAAAGGGCGCACGCCTGACGTCCTCATCAGAGGACACAGGACTGCGCCTTCCACTGGCAGGTCTTGCTCCTACACGTTCAGGCGGTCTGAGCCTCCTGCTCAAACCGACGGCTCTTGTCTTGTCTGACACCTTATCGGTATGAGCGAGGAAATCCTAAGCGGTGGGAGAGAAGAGGTTTCGAGTTGAAAGTTATCGGACAATACCGTGAAGCGTCGTATGTTGAAGAATCGGAGGTCCGAGATACTAAGCGGGAGACGCCTCCTCCAACTTGAACCTCAGGCTTCCACCCATGACCGTTTCACAGTTCAGGTTGTCCGATAACCCGAAACGTCCCCTGAAACCAGGTTCATATCTCCTCGCGAAGCACCTGTTCGATTTTTTCCCGGAGCAATCCCAGATCCTTGGAGCGGAAGGAGTTTTTTGTCTTTGCGAGCACCTCGATCGTCCCCTCGAGCGCGGCTCGATAGGTCGTGAGTCTGGGGCACTCCATCATTCGGCACACATCGATGGGCGCCTCGGCATGGCCTTGGAATTGGCTCGTCAGCACAGACCGGAGTCTATCGGACAAAACGGCCATCTGGGCAAAGCATTGCGCGAGATAGGTATCCAGCGACCAAGCCAACTCCGACTCGTTGGTACCGCTTCCCATCGGCGGGAGATCGTGATTCAAATGCTCCAGTGACGCGACCAATCGTTTCGCTTCCTCGCGCAGGGCGGCGGTCATCCGCAGCATCGTCGTCTTTTTCACCGCCTCGCCCACCGCCCGCCGCAGATCCGGCCAATCTACCGGCTTCAGCAGATAATCGGTGAACGAGAGACGTAGAGACTCCACGGCGGTCTGAACCGAGGGATAGCCCGTCACAAGTACGATCGGCAACATCGGAAAGCGGCTGCGGACGTCCCGGAGAAATTCAAACTGCATGTTCCCCGGCATGCGGATATCGGAAATAAGCACATCGTGCTCCTTCGTCAGCAACCGCCCGGCCTCGTCGGAATCCACCGCGCAATCGCAGCGATACCCCTCTTGCTCAAACAGTCTGGCCGTCGAGCGACGAAACGTCTCTTCATCATCCGCCAAGAGCATTCTCGGTGCGTCAGTCAACATAGATCATGACCTCCGGTGTGATTGTAAAGTTTTGGATTTCGAGTTTCGGTTCAATGTTTCATGTTCGATTCTTCACGTTTTTCTGGTGCTTCATATTCCGAATTTCAGGTTGTCCGACAACACGAAACTTCAAACCTGAAACGTTACACTTTTGCTCCCACCCTATCCCGTGGCAAGCACATGGTGAACGTCGATCCGCAGTGGACCTGCGTGTCGACCTCAATCGTTCCACCCATCGCCTGCACCAAACTCTGCGAGACGGACAGACCGAGCCCCATCCCCTTCTGATCCCGCCCGGTCTTCGTCGTATAAAAGGGATCGAAGATGTGCGGCAGATACTCCGGCGCAATACCGCCCCCCTGGTCCCTCACCACCAACCGAACTCCATCGGCCTCTTCCCGCAGGCTGAGCGTGATCGGACTCCCTTCGGGCGAGCACTCAATGGCATTCGTCAGCAAATTCAGCATGACTTGCATAAGATCCCCCCTCGGCACGCAGAGCCATCGGGGGGCGGACATCAGATCGACGACGAACTTCAGCCGCCGTTGCTGCAGCAGCGGCGTGAGCAACGCCTCCAGATCCGTCACCAGGATTCGGACATCCACCATCTCGCCTGAGCGAGTCTCCGGTCGACAGAGTTGGTACATATTCTGGATGATCGAGGCCACACGAGCAATCTCACGATCGATCAGCCCGACGAACTCCGCGCTCGGATGGGTCGGATCGATCGCCTGCCGGACGAGCGTAAAGGCGTTTTTGATCCCGGCGATCGGATTGTTGATTTCATGCGCGACACCGGCCGCGAGGCGACCCATCGCCGCCAGCTTTTCCGCCTGTGCGCGCTGCGATTCCAGCTTGGCGATCTCGGCGGTCCGTTCGGCGATCTGACATTCGAGCTCTTCCGTCCGTCGCAGCCGTTCAACCTCAAGATGCTTCCTCTCCGTAATATCGCGGCCTGCCACCAAACGAACTTCCTTTCCGCGATAGTGATAGGGCCTGACCACGACTTCACCGGGAAAGGTGGTGCCGTCCTTGCGGCACGCGATGGCTTCATACGGTCCTCTCACACCATCCCGCATATTGGCGGCGACTCGGTCGAGAGACTCCTCGGCAATGAGATCCAAGATTGATCGGCCGAGCAGTTCACCCGGTTGATAGCCGAACATCCGTTCCAAACCTGGATTGACCTCAAGCAAAACCCCCTGATCGTGAATGGCAATGCCATCGAATGTCGCTTCTGTCAGCAACTTGTATCGCAATTCACTCTCACGGATCGCCTCCTCCGCTTTGGTGCGCTCAACGATCTCTTTCTGAAGCGACCGATTTGTCAAGGCGAGCTGTTCCGTGCGCTCGGCAACTCGTTGTTCGAGTTCAGCATGCGCGACCCGCAAAGCCTGCTCGGCATTCCTCTGCTCCGTGATATCGGAAATCGATCCGACCATGCGGATTGGACGACCTGAGGCATCCCACACCGCCTGGCCGCGGTCGCGGAACCAGCGATACCCACCGTTGTTTATCTTCACTCGCACTTCGACATCGTAGGGTTCGCACATGCCGAGGTGATGACACATGGCTTGGCCTACCCGATCGACATCATCCGGATGCACCAGAGCCCTCCACGAGGCATAGGTCGAGACGACCTCGCTTGACTGAAGTCCGAACAGTTCAAAGTGACGGCCGGACCAATGCTGTTCTCCTGTCAGAATATTCCAATCCCAGATCCCATCGTTTGTCGCGCGAACGGCCAACGTAAACCGCTCCTCACTTTCATAGGCTGCGATTTCCGCCTGTTTGCGGGCCGTGATGTCTTCCGAAAAAATCACGATCCCGCCGACGGTCCCTTCAGACCTCAGCCACGGACGGATCTCCCAGTGTGACCAATTCGTGCGGCCATCAAGCCGACCAAAAGGATCCTCCTTGCAACTCTCAACGGCGCCGGCCAAACATCGGCGATGAATGGCTTTCCACCGCTCAGGCACCTCCGGAAAGACCTCATAGTGGCTTCGGCCGAGCAGCGGTTGATCACCAAGCTGATAATCCTCTCTCCAGCGCTGACTGACGGCGAGATACCGCATCTCTTGGTCGAACATCGCCAGCGCAACCGGGCTGTGCTCGATGAACAGCCGCAAATGCTCCTCCCGCTCGGCCAGCACCGCCTCAATCTTTTTTCTGGCGGAGATGTCTTCGCTGACGATGAGCGCCACTGACCCCGCCTCTTCCGTACGCACAATCCGCAAGCGCTCTCGCACCCAGATGATCGTCCCTTCCTTTGTTCGTTTCCTGAACTCCAATGACTCGATGCTGCCTGTCGCACCGGCGAAAGCCTGGGCCAGTTCCTGAAGAACGAACGCTGTGTCCTCTTCATACACGATGTCGAAAACTCGTCCGCCGATCAGCTCATCCGAATGATACCCCAACTGCTGAGCTCCGAAGCGGTTCACAGACAGAATCGTGCCATCCGGCGCCACCGTGAAGTACATGGAGGGATTATCATCGTACAAGGTACGCAGACGTTCCTCGCTGTCCCGCAGAGCCGCTTCCGATCGTTTGCGTTCGGTGATATCGCGCACGACGGCAACCACATAATACTCGTTCTGGTGACGGATGATCTGGGCGACGACTTCTACGGGAAAGGTCGTACCGTCTTTGCGCAGATGCACACTTTCGACCCGCAAGGGAACATCTGTTTCCCGCAGATGCTGCATATACTCATGAAAAACAGGGCTCGTGACCAGGGGGTCGATGTCCGGTACGGTCAAATTCGACAATTCCTCCCGCGTATAGCCGAGGCTCTCATGCGACTGCCGATTGCCGTCTAGAAACCGTCCGCTGGAGGGATCGATGACCTCGATGGAATCCGTCACTTGGTCCAGCAAGGTTCGAAACAGTTTCAGGTCCGCTTCCCGCTGCCTCTGCCTGGTGATGTCACGAAACGACGCGACCACGCCGAGCAGCGGCTGTTCCAAGCCCGAGGTAATGGGCTGCGTGTTGATCGAAAGCCACACGATCGACCCGTCGGGCCGATGCACACCCATGACGACGTTCTCGGAAGCGCGGCCGGTTCGAAGCGTTTTCATCACCGGATGGGTGTCGCCTGGAAACGGCGAGCCGTCTTCGTGGATCGCGCGCCACTGAGGATCGAGCGATGTGCAGCCTAACACCTGCTCTTCGGTCAGTCCCAGAATCCGGCAGGCACTGGCGTTACATGAGCGGATAATCCCACGCCCATCCAGAATGACAACTCCTTCCGCCATCGCCGCCACGACACTCCGGTGCCGCTCCTCACTAGCCCGCAGGGCGTCTTCCATCCGCTTGCGGTCAGAGATATCGACGGTGGCGCCGATGAGATGCGTCACCTGTCCGGCAGGATCACGAACGGCATGACCTCGCACATCGGTCCAGATAACCGTGCCGTCTTTTCTGACCATGCGCAATTCATACTGGTAGTCGTCGACTTCGCCCCTCGCGATTCGTTGCCAATGAGTCATGGCAATGGATTGATCGTCCGGATGCACAACGTTGAGCCAGGCGTAGGGATCGGCGGACAGCTCGTCGAGGTGATACCCGAACATGGCTTTCAGATTCCTGTCTCCGTAGTACGTGCCAGCTCGCACATCCAATTCCCAGACTCCAACTTGTCCCACCGCCGTGGCCCTGGCATACCGTTCCTCGTTCACCCGCAAGGTCTGCTCAACGCGTTTCTGTTCGGTGATGTTTCTCACGGTGCCCACCATCCGGATGGGCCGGCCCAGCTCGTCTCGATAGACCACACCGTTGCCCTCGAGCCACTGCATCTCGCCGGTCGGCGGCACGATCCGATGCTCCGTGTGGTAGGGCTTCTGACCGCTGAGTGCCTGCTCAATGTCCGCATGCAGCCCCGGCAGATCTTCCGGGTACACCAACCGTTGATAGGCCTCAAACGTCCCATCGAACGAGCCTCGAGGCAGCCCCTTCACTTCTTCACAGTTCTCTGACCAGATGACCTGATTGGTGAGGATATTCCAATCCCAGGTGGCCAATTTGGCAATGTCCATCGCCAAGCGAAGACGATCGTGTTGATCCTGACTCGCTCGTTCGAGCCTCTTCCGTTCCGTGATGTCGATCCCGATACCACCGAGCAACCTTCCTTGCTCCGTCTCCAAAGGAAACTTGATCGTGAGCCAATGTTTGGGCCGGCCTCCTACGGTGGGAATCGTTTCTTCAAGTTCCATCGGTTGACCGGATGCCATCACCCGTTGGTCGCCCCCATGCACCCGTGCCGCAGTATCATTCGGCAAGAAATCGAAGACCGTCTTTGCGACGGCCTCCTCACTGGACATCCCGAACAGCTGTTCAAACCAAGCATTGACGAAGAGGTGACGCCCATCCCTATCCTTGATAAATGTGACCGCCGGACTGTGCTGCATAAATGCGTGGAATCGTCTCTCACTTTCCTTCAATGCTTCCAGGGTACGAGCATGTTCAATGGCGAGTGCGGCAATGTGGCTGGCCCGCTCTATCAACCTGAGATCCTTCTGTTGCGGTGCCCTCTGTTCTCGAAAGTATGCGGCAAAGGTGCCGAACAGGATACCGGTGGAACTCAAGATCGGCTGCGACCAACAGGCCTTCAGCCCATGAGGCAGCGCGAGCTGTGCATAGTCTTTCCACAGGAGGTCGGTCGCAATGTCGGCGACGAACACAGGTTTCCTGAAATGGGCGGCGCTTCCACAGGAGCCGATCATGGGACCGATGGGAACCACACGAACAAGTCGATTGTAGACATCAGGAAGACTGGGTGCCGCTGCAGACAACAACTGCGTTCCCTCCTTGCTGGCCAGCATGACGGCGCAGAGCATCGGCGCCGTCTGTGCCTCGACCGCACGGCATAGGAACTCTAACACATCGTTGAGAGGCCGCCCCTTGGCCACCAATTCCAACGTCTGCCTCTCGGCATTCTGAAGCGCTTCTTCCCATTTGCGCTCCGTAATCTCCGTGTGAGACCCTGCCATACGAGTGGGATGCCCCTCGGCATCCCACAGTGCTTTCCCTCGCGCCTGGATCCAACAATAGGTGCCGTCCTTCTTTCGGAATCGAAACTCCACATCATAGGCACCCACCTGAGTCTGTAAGTAATGATGCAGCTCGGCTAATGCTCGAGGCTGATCGCCCGGGTGGAGACGGGATTCCCACTCACTGTAGAGGTCGGCAATCTCGTGATCTTCATATCCAAGCATGGTCTTCCAACGCTCGGAGAAATAGACTTTGTCCGTGCGAAGATCCCAGTCCCAGATGCCGTCATTGGTTCCTTGCATAGCCACCCGAAACCGATCCTCACTCATGCGGAGCGCCTGCTCAGCCTCGCTCCGCAGACGCTTGCTGCGAAGGCCCTCGACTACTTGCCCACAGGTTCCGAGGAACGGTTGGAGGTAGGCGACCAGCGCCTCGTCATACCCACCAGGCCGATTGGCGATGCAGACCATCCCCGTCATGACTCCGCCATGGGAGAACGGCAGGCTCAAAATCGCGTGCATCGGTCGGTAGCCAGGGAGCATCCCACCCACCCGTGGATCGTGGGCCGGATCGTTGGCTATCACAGGCTGGCCGCTCGTCATGATGTGGCCGAAGAGGGTCTTGAGATGCCTGAATTCGAGCATGGGTGCCTGATGAGCCAAGAATGTGCGAGTCTCGTTGTTCCAGGCGATGTTGGTGACCTCGGAGGTCCTCAAGACAGGCTGATCTTCGTCAGGCCGTACTTCTCCGATCCATCCATATTCACTCTCCGTCAGCTGCAGCAATTCCCGTAACATGATGTCAAACACCGCGTCGGGCTTTTCATTGTCGATAAACAACGATTGCACACGAGTGATCGACGCCAACAGTCGCTGCGTCGCCTGCTCTCGTCTCTCCGTGAGCTTGCGTTCGGTCACATCCTTGGCAAAGCAGTAGTGACCCGACAGCGCTTTCGCCTCGCTCTGCGGTTTCACGATGACGACGTACTGATCGAATACGGTGCCGTCTTTTCGGATTCCTCTGAACTCGCCTTCTGCCTTCCCGACCGCGAGCATCCGGCTGAATGCCGCCCCAACAGCCGACCGGTCCTCCGGATGCACCGTAATTTCCCAGGATTGTCCGACCAACTCCTCAGGACGATAGCCCAACAGCGCCGCATATGGTGCATTCACAAACAGATAGCGCCCGGCACGATCGAGCTTCGAAATGCCCTCCATCGCAAGCTCAACCGCAGTATTCGCTTCGCGTAAGGCCTCTTCTACCCTCTTCCGTTCGGTAATGTCTCGAGAGATGCCGAACAACCCGCACACCTGCCGCTCAGAATCGAACAGCGGGCCTTTGGTACTGAGAAAGGTCCGCAACTCTCCGCCGGGCATCGCAAGCGTTTCCTCAAATGTGACGACCTTGGCTCCGACCATCACCAGCCGGTCCTGTTCTCTGATTGACTCCGCAGCCCTCACTGGAAACAGCGCATAGTCGTCCTGCCCGATGATGTCCTCTGATCGCTTGCCGATGAACTGAGCCGTCGAGGCATTACACAGCCGGTAACGGCCATCCCGATCTTTAATGAACATCGCATCGCATGTCCCCTCGATGATGGCCCGGATACACTGACAGAAATCCGCTGGGGCACCTTCACCGACGCAGGATCTCTTCTGTCCTTGATGGCGTTGCTCATTCATATTCAGCACCACCGTTGTCATCGACCACAACGACCACATTCCATCGCGAGACACAATTGGAAAGAGAGAGCCGGTGTAGAAGCCGACCGTCAACCAGGCAGGATACAAGAACGGAGGGAGAGGCCATCAATGGCGTTGACATTCTAGCCCTACTTGATTGGACCTCTTGATGGACGCGACGTATTATATTGATATATCGTCACTCTTAACTAATTACATGTTTCGGCGAATCCGTCCATCGGGCCGTTCGGACCGGATCCGAGCAGCCCTACCCGGTACCGTTCGTGACGCGTCGGGTTTCAGGTTTAAAGTTCCAGGTTTTGCGGTGTGAGTTTCAGGTAGGGCGTTTCAGGTCGTCCGACAACGTGAAGCATGAAACTCTTAGGGCCTGTTGGCCTTCGGGGAATCTCCGCTGCACAGCGTGCTTCAGCAGGACAACCGGTTGGTGAAGGTAGAGGATATGAGTGCGTGTTTCGTGAGGTATCTGGTAATCCCGACTTTGAGTCCATGATGATGGGCAAGATCGACAAACATGTCCGCGGCGGTAGGAGAGAGCTCTCGCAAGCCTACGATAATCCATAAAAAGATGTAGGCATCGAGAAAATACCTCATGCTTTCCCACCCTGGAACACGTCAAGCAGTTCATCCGGACGTGGTTCAAAAAATGATGCAGGAACGGAGATCGTCCGCTTGGCCAAACTAATGGGGCGGGGACCTGTCGGAGCTTCAGATAACGGAGAGGTCTGCGCCACGGACGGATTGCGCTTGCACAGCACGATTCGCTCTCCGGCTTTCAGCTTTGTCAGATACTTAGGAAGAGGGTTTTCGCCTCATGAATGTTCAGATTCATCATGGTTGTATGAGTAAACCGATTTATACGTTCGGTTACGGGACCCGGACATACATGGAATGAATCGAGGCGACGAAGGTTGAGCCTACTTGGAGGAAGCGGATCTTGTACAGTACAGTATCCCAGCCAACGATTTCAGATTTCACGTTTCAGGTTGTCCGACAACTTAAAAGATGAAACGCTTAGGTCCTGTTGACATTCAGTTCCCGTCCGCGCATGAGTGTGACGTGGTTCAACGTCCACCGGAGGGAGGATGGCAAGACGGGAGCTGCGAGATGACCAATGGAAGCGGATTCAAGCATTATTGCCGGGCAAGGCCAGCGATCCCGGGCGGACGGCCACAGATAACCGGAAATTTGTAGACGCGGTGCTCTGGATTGCCCGGACCGGCGCGCACTGGCGTGAGCTCCCGGAGAGCTTCGGCCCCTGGAATAGTGTGTTTCAGCGCTATAACCGGTGGTCAAAAACAGGGGTGTGGGAACGGGTGTTCTGTGAACTATCAGGCGACCCCGATTTTGAATACGTGATGATCGATTCCACCATTGTCCGCGCCCACCAGCATAGTGCGGGTGCAAAAGGGGGGCTCAGGAGACGGAAGCCCTTGGCCGTTCCAAAGGCGGTCTGACGACAAAAATCCACACTACAGTCGATGGCCTTGGCAATCCCCTGCGCTTTATCCTGACGCCGGGCCAGGCGTCGGACTTCACACAGGCCGAACTCTTGCTGCAAGGCTTACCCGCTCAGTATGTCCTTGCCGACAAGGGATAGGACAGCAGCAAGATCGTTAAAGCCATCGAGCAGTCCGGCGCAACAGCCGTCATCCCGCCACGCTCCTGTGTGAAGAACCCGCGCGAAACTGACCTCACTGTGTACGCCGAGCGATATCGTATTGAATGCTTCTTCAACCGGCTCAAGCACTATCGCGCCGTTGCGACCCGCTACGCCAAGCGTGCACGCAACTTTGCCAGCCTCATCTATCTGGCTGCGTCCATGCTGTGGATGAACTGAATGTCAACAGGACCTAAGCACCCCTGCTTCCAAACCGTTAGAACTCCTCAAACTCATCGCCCGTGCCGTGTCGATCCTTGCCGTTGGGGGAGCCGACCCCTATGGAATCATGGGTTCTCGTCGCTTTCCGAGGAGTCACCGATCGGACCGACGAGGCAACAGACGCGGATCTGCCGGTGGACGAGGGTCCGCTCATCACCAGCCCCCCCGCTGCGCCCTGGACCTTGAAGGCCTCCACCTGGCGCATGAGTTCCTTGGCCTGGCCTTTCATGGACTGGGCGGCACTGGTGGTCTCTTCAACGAGGGCGGCGTTCTGCTGCGTGGACTCATCCATCGCCAAGATCGCCTTGTTCACCTGATCGATCCCGCTCGCCTGCTCCTGCGACGCCGCCGTGATCTCCTCGATGATATCCGTCACCCGCTTCACCGAATGCACGATCTCCTCCAGCGTCTTCCCCGACTGATCCACCAGCTCGCTCCCATCCGTCACCCGCTGGATCGATTCATTGATCAATCCCTTGATCTCTTTTGCCGCCGTCGCCGACCGCTGCGCCAGGTTTCGCACTTCCGCCGCCACCACCGCGAAGCCCCGCCCATGCTCTCCGGCTCGGGCGGCTTCCACCGCCGCATTCAACGCCAACAGATTCGTCTGGAACGCGATCTCGTCGATCACCGTGATGATGTCGGCGATCTTCTTGCTGCTCTTGTTGATCTCGCCCATCGCCTCGACGGCTTTCTTCGTGACGACGCCACCCTTGTCCGCCGTGTCGCGGGCCGTGATCGCCAGCTGATTGGCTTGCTTGGCGTTGTCGGCGTTCTGCTTCACCGTGCTTGTCATCTCTTCCATCGAGGCGCTCGTCTCTTCCAATGATCCCGCCTGCTCGCTCGTCCGCTGCGACAGGTCTTCGCTCCCTTTGGTGATCTCCTCCGCTCCCGTCGTCACCGCCTCCACAGCCTCCCGCACGGTCGTGATGGTTTGAGTCAGGTTCTGGACGACGGCATTGATGCTCGCCTTGATCTTGGCGAGCTCGCCCTGGTAGGTGCCCGTCATCGGCTGCGTCAGATCGTTCGCCGCCAGTTTTCCCAGCACCGCCTGGGACTCCGTCACCAACTGCTCCATCTCCACCTGCGCCGTTTTCTGCGCGGTGATATCGGTCGCGTATTTCACGACCTTGTAGACCTTGCCGTGCGCATCCAGGATCGGATTATAAGAGGCTTGCAGCCACACGTCCTGGCCGTCTTTGCGCAGTCGAGGATACACGGCCATGTCGAACTCGCCGCGATTGAGTTTCGTCCAGAGAACCTGGTACTCGGCGCTCTGCGCATAGGCGGGACTGCAGAACATGCGGTGGTGTCGGCCGGTGATCTCATCGAGGCGATACCCCAGGGTCTGCAGAAAATTCTCGTTCGCCGTGATCACCGTCCCGTCTGGCCGAAACTCGACGACGGCTTGGGCACGGGCCGCCGCCTTGATCGTGCCCTCGAATTCCACCGCTTTGCGTTGTTGCTCGGTGATGTCCATCGCATACTTCACCACCTTGTACACCTTGCCGTTCCTATCCAGGATCGGGTTGTACGTGGCCTGGATCCAGATGTCCTGGCCGTCTTTACGCAGCCGAGGGTACACACCCGCGTCGAATTCGCCGCGGTTCAACTTCGCCCAGAAGGCCTGGTACTCGGCGCTCTGCGCATAGGCGGGACTGCAGAACATGCGGTGGTGTCGGCCGGTGATCTCATCGAGGCGATACCCCAGGGTCTGCAGAAAATTCTCGTTCGCCGTGAGGACGGTCCCGTCGAGCTGAAACTCGATGACCGCCTGGGATTTCCCGATGGCATCAGTAATCCCTTTGACTTCCGCTACTTTGGAGGCAATCTCCTGTTCCTGATTTTCTACCGTCTCTTCCAACTGCGCGCCCATCGCGTTGAATGCCTGCGCCAATTGCCCGATCTCCTCTTCCGTCCTCACCGTCGCCCGGTACGCCAAATTCCCGCTCCGCAATTGCTTCGTGGCTTCCAACAGGTTCTCCAACCCCGTCACCACAAACTTCGTCACCGCCCAACTGCCGAGCAGTCCGATCGCAAGCGCGCCCACAATGACGACGATCATGACCATGGCCAGCATCCAGGCCATGCTTTTGCTCGATTCATGGTTTTCTTGCGCTTGGGATTCGTTCTCCTTCACCAATTCCGCGACAGCACCGAGCATGGCCGAAAGTTTCTCAGCCAGTTCTTTGTTCTGGATTTCAGACGCGGCGTCTTTGCTGAAGTCGGCGCTTTTTTTGAGTGCGGCCGTGCGGACTTCTTTGTATCCGGCCCAGGCCTCGTGGAACCGTTCAAACATCTTCCGTTCCCCGTCGTTCATGATGATCGGGGCATAGTCCACTTCGAACTTGTCGATCTCTTCGTCCAGTTTCTTGATCTCATCCGCCCATTTCTTCATCGTAGCCGAGTCGGTGGCCAGGATGTGCCAGGCAATGAGGGCGCTCATCCGTTGAGAACGCCCTTGCAGTTCTCCGAGTTGTTTGAGCGGCACCACATTGATCTTGAAGATCGATTCCACGCGCTGGCTCAATTGCATCACCGCGACGACGGATAGGACGCCCACGACCACCAAGAGAAGTTGGATGGCGCCGAAGCTGAGCAGCAGCTTTGATTTGGTATTGAGATTATTGAATGCGTGCATAGTCGACCCCCCGACCAAGTCAAGACTCGTCGAACCTAGATTCCACCTATAATTGGTTTCCTTGGAAATTTACGGATGCGCTGTTTTCCTCAGAACCCTTATCGGTGATCATCCAGGAATCTTTACGGCTTGACCGTCTGGTCGGATGGTGTCCTCACGACAGCGTCGATTCACAAATGAGACGGCATGTCACACCCCCATGATCGTGCATCGACGAGCTCAGCACGAACGAAGAGCCATCATGTTTTCTTGAGCTTATGCGTTGGCCTTGAACCCTTCGATACACTCAGGACAGGCCGGTCGAAGGGTAAACGGATGATTTTGAAATGATTCCTAGAATTCTTCGAATTCCTCGCCCATGGCTCGGCGGTCCTTGTCGTCGCGTGCCCGCTTGGTTTCGGACAGGCCGGTCGCAACCTTGGTCTTTAACACCTTCTTTCCTGCCGCCATCGGAGCGTGCCCCCGGTTCTTCCCGATTGCCGGAACGGACGTGCGCATTCGAATCGAAGGCTCGCTCGTCTCCCCGTAGGCGTCATGAACGGTGTGCGCCACAAACTGCCTCAGATGATCGACCGGCGGCATGTCGGCTTTCTCCGCTTCCGTCGCCTGAATGTTGAACTTCAGCACTCGCTGATGGAGGGCTCGCGCTTGGGTTTGGAGCGATTGGCTGGCGCTGGTGGTTTCCTCCACGAGCGCGGCGTTCTGCTGCGTGGTGTCGTCCATCGACATGATCGCTTTGTTCACCTGGTCGATCCCGCTCGCCTGTTCCTGCGACGCCGCGCTGATCTCCGCGATGATGTCCGTGACTCGCTTCACCGCGATCATGATTTCCTCCAGCGTCTTCCCCGACTGATCCACCAGCGTGCTCCCCTCCGTCACCCGCTGGATCGATTCAGTGATCAGTCCTTTGATCTCCTTCGCCGCCGTCGCCGACCGCTGCGCCAGATTCCGCACCTCCGCCGCCACCACCGCGAAGCCCCGCCCATGCTCCCCGGCCCGGGCGGCTTCCACCGCCGCATTCAAGGCCAGCAGATTCGTCTGGAACGCGATCTCGTCGATCACGGTGATGATGTCGACGATCTTCTTGCTGCTCTTGTTGATCTCACCCATCGCCTCCACCGCCCGCTTGGTCACGTCGCCTCCCTGGTCCGCCGTCTCGCGCGCCGCCGCCGCCAGCTGATTGGCCTGCTTCGCGTTGTCGGCGTTCTGTTTCACCGTGCTCGTCATCTCTTCCATCGAGGCCGACGTTTCCTCGAGCGCGGAGGCTTGTTCGCTGGTGCGCCGGGAGAGATCTTCATTTCCCTTTGTAATATGTTCGGAGCCTAACGACACGCTTTCAGCCGCTTCCCGGACCGCCCACAGAGTCTGCGACATGTTGCGGACCACGGAATTGATGCTGCCCTTTATCCGTTCAAATTCGCCCTGATAGGCGCCGGTCATTTGCTGCGTCAGATCGTTGGCGGCCAAGGCCGCCAGCACCTGCTGCGCCTCATGGAGCGGCGTCACCACCGAATCGAGCAGACGATTGACGCCTTCCGTAAATTCCTTCGACGCACCGATGAATTCCTCGGATGCGATCCGTTCCGACAATTGCCCCGCTGACGCCGCCTCGATCAACTTTTCGACTTTATTCTGAGCCCGTTTTTGGTCCGAGATATCGGTTGCCAATTCCACCACCTTGAACGTTCGCCCCATCTCGTCCTTGACCGGATTGCAGGAGGCTTGGACCCATATCTCCTTACCGTCCTTGCCCAGCCGACGATAGACGCCCGTATCGAACTCGCCGCGATTCAACTTCTGCCACAAGGCGGTGTATCCGTCGCTGTTCGTGTAGGCCGGATCGCAGAACATACGATGATGTCGGCCTTTGATCTCATCGAGCCGGTATCCCATGGTCTTCA
Source organism: Nitrospira sp. CMX1 (assembly GCF_054902215.1). Lineage (NCBI taxonomy): Bacteria > Pseudomonadati > Nitrospirota > Nitrospiria > Nitrospirales > Nitrospiraceae > Nitrospira > Nitrospira sp. CMX1. The sequence continues at coordinate 86,517 of NZ_JBUBKD010000063.1, read as the reverse complement.
GAAAATTCTCGTTCGCCGTCAGAACCGCCCCTTCCAGCGTGAACTCGACGCAGATGTACGATTTATCGATCGCATCCACGATCCCCTTCATGTTATGGCGCTGGATCTCTTGCTCGGTGAGGTCGTAACGCACCCCCAGATATTTGCGAGGCTTGCCGTTCTTGCCGAGAATCGGCTTGATCACCGCATCCACATAGTACGGCGATCCGTCCTTCGCGCGATTTTTGATGACACCGCGGAAAATCTGCCCCCGCCCGATCGTCTGCCACATGGCCTTGAACACGTCCTTGGGCATGTCGGGATGCCTGGTGATGCTATGCGGGCTGCCTATCAATTCTTGTTTCGAGTATTTGGAGATATCGATGTACTTGTCGTTGACGGTGAGGATATCGCCTTTGAGATTGGCTTCCGACACAATGCTGGTCGTATTCATGATATCGACGCGGGCGTTGAGTTCATCCCGGAGATCCTCAAGCTCAAGTTGTTGCTGGGTCACGTCAATGGCGAACTCAATGATCTTGACCGGTTTGCCGAGGACGCTGATCACGGAGGCGCCCATGGCTTGCACCCAGACTTCCTTGCCGCCCTTCCCCACCCACTTATAGATGCAGGAGCCGGACTCTCCGCGCTTCACCTTGTCCCAAAACGCTTGGAACGCCGGCTGTTCCATCTGTGCCGGATCGCTGAACACTCGCCGATGTTTACCCTTGATCTCGTTGAGCGTACAGCCGAGCAGGGTCAGGAAATAGTCATTGGCGACGATGAAAGTCCCGTCGAGATCGCATTCGCAAACGGCTTGAACCCTATTGAGAGCTTTGCACCACTCATTCATGTGACACCTCATGTTTAGTCGCTCTTTCTCGGCCATCTCCCCCAAACACATCAGGAGCATTCCCGTGTTCAAAAGCGGCGCTCAATTGGAACTCCGTCCTCAAATTACAACACCCATTCACGCGGCGCCTCTATTGTTCAGCGTGGTCGCAGTCACGTCGAAGTTCGCCAATAAAAAAAGCGCGCTCATGAGACCCCTGTGCTGAGTTCTCATGAATGCGCCTACAACTGACAGGTCTTTCTCCTGCCCGCCCAGGCTGTCGAGCCTGTGTGCTCGACAGATATTCAACCGTTTGCTCTACAGCTATCGGCTTAGGATGGAAAATCTTGAGCGCCGATCACCATTGAATCTTCGAGAAGTGAAAACATGACCACGAGGAGAACGCGTGGACGATCAACGGCCTGCTCATCTCACCCTTGAGAAGAAAGATCTCGTTGGCGGTGAGTACGGCCCCATCAAGGTCGAACTCGATGATCGCGTGCGCTCAATTCATCGCGTCAGCCAAGACGACAAGGTCTTACGTATTCGATGTATCCGACCTGAGGATCATGATGCGTTCAGCTCAGAGGCCCCCAGTCCCGCTCTTCTCTCTCATCCGGCTAGGCGGCTTGCGTCGTAACACCGGACTCCTGCATTTCGCGGTCGGTCAACAGGCGATCCATATCCAACAACGACACCAGCTTGTCGCCGGATTTGCCGATTCCGTTCAGAAAGCTGACATCTACCTTTTGTCCGAATTCCGGCGGCGACTGGATATCCTTCGTTGCAATGTTCAAGACGTCCGACACCGCATCCACGACCAACCCCATGACTTTGTCCTGCACGACCACCACCACGATGACGGTGAACATCGTGTAGTCGATCATCGGCATACCGAACTTCGTCCGCAGTTCGATGATCGGCACGATCGTGCCGCGCAAGTTGAGCACCCCTTTGATATGTGACGGGGTATTCGGAATCTTGGTGACGGTGGTGTAGCCCTTGATCTCCTGCACCCGGAGAATATCGACTCCATACAGTTCGTCGCCGAGACTAAAGGTGAGGAATTGACTGCCGTCGGTCGCCAGTCCGATTTGCTGCGTCTCGCTCGTGATGCCAGATGTCCCATCTGCCGACATGATGTCCTCCTTGGTTTCGGCCGCGCACGCCCACATCGCTCGGCAATGCTCGGCGTTCCCCCACCGCTAGAACTCTTCAAACTCTGCGTCTCCGGTGCGGCCATGACCGACAACGCCGACGGTGACACTGCTTCGCTCTTTCTTTTTCGTCGGCTTCACCGCGGCCATCGGCTTGTTGCTCACTACCTTCCCCACAAGCCCGGACGCCTCGGATCTGGAGATTGATTTCACCGAACCCGTCGAAGCGGCATGGTCAATTCGAAATGTATCGATTTGCCGCATGAGTTCCTTGGCCTGTTCCTTCATCGACTGGCTGGCACTGGTGGTCTCCTCAACCAGGGCCGCGTTCTGCTGCGTCGTCTCATCCATCGCCATGATCGCCTTATTCACCTGATCGATCCCGCTCGCCTGTTCTTGCGACGCCGCCGTGATCTCTTCAATGATGTCGCTCACCCGTTTCACCGAATGCACGATCTCCTCCAGCGTCTTCCCCGATTGATCCACCAACTCGCTCCCATCCGTCACCCGCTGAATCGACTCATTAATCAACCCTTTGATCTCCTTGGCCGCCGTCGCCGATCGTTGCGCCAGATTCCGCACCTCCGCCGCCACCACCGCAAACCCCCGCCCATGCTCCCCGGCCCGGGCCGCTTCCACCGCCGCATTCAAGGCCAACAGATTCGTCTGAAACGCAATCTCATCGATCACCGTAATGATGTCGGCGATCTTCTTGCTGCTCTTGTTGATCTCCGCCATCGCGTCGACGGCCCGTTTCGTGACCGTCCCGCCCTTGTCCGCCGTCTCCCGTGCGGTCGCCGCCAGTTGGTTGGCTTGTTTCGCATTATCGGCGTTTTGCTTCACCGTGCTCGTCATCTCCTCCATCGACGCGCTGGTCTCTTCCAACGACCCCGCCTGTTCGCTCGTCCGCTGCGCCAAGTCCTCGTTCCCCTTCGTGATCTGATCCGCTCCCGACGCCACGCTCGCCACCGCTTCCCGCACCGTGATGATCGTCTTGGCCAAATTCCTCAGCGCGCTGTTCAAGCTGGTCTTCATCTGCTCGAATTCGCCTTGATAGGATCCCGTCATCTCCTGCCTCAAATCGTTGCTCGCCAGCGCGGTGAGCACCACTTGGGCTTCGTGCAAGGGCGCGACAATGGTATCAAGGAGCTGGTTGACGCTCTGAGTAAGCGCCTTGGCCGCGCCATCGAACTGTTCGGTTTTGATACGCTCCGACAGCTGCCCGGTTGCCGCCACGACAATCAGCTTTTCCACTTCGACTTGTGCCTGCTTCTGTCCCGTGATGTCGACGGCCAGCTTCACTATTTTGTACGGCCGCCCCATCTCATCCTTGACCGGATTGTAACTGGCCTGCAGCCAGACCTCCTTGCCGCCCTTCGTGAGGTGCTTATACACTCCCGCGTCGAAGTCACCCCGACTCAGCTTCTGCCAGAAGGCTTGATACTCGCTGCTGCCGGAAAAGACAGGATCGCAGAACAGGCGATGATGCCGGCCTTTGATCTCGTTGATCGTATAACCAAGCAACTGCAAACAATTGCTGTTCGCCGAGACAATGTTTCCATTGAGGTCGAACTCGATCATGGAATATGACGTATTAATCGCGTCGACGATTCCTTTCATATTCAGGCGAGCGAGCTCATACTCCGTGACGTCGTAGCGAACACCCAAATACTTCTTCGGCTTGCCGTTTGTCCCCATAATGGGTTTGATGACCGCATCGACATAATACGGTGTGCCGTCTTTCCTACGGTTCTTGATGACGCCGTGGAATATCTCCCCCCGCCCGATCGTCTGCCACATCGTCTTGAAAATCTCCTTCGGCGTATCAGGATGCCGCGTGATGCTGTGTGGCTTGCCGAGCAATTCTTCCTTCGAATAATTGGGAGACCTGCGAATATTTGTCATTGGCCGTAATGATATCCCCCTTCAAGTCGGCCTCCGAGACAATACTCGTAACATTCATGATGTCCACACGAGCATTCATCTCTTCGATTGCTTCCTGTTGCTTCGCCATGGACTGTTCTAATGCCTCGCCCATCCGATTGAAGGCTTCTGCCAACTGCCCGATCTCGTCCTTCGATTCCACAACCGCTCGAGCCGTGAGATCACCTCCAGCAAGTTTTGCAACCGCTTGCCCGAGATTGCCCAACGAACGGCCGATCATCCGTGAGATCATCCCACCCAGTATCAGCCCTACGCACATCCCACCGATGATGAGCCCCACTAAGACATTCCGGGCGTGTTCGTACAGAGCCAGACTCTCCTTATAGACCGCTTCGGCATGCATCTCCGTAATACTTGCCAATTTGATGGCTCGACTCATCACCTGCTGCGCACCCGGTATGACCTCATGGACCTTCTTGATCGCATTGACATTGTCATTCTGCAGGGTCAAGCGTACGGCTTCGTCCATCACCGCCATGTAGGGAGGGAAGATGTGCTCAAGCTCGGACACCATGGTTTTCGCTTCATCCAGGGACGTCAGCTGCTTGAAGTCAGATAACCTGCCATGAAATCGCTGTGTGAGTCCGGCGATATCTTGGGCGAATTGTTCCTTTTCCTTCTGATCCGTTGAAATGATCGCAGCGCGGGTCAACCGACTGATGCCGGTGATGGCCAGGTTGACATCCTTGATCGCGGACACTCCCTGGAGTTCCTGCTCATATAAGGCTTTTACCGTACCGTTGACGGTCTCAGCGGTGCTGATTCCAAAATACCCGACACCGGCCATGATCGCGCCGACTATGCCGAACGCGAGGATCAATTTCACTGATGTCTTGAGGTCCTTAACGAGACTCATGATGTGACAAGGCCTCCTGTCCGGTGTGAGGTTGGTGGTCGTCTACGCCCATCTATTCTCCGGACAACTCTCGCTCGAGAAACTCACCAACACCATCCATGGTTATGATTGTCATCATAGTCAGGCAGCGACAGGACGCTCGCGGCGCGCGATTTCGATCAGCCCGCGGACGTCCACGATAAATCCGACGGTCCCATCGCCTAAGATCGTCGCACCGGCAATGCCTTCGACCTTGCGGAAGTTCTGCTCCATGCTTTTAATCACGACCTGTTGTTGACCGAGGATTTCATCGACCATGACGGCCACACGTTCGCCTTCCGTTTCCAGGATCAAGAGAATCGCCTGTTTTGGATCAGTATAGTCAGGATCGTTGCCGAACACTTCATAGAGACGCGTCATCGGGATATAGGTGCCCCTCACGTTGATGAGCTCCCCTTTTCCTACGATCGTTTTGATGGACTCCGCTTTCGGCTGAGTCGACTCCAAGATCGAGAGCAACGGCACGATATAGGTCTCTTTGCCGACTCGGACCGTCATGCCGTCGATGATCGCGAGCGTGAGCGGCAATTTAAGCGTGAATGTCGTACCTGTTCCTTGCGCCGTCTTGATACTGACGGTCCCTCCCAGCGCTTCGATGTTGCGTTTGACCACATCCATCCCCACGCCGCGTCCGGAGACATCCGTCACTTTCTCGGCCGTCGAAAATCCTGGGCGGAAGATCAGCCCCCAAATTTGCTCATCCGAGAGTTTTTCACTTTCGCCGATCAGCCCCTGCTTCGCGGCCTTGGCGAGGATTTTCTCGCGATTGAGACCACGACCGTCGTCCTCCACCGTGATGCAAATGCTGCCGCCCTCATGAAAGGCATTGAGGCGGATGGTGCCCACCTCGGACTTGTTGTTGTCGAGCCGTTCTTCCGGCAGTTCCAATCCATGATCGGCCGAGTTTCTGACCAGATGGGTCAAGGGATCTCCGATGGACTCGATGACGGTCTTGTCCAGTTCAGTTTCTTCGCCCGAGAGAACCAGTTGGATCTTCTTTCCCGCCTTCGAGGAGAGATCGCGCACCAACCTTGGAAACCGACTGAATGCCGTGCCGATGGGGAGCATGCGGATGCCCATGACACGTTCCTGAATCTCCCTTGTATTGCGCTCTAATTGGGCGACTCGTTCCAACAGCAACGGGAGTCGCCGCATCTCAAACCGAGCCCCCAGATCACTCAGCATGGACTGGGTAATGATCAATTCGCCCACGAGGTTAATCAGTTTGTCGATTTTCGCGGTATCCACACGAATGGATGTGGTGTCTGTTTTCTTCGTTTGTACCGCCGCTTCCTGCTGTCGTTGGGTATTGAGCGCTTGTTCGAGTTGATGCGGGGTGACAGCCTTCTGCGCAACGAGAATCTCGCCGACTCGTTTCTGCTGGGACAATGCCTGTTCAAGAACGGCCGGTGACACCATACCGCTCTCCACCAAGATTTCCCCAAGATGTTTGGGCTTATCACTGTCCGCGTGAGGGGGGAGAAGGGAGGGGGGAGGGGTTGTGGGCTGACTGGAATCGGACGCCACATCACTCCTTCCCGCCAACTCCTTTCCCCTGACCTCTTCAATGACGAGTTTGCTGTCCTCACGGACAAACTCGAAGGCGGACTCAATGGTTTTCAGGTCCTTGCCGGTGACAAGTCGTAACTCCCAGGAGAGATAGCACTTTTCCGGGTCGACCTCGGCCAGATCCGGCACTCGAGACATATCGAGCGTCACCGAACTCAGATCGCCAAGACCGCTCAACTCCTTTAAGATCTGCAGAGGATCAAGTCCGCGTTGAAACAACCACTCCGGCGGAGTCCACGTGATGAGATAGCTGCGTTCTTGAGCACCGGACTGCGCAGAAGCAGCCACCGGCTGTACCTGCGGCACGGCGGGCGGCTGAACACCCGATGCACTCGCGGACGCCAACTCTGCCGTCAGGCGCTGAACCGTCTCATCATCCACCGCCATCCCGGACTTCACGGCTTCAATTAAGGTCTTCAGGCAATCAGTGGACTTGAGCAGTAAATCAGCAATCTGCGGTGATACCGCTTTCTCCCCGTTTCTCAGCAAGTCGAGCAAGGTCTCCATTTTATGGGTAAATTGGGTCACGGCATTGAATCCGAACATCCCGCTCGCCCCTTTGATCGAATGGGCTGAACGGAAGATTTTGGCAAGTAACTCAAGATCTTCCGGATGCTGCTCCAACGCCAGTAAGCCTTCTTCAACGATCGCCAAATGCTCGGCTGCTTCTTCGAAAAAGGCCTCCCGAAATTGTGCGAAATCGTCACTCATCCTATCCTCGTTCAGACCATTTTCACGCCATCACGTCCCAACGTCGTCAAGCCTTCTCGCTCGAGGACGTTCACACTACCTTCAAGCCGGCAGTACCTTCGCAATAGTCTTCAGCAGTGTTTCAGGGTTGAACGGCTTGACGAGCCATCCCGTCGCCCCGGCTTCCTTCCCGGCCTGTTTCTTCTCGAGCGCCGATTCGGTCGTGAGCATCAGAATCGGCGTAAACTTGAACGCGCTCAATTTGCGCAATTCCTTGATGAGAGTAATCCCGTCCATTTCCGGCATGTTGAGATCGGTCACCACGATGTCCATCTTGCCCGCTGTCGCGACTTTGTTCACGGCATCTTTTCCATGCTCGGCCTCCACAACGGCAAACCCAGCCTTGGTGAGGGTAAAAGCCACCATCTGCCGCATCGTGGGTGAATCATCAACGATCAGTGCGGTCTTCCTCATGTTGCCCTCCGACATCAACTGCAGGGATATGTTTCTTTGTTTCAGCGGCACTCGTTAGAATAGCGTGACAGAATCGGCATCCTCTCCCGATCGATCGATCGGCACCGGCTCTCCATAGTTCGGTTGTATTGCCGCCTCGTGGAGGCGGCGTTCCGCTTCCATCGTATACAGATGTTCAATTTGCTGAAGCGCAGCAATCTCCTTCTTCGCCTCTTCATCCCGCGGACCTTTCAGCAACGCGTGAAGATGTTGCTTCAGCTGGTCTAATGCCACGCCGACATGCTCTAGCTTTTGACGCGTCATATCCTGGAACTGCATAGCCATCACAACCTTGGAAAGACTTGCCGATTGTTCATCTGCCATGATCCCCTCATTGTCAGTCGACAAGATTCGGAGATGCAGCATCAAGTCCATCGCCGCACGTTCGGTCTCACCGATCACGGCAATCATTTGTGCCTTCAATGCAGGGATAATGCGCACGGCTTCGACCGCGAAGGATTCCCACGCCTGCTGCTGCTCTTGCAGCAGGCTGAAAGTCGCCTCCCTGTCGTCATCCCAACGCCTCAGTCTTGCATTCTCGGCTTCAGCAGAATTCATCGATCTACTCCTGCAACTAAAGGCCTGCTGTCCGCTTGCCAGATGAGTCTCACTATTCACTCAGGGAATCCGTAAACCCCAATCGATTCAATTTCGTCTGTAGATCCGGGGAAAGACCCGTTACCAACATGCGCCCTTGCTTGCGTGCCGCCAGCAGCAGCTGGATCGCGGATGTATCTACTCGGACAACGCCGCTCAGGTCCAACGACACCAAACCATCGTTTGCAAGGAGGTTCATCAATGATTCCTTAAATTCAGCTGCTTCAAAAATAGTCAGATCGCCTGTTGGAGCCAAGTGTCTGAGATTCTGACTCTCGTCCTTAGAGGAGCCGGGTGCGGAGGAATCAGCCGTCATCGAGCCAGGTATCCTTTCTTTGCAATCACTCACGAATCTTGTCGGCTGTTTTTCATCGAGGCTTGAGCAGGAGTTGGCCGAAACCCAGAGATGCTCTATGGTATTCGCACGTGTCCTTCTCTGGTCGGCTCCGCCACCGACTCCGATGCGTTCATTGGCACATCGTCCGTCGATCGTCCCAACATGTCCGAGCCACTCTCCGCCTGAGGAATTGGAGCGGGCGGAGCCTGTTCAAGAATGACGACCTCCACCCGGCGATTTTTGGCTCGCTGTTCCGAATCAAGATTGGCCGTGACCGGCCTTGTATCGGCATGCCCCACGGCAGCCAGTCGTTCCGACGGCACGGCAAACAACTCAGACAAGACTCTGACGACCATCACCGCACGTGCCGCAGAAAGTTCCCAGTTGGAAGGAAATTGTGCAGTCCGTATGGGAACGTTGTCCGTGTGCCCCTCAACCCTGGTGTACCGGTTGAGTTCCACGATGGCCGTGCTCAGACCTTCAAGAAACGGCAGCGCTTCGCTGCGTATGGCTGCTTCGCCGCTGTTGAACAGCAGCTGATCCGGAATGGTGATGACGATATCTCCGTTCACTCGTTCGGTGATCCGCACCAAGGCCAACTGCGGCGAGGCTTTAATCCCTTTCACGAGATTTCGGAGTTTACGGATCGCCACATCCTTGCTCCCCGGAGCATCAGGTGCCGTCAGTGCCTGTTTGTTGGTACTCAACGTCAACGGGGTTGGAGAGGACGGTGGGCTGACGATCGGATTCAGCGCGGCTTTGATCGACTCGCTCACGGTTCGGTACTTTCCGACATTGACGGAGGAGATCGAGTACATCACGACAAAAAAGGCGAACAGCAACGTGATAAAGTCCGCATAGGAGACGAGCCATCGCTCGTGATTTTCATGCTCTTCATGCTTGTGCTTCGCCATCTACAACCGTCCCCCGTGAGACGTGCCGCGCATCTCGTGTAAGCGCTTTAAGTTCGTCCTCTGAACTTCAGTGGCCGAACTGATCACCCTGAAGCCCGAAACGAGAAACTTGGAGTCAGGTTGAACGACGCTTCACTTCTTCCCTTCCTTCGTCCGTTCGTTGTGCGGCAGCACGCCTTCCAACTTCTCCTGTAAGAGTCGAGGGTTTTCCCCCTGCGCAAGCCCTGCCAACCCCATAATCATCAAGTTTCTGGAGCCGGCTTCTTCCTTCAGCTTCAATTTGATCTTGTTGGCCAAGGGCAAGAAAAAGAGGTTTGCCGCCCCCACTCCGTACACCGTCGCCACGAATGCCACCGCGATTCCGCCGCCCAACTTTGATGGATCGGCTAGATTTTCCATTACGTGAATGAGGCCGAGCACGGCTCCGATAATCCCGACGGTTGGTGCATACCCACCGGCTGCTTCCCAGACCTTCGCCGCGATCACACCTTGCTCCTCGTGGTGCTCGACCTCAATTTCGAGAATCTCGATTACCGCTTTGGGCTCTGTCCCGTCGACAATGAGCTGAACCCCTTTTTTCATGAAAGGGTCCGTGATGGTTTTGAGCTTCCCCTCCAAGGCGAGCAATCCTTGTTTCCGCGAGATATTCGCAAGCTCCAAGATGAGCTGGATCGTACCTTTGTTGTCGATGTGGGGGCCTGAGATCGCGATGGTCAGCGCGCCGAAGGCCTTGATCACCACCGGCAATGGATTCTGTATGCAAATGGCACCAAACGTGCCTCCGATCACGATGATGAAAGCCGTCAGCTGCATGATCGAGCCGACGTGCCCACCTTCGAGGATCTGGCCTCCGATAATGGAGCCTAAGGCGATCACAATCCCAAGAATTGTTGCGATATCCATTCGCCATCGCCCTCACGCATGCAACCGATCAAGTGTTACCGGTTTCTGTTTGGAAGTGTGCGGGTTTGAGCTTTCCGTCAACAGGGCACGCCACAACCTACTCTCTGGACCCCTATTTGAACCCGAATTGCGCCAAAATATCGTCGACCACCTTTTGCTTCATGGCGGTGGTCTTTGACTCTTCAAGTTGTTTCAACAAATGGCCTGCCGTGCCGTTCTTCACCACCGTCTCTCCGTTCTGTTGCAGACCAAATACCACCACAAGTTCCATTAACTTATGCTGCACTTCATCGAGAATCGAGACTAACTTCTTGACCCGCTGTGCCACCAAGTCTTGGAAGGACAATGCCGTCATGATGTCGGTTAAATATTTCCCCTCTTGAGTCACCACGGTATTGATGGTGTTCAGTCGCTCTGCAAGCTTGGCACAGTCCATGGTCTGTAAGACCTCAATGACTGCTCTCAGTTCTTTCCCGATATGGCTGTGCTCATCCTGAATCAACTCCGTCAATCGCATCACCTCCAGCGTTCCTTCTTCTGTCATCTTGTTCAGGTCACTCAGATGGGAGGATGCCGTCGGCAGCTGCTGGCTGCTGGAGATGATTTGGGGTCCCGCTTCGGAAATAGCTTTCGTCGCGTTGTCGACAAACCGTGCTAAGTCGCCCAGCTCTTCGTAGAGTTTATGCTCTCGTTTGTTCACTCTGGTCACCCTTGAGTCCGCTCAGGCACGAATGTCTCGTGCACCCCATGCTACTTGAATATCTTTGCAAGTTTTTCTTGCAAGGTCTCAGCCGTAAACGGTTTCACGATGTAATTACTGACTCCCGCTTGTACGGCTTCCACCAAATTGCGTTGTTGCGCCTCAGCCGTGACCATGAGGACAGGTATGGCTTTCAATTGTTCGTCGGCCCGGATGGCTCGAAGCATCTCGATCCCCGTCATCACCGGCATATTCCAATCTGAGACGACGAAATCATACTTCCTCGTTTTCAGTTTCTGCAGACCATCTTGTCCGTTTTCGGCTTCGTCGATATTGGAAAAGCCAAGTTGTTTCAGAACATTCTTCACAATTCTTCGCATCGTGACCATGTCGTCCACGACGAGAATTTTCATGCTTGGATCGGCCGGCATAGTGCCTCCTTTTCTCAGCTCACTGCCAAAACTCCAACCGCAGTAGATGATCGGTTGAGAATGCCGAAATCTTTCATCATAGATCGGAGTGATTATTGAACGACCTGGATCCTGATGGACGACCGCGCTTGACGCTTACCAAGCAGAGAGGGGCTCCTGTGTGCGTGTGGAGAGCGGCTCACTCGTATGAACACATCGCGGGACACTTCATACTCGCCGCTCATGCCCGCACCCCCATTCGGCGTGCACCGGGACAGCAGGTGACCATGCTTCAACGGCTCACGCGATGTTCGGCGCGTCACGCGGCTTGCTTGGACCGGCTGTGCATCCATTCATGGATGTCACGCCGGAGGAAGCGCCAATGCTTTCCGATTTTGGACGCCGGGAGTTCACCGCCTCGTGCCAGTTTGTAGACCGTGGACTTGGGCACGCGAAGAAACCGTGCCACCTCCATGACGGTGAGAATTTCTCCGTCCCGACTGGCGCCCGTTTCGGATTGAGTCGCCGTTTCAGCAGATACATCACTATTCATAACGACTGATGTATCGGCGTATCAGCTGGAAAACTTAAGCTGCCGTTTAGACCATCTCTCCGTCGTCAGAAGTCATTTCTTTCCACTGTGTGCAGCTGGAAGCGGGGTTGTTCAGATTTCACGGATAGCGACCGAAGAAGACTCTGACAGTTTCCCCAAACAAGCAGAAACCAATCTCAATGGCACAGATCATCTCCGTCGCATCAGGAAAAGGTGGAGTCGGAAAGAGTGTCGTCGCAACCAATCTGGCCCTGCTCCTCGCCAGAAAGGGCAAGCAGGTAGTGCTCGCGGACCTGGACGTCGGCGGGGCTGATGCCCATATCCTCCTTGGCCTCCTCAACCCGTCCATAACCTTGACCGACTTTCTCACTCATCGAGTCGAACAATTGGATGCCGTGGCTCAACGGCTCCCGCTTCATCCCAACTTGAGGATCATCCCCGGCACCGGCGATACCTTGGCCACTGCCAACATGCCTTATTCCCAGAAAAAGCGTCTGATTCGCCATTTTCAAGACATCCATACGGACATCATCCTTGTCGATATCGGAGCCGGAACGAGCTATCATGCACTCGATTTTTTTCTGATGGCCGACCACCATATCGCCGTTGCGACTCCGGACCCGACGTCGGTCCTGGACCTCTATCGATTCATTAAGCTGGCGGCTATTCGTCGTGTGCTTTCGATGTTTCTGATGCGGGACGTGACCGCAGAAGGTCTTGCGAACCGGGACTACAGTAGCGTGGAAGAGGTACTGGACGTCGCAGGCAAGACAGATGAATCCGGTCGGAAGATTGCGGAAACCACGTTGCAAGCCTTTCACCCGTCGCTCATCCTTAACCGGACCTCCGGACGTGCCCGCGTGAATGTGCCGCAGCTCAAGAAGCTCCTTAAGGAATATGTCGGGGGGGATTTAAGCTTGCTGGGGGAAATTCCGGATGATTCTTCGATAGAACAAGCAGTACGGGCGTATGTCCCGGTGATCCAGCATAACCCATCTTCTCCTGCCGCACTTGCCCTGGGACAAATAGCTGATGCCTTGTTGATGATGCTGGCCACAGCCACTCCCTCAGCCGCCTAACTTCCGCTCGCCGGCTGTTCGCGTTCCCTCCCTGCAACCAGCTTTACGGCTTCTGGACGATCACGGCATCCCCTCCTACCCGTCATACTCCTGGTATCCGATCGTCTTCGCAACTACACCAGCATCTGTGCGACATCGGACCGTCGGTCCCACTCCCGTTCTGTGAACGGCTGCAGTCACTCATTCCACAAGCATCCGAGAACTTCCGATGCAGTGCCTACCTGGAAGGCCAGTGTGCGCACCTTGCGTGCCGCAACGCCAATTCCTCCTCATCCGGCTTCCCAGCTCCGAACGTTTCGATCGTAGCGTTCAGTGAGAGAAGCGTAATCTGGCTGCTGATTCTCGGAGTTTCGTTTCGGCAGGTATCGATCCGCTTCTCGACTGTCGTGACGATTCCCTTGATGCTGGATCGACTCAGGAGTGAATTCTCAAATACAGCAGAGCCCTTGTATGACGAACGTCACTTTCCATCTAGTTGGGTTGACCTCGGCCTGCGCGCAATCGTTGGGCTTGCACGTGCAAAATGTGGCGAATCAAGTGTTCCTGATCATCAGGCGTCAGGTCGATAAACTCGGTGGCTATCGTAAACCCTTGACCGTCGTCGACAGGAACTGCCCGAATGACTTTCACATGCGCCCGGATCATGGTGAACGGTGGAAGAATGAGCTTGATCGCCAGTTGAGCATCGGCTGCGAATTCCTGCAAAGAGACAAACCCGATCCCTCCCCCGCTCAGATTAACATCCGTAGGTTGTGCCAGCGTGACGTTGGACGGCTGACTGGTGGCAAGCGCATTCAAAATCACTTCGAGCAGGTAATCGACTTTTCTGATCCAGGGAAGAACCGCTGAATCGACCACTATCTCACTAGAACGTGCCAAAAGATCCGACGTCGGTTTGTTCACGACTACTGCAATCGACTCCGGCGTCGCATGGCTCACATCTACCGGCACACTCATCCCTCCATCGGTCACCAATCGGTATTCCATCAGGACCCGATCATCGATTCTCATCCACTCACGTCGTTCGTCCGGCTCTGTACTGCGAGACGTCGATGACACAGTCATGATAGGTGATGCCATGATTCACACCTCGTGGGACACGTCACATTTCACGCGTCACAAGATACGCCTTAGGCTTCTATGGACACAGCCGCCGGTGGGGATGGGGGGATACCTAGACGTTGACCTAATACCTGCACTCGCCGCTTCGTCATCTGCGCCTCCATCAGCAGATCTTCTAAGACGGCTTGAGCGGTCTGGATGCGGTCACGAAGTTCGTCATCCATCTTCAACAGCTCCTCGATGGGGAGCGTTGATGCAGGGGTCGAAGCCAGGAGCAGACCTCGTTCGCTATAACACTGAATGACCTCATCCCATCGCCCCTGTTGAGCGGCTTCCCCAGCCACCCTAGTCAGGCGCACGATGTCGGCTTGGCTTCCGCTCACCGAGAGCCTCATCGGGTACCGACCAGACGAGTCTGCTGCTGCGCAGCCACTTCACGCCAGGCTTCGCGGAGTATGTTGAGACAACGGAGAGGACCATCCAACCTCCGCTCGTTATTCCGCGCATTGGCTTCTACCATTTCAATCATCATGTAGTCGTACAATCTTCGGAGAGATCGCGCGATTTCACCGCCTCGTTCAAGATCGAGCACACTGTTCAGTTCGCCGACGATCGCGATGGCTCGTCCCAGATGTCGAGCTTTCTCCCGGACATTTTTAGCCGGAATCTCGCGCTTCGCGATTTCAAGCGACTGAATCGCGCCGTCATACAACAGAACCACGAGTTGAACACCGGAAGAGGTGACGACCTGAGTCTGTTCATATTGGCGAGCGTACTGAGTGATCATAGCGCAAATGCCTCGTTTCTAGGATTGCTGACTCTGTGTTGATTGAGACTGAAGAAAGCTGCTTTGCCCTTGGAGCTGCCGCAAGAGTCCATCCAGGGCCGCGTACTGAAGTTTCAAGCGGTCTTGGTACTGATTTACAGAATCTTGTTTTCTCGCGATCTCGTCCCCGAGCTGAGAGACTTGACTGGTCAAGCCGTTCTTCCGAAGAGTAAGAACACCTCCGGAGACGTCGGTTAAAGCGTCTACGGCCGTGCTCACAGATTGAGCAAGCCCAGCCACACTTCCCTGGTTACTGACAAGCGCCTTGACGTCGGCATAGTTGGTACTCAATACCGTGCTCAATTTGGCTTCGTCCACCGTGATGGTCCCATCCCGCTCAGTCTTGAACCCGATCTGTCCGAGACTGGAATAGGTCGCTGCACCGCTCGACGTCGAAGACAAGGCCGTTCTCAACCGCGACAACACGGTTTTGACCGAGGACTCGCCGAAGAAGTCTCCCCCCTCATGGGTAGTGACGTCGTAGCTGTTCCGCTGATTGATGAAGTTCACGATGTCATTGTACGTTGTCGCCAGATTTTTAATGTTTGTTTTGACGGCATTCACGTCCTGAGTCACGTTGACTTGGATCGTTCCGGTTCCCGTGGTTTTCGTCAGCGCCAGTACGATACCTGGAAGCGCATCGGAAACGGTATTCGAACTTCGTTCAATCGTCAGAGGGGTGAGTGCCTGATCGCCCACTTGAATCTGTGCATTTTGGGCCGCGGCAAGAGTATCGGTTCCTCCCGTCCCGCTGCCATTGAGAAGATCCAAATCAGTATCATCCGCCAGGATAGTAACCGCATTAGCGCTACCGGTATTATTGGAGGAAATAGCCAGCCGATAAGATGGCGCGGCTTCCGTACCAGCATTGATCACAGACGCGGTCACACCAGCTCCCAGGTTATTGATCTGGTCACGCAAGTCAGTCAACGTCCCGGTCGAACCCAATGTCACGGTCTGGTTGGTTCCAGATCCCACTTTGAACGTAAATGTAGCCGAACTACCGCTCACGATGTCGGCCGTCGCGGAGGGCACCGCTTTAGCAGCCTTACTGACGATCTGGTGAGACTGTGCGAGCTGAACAACTCGGATACTGTACGATCCCGCTGTGGCCGTGGACGAGGTCGATGCAGACAGAACTGTAGAATCAGACACGGAGATCGCTGTTCTGTCAAATGACGTAGGCAACTTCAGCGCCTCGGCAGCGCTCTGCAAGGCCACCACTTTCGTACTCAGGGTGGTCAGATCCGTAAACTTCGTATTGAGGTCGGACTTTTTTTTAGTCAGTTCATCAACCGGCTGCTGCGCCACCTTGACCAGTGCATCGACAACCTGTCCAAAATCTACCCCGTTACCGAGTCCTCCAAAGCTTATAGTAGCCATACCACGTCCTTGTGCACACAGTTAGGCATGTTCTTCGAACAGCGCCCCTTTTGGTCCTGAGAGACTCTTAGCTAAATCAATCACTTCCTTGGGTGGAATCTGTCGAATCACTTCTCCAGAATCCCCCTTCAGAATCTTCACGACTACCCGCTCCAGATCTGGATCGACTTCGATCTGGAATTTCGAACTCGATTGCTGCAACGCATCCTTCACTTTACTCACGGCTTGCTCAAGCGCTACCCGATCCGTGGGAGAGGCAAACGAGAAGTCAGCACTTTGAGTGTGCTCGTCTACAGGCTTCGTCTTGAGAGAAGCAGCTGTTTGACTTCTGTTATTAGCAGTGGCCGGGAGATCCACCTTCGATGTTACATTGGTGATCATATGTACCCCCTATGTCACTCCATTCACCGTGCCCCTCTCCGATTTAGGAGAGGGGCGGTAAACGGTGTGCGGCCATTATCCTCTGAGTAACGTGAGCGCTTGTTGAGGCAGCGTGTTGGCTTGTGCCAACGTCGCAATGCCTGCCTGCACCAAGATCTGATTCTTGGTAAACACCGAGGTCTCCTGTGCGACATCAGCGTCGCGGATCCGAGATTCTGCAGCCGTGAGGTTCTCACTCGTGACCTGCAGATTGTTGATCGTTGCTTCAAACCGGTTCTGAATCGACCCATATTCGGCTCTCGCGGTGGCAATGGCACTGATCGCATTGTCGACATTTGCCAACGCGCTGGTGGCATTGGCGGAAGTTGAGACGTTCACGCTGGACAGCCCCAACGAGGTTGTGGTGATGTCGTTCAGATCCAGGCTCAGCGTGTTCCCCGAACCGCTGCGGAACCCAATAGCAATGGAGAAGCTGATCGTTGAGCCGCTCGTCAACGCCTGACCGTTGAACTCGGTCACTTGCGCGATACGATCGATTTCCGAACGCAGCGCGACGAACTCTTGATCGATATAGGACCGTTCCGTATTGCCCACTGTGCCGCTCGCCGATTGTGAAGACAGCTCACGGAGCCTGGCCAGCAACGAACCGATCGTGGCAGCAGCGCCGTCGGCGATCTGCGTCAGACTGATGCCGTCGTTGGCATTTCGCGTCGCCTGGTTGATGCTGCGAATCTGTGCACGCAAGGACTCGGATAGTCCAAGACCAGCCGCATCATCCGCAGCCCGCGTAATTCGCAAGCCGGAGGACAAGTGTTCAACCGAACGGTTCAGGGCCAAGGTATTGACCGAAAGGTTCCGCTGAGCCGCGATGGATGCGGGGTTATTGTTAATGATAAGTGCCATTCGCCTTCCTCCTTGAAACTAGAACATCGTCCGCCGCTGCGCTTCCGACATCCGTGTAGAAGCCGTATTCCCTTAACGCCTGTACGTGGCGTGCCTGTCTTATCGGCTAATCTCCCTGGGACTTGAGCTTCCGCAGGAATTCGTAGAGATGAGGGGCTACCCGCTAGAATGAGAACGAATGAACATCACAGGCTCAGACGGCAATGCGTGGAAGGATCTCATATTCCAACAGATCCGCCATCCGCACCGTATCGCGGATATGCCTCGCAGCCAGGAGCTCTTCGATCCATCCCGCGATGGCATGCCCCGGAGACTGGGTTCCAAGCTGTTTCTGGCCGTTCTCAATAATCTCAAGCGCATCCGCAACTTTTCCCAGCCAGACATCGAATGCCGACAGATCCTGTGCCCCCATCCGAAACTGATTGGCGAGCGAGGTGCCTTCGGCCGCAACCACACGACGATATCGCTCGATCGCGCCACGTGCAGATTCGAGCAGTTCCGGCTGCGTCGCTGAAGTCGCGACCAACTCGCGGTAGCGAGTGGACGGTTGTTGGAGGAGATGTGGATCGATGTCTCGATCTGTAATCCGACGACTGTCCAACATAACGGTCGTCACGATTCGAGACCGAGCATGCGCCCGTTCGCTCAGATCAGCAAGGATGTCACCAAGGGTCGCGGTGCTGACGGCTTGCCATTGCTCGTTGTCCAATTGAATATTCATGTGTCGTCTCCCCCCTACATCATCCAGCTCATGCCGCTTGCCGCTCGGGCCCAACCATGATTAGATTTCTCGCATGATCAGGTGTGAGACACCGATCAATCTCTCTCACACGTCTCAGCCAGGTTTGATACGCGCCAGACTGATGCTTCGCAAGTCGGTCCAAACCGAGGACGTTGTCGCTTTGGACCTGTCGACCAAAGGCTGCTGCGAGAGGGGCTAGAACCTCTGTTGCCATTCCAATGCGGAGCAACCGCTCCTGATCAGCTTTTTGCTCACGTTGAAGCCGTTTCAACTCTGAAATATCGACTGATGCACCACCAGCCAATTGCACGATCTTCTCCGCTCTTCGGCATGCCGCCTCCAGAAGAGGCATGAGAGTCCGCAATTGTCCTTTCACCTCTGATGCATCGGGAGGCAACCCTTCCGGAGGCGACAGGTGGCTCCGCAATCCCGTATGTGTTTCATACCAATAGCGACGCCAAAACGCCGCATACCATTCTGTAACAGGAGACTCTATTCCCCCCTTCAAGCGAAATGTGCCCAGCCCATCCTCATCCACTCCGGACTCATAGAGGCGTCCCCCAGCTACCCTCGTGGGGCACGGCCCTGCCTCCAGTACATGACACATGAGATCAGCCACAAAGTCCGGCGAGATACGGTCCTTGCACGCATGGTGGGCACAGACTTGCTCAAACCCACAAGGAGCACATTCCAGCTCCGGTTGAATCACCCAATGACCGGGCCCATAGGGGCCGGTTTCCTGAAAATCGACATGTCCCACAGAAAGATCAACGACCGATGTGCCGACCGCCACGCCGATATGCATTGGCCCCGTATCGTTGGTCAGCAACAATCGACATTTTGCTAGCAACCCAGCAAGTTGATTCACGGTTGTGCACCCCGCCATCGCCTTGACCTGGTTCTTCCCCCCGGCTTCTCGATAGACCTGCATCACTTCTGCAACGGTAGCTTCCTCTTCTTGACTGCCGATGAAAAGAATTCCACCGTGCCATCGTTTGCTTACATGGGCCAACGCCAGGCCAAAGAGATGGGGACGCCAAGCCTTCATGCCGTCGCTTGCTCCTGCCTGTACGGCAATCCACTCTGCCGCTCCCGTGAGGGTTTCCCTCGCCCACGTGTAATCCTCAGGAGAGCACGACAGCCGAAGCGGTGCAAATGTCCCTGGGCGACTTCCACCAAGTGCGTAGATGTCGACAAGATTGAAGCGATTCAATCGCCGAAACTGGTGAAAGTCACAGAAATACGCCATCCAGGGATTCTCGACGACCGTGCCACCGTCCCACGCGCTTTGTGCCCCTCGGATGTCGGGTGCTCCGATGAGTCCCGCCAGGAGCGCACTTGGCTTGTTGAAGGTCAGATTGATCACACGATCATATCCCCGCCCTGCCAACGGCTTAACCCATGAGACTGCATCTCGAAAGAGCGTGATGACATCCTTCACAGCCGCCCGGCTGTCATCGATCAGTTCGTGGAAATCAACGGTGATCACCTCGCGCAACCCACTCAGCAGCGATACAACCGGTGCAAATCGTCGATCCACGATCAGATCAACCGCCACTCCCGGCCATTCTTCCTGAAGTCGATCCAACAATGCGCCCATTTGGACGAGATCGCCCATTCGTGTGATGTTAATGATAAGGACTTGTTTCACTGCAACGTGCCGCCTTGTTCTTGAGACTCACGCTTCACGATTCACGTTAGACCAGGTCTCGGGTTTCCGCCCGATAACTGTCGAGCATCAGGATCAGCAATTCTTCTCGAGCCAGCTGCCGACCCGGTGCCCGTGCTCGGATATCGGCGGCGAGGTCCTTCAACTCGACCCGCTGTTCAACAGGGAATCGACCCAACAACGGAACAAGTTCCGGCACCTCTGTCGCTCGCGCTGTGAGTCCTCGGGTCGACCGGTCTCCTCGAAGAATCGAACCGATTCGGTCCGGTTGGTGCAGACCAACTACGGAGAGAAGATCTTGAACGCGGTGACGATAGGTATGGTCACGCAGGACCCGTCGACGCGATGCCTCAGCGTGAGCATCCCGGGCATCGGTGTCAGTCAACCACTCCCCGATCAGCCTCGGGACGTCCTCTGCTTGCCGAAAGCACACGACTTCGTCCGACGTAAAGAGTTCCGAAAGAAGCGACCGTTTATCCACCAATTGAAACGCACCACATGCGGCAAGCTCAAAGGCACGAGGGTTGAGGAAATCCGGTTGCGGATCGAGGCCGAGACCCGAAGATGAATGAAGATTCAGGTTGATCTTGGTAGCGTTAAAGACCTTGACACAGGTCTCAGTATCGATGCGCGCACCGTTCCGCTGCAGGACACCGGAAAGGTCGATCGCTCCCTCCCATTCGTTACCCCATACTTTCAGCGACCACTCCTTCGACCGCCAGTGCGGCAATAGGTTCCGCCGATTCGCATAGCCAGCTCCCACAAACGACACGTCGGCTCCATATTCCTGCTGCTCAGACGAGGTCAGCGACATCGGACGATGCACGTTAGGGTCCGCGGCCATCGGAAGATAGTGAACCTGAGGCGCCCCGGCCCGCTTTAACGCGTCGAGACAGTCCCCTTGTTGAATCACAAACCAGTAATCGTACCCTCCCGCCAATTGACGCCAGTAGGTCAGATGGCGATAGTTTTCGACGAACCACATCGCCGTCAGAAACTTCTTCTTGCGCAGATGCTGCAGCACTGCCAAGCTCAACGGGGCTTGGGCTATGGCCAGAACCAGATCAGGTGGATCCTCTGCAAGATGCGCCATCGTGCTCAGGCTCAGGACATCGGCAAATCGGCTTTGGAGCATCAAGCGGTGTCGTAATTCACGGCATGATCCGAAGACCTCGTAGCTGGATTGATGCACCTGATGATCGAGCCAACTCACCCGATGACCCAGCTCGTTCAAGGCGGAGACGACATACCGGGCGATCGGGAGAGATCCTCCATAAATAGGTCCGACCACGGCTACGTGCAACTGACCTCCGGCTTTTGCCGCCATGGCACGACGCAGCCTTGCCTCAAGGCGCTGATGGAACTCGGTATGAAACCGTGCCGCCGGCTCATACGTGAAGAACCGGAGAGGGGACGATTGTGCCGCCAGCTGCGCAGCCATATCTTCGGCTGTGCCCGCAACCCAGTGGATCTTGTTCATCCATGCTCCAAGCGGCCTCGCACCACACGCATCCTTGAGCACGGACGGATCAGGCACTACGACGACCAGTCGTGCATCCGGTCGGCAAGCACCCACCAACGCCTCTACGTGATAGAGGAGCCCTACCCCCAATACCACGCCCACTTCACCGGACTGCCATTCTTTGGCTTGTTGCTCGGCCCAAGACCTGGCTTCTTTCTTGGGATCGTACGCACTATGGACCCATTGGCCCTGGTGTGTCGCCGAGGGAGCACCTTCGCGTGAGGGTACAATCGTCAGGAGACCGCCCTGACTACCCTGCACCGCCTCCGCAAGATCAGGAGCAGTCTGGCGAAGACCTGCAAGATTGTGATTCAGATACTCCACAGAATCTCCTTATCCCACCGGAGTGGGATGCAACTCCCGCCAGATTGATTCTCGTTGACGCGGTACTGTCGGTTCCTGTCCTGCCGGAACATAATAGGCACCCCACGTATCTCGATGACTTTCCCACACCGACCAGTTCGGAGGAACAGGCACTGGCTTGTTCGCCAAGATCGCAATCGTTTCATCGATCGGCCAAGTTTTAGGACAGAGCGACCGTGAGACTGAATCGCTTTCACCTTCCCCTTCCGCCTGCCACACCCAGTGGTGCAACCCATATGGCCCTGTCTCATGAACTCGTGCTCTGGCAAAGTACCATCCAATCACGTTGATCCCCAGGGCAGCCGCCAAATGGAGCGGACCGGTGTCGGCCCCAATCACGACCTGACAACGAGTCAAGCCCAGTGCCAATTCGGTCAGAGAAAGGCGACCTGTCGTGTCCCACACCCGACCCAGGAGTGAGGATGGAAGGAGAGATTGAATTGCATGGGCTCGCTCTTGTTCTTGCTTGCTGCCGAATAAGACGAGACGACTTCGTGGAAGCGTGTTCAAACAGGCTATGATCAAGCAAGCCAAGACTGTGATCGGCACCAATCGGTCTTCTTCTCCTGCCCCTACGAGCAATCCAATCCACCGCCCCTCAGACCGGCCGATCTCGTTGAGCTCATCGGGAAGCGATGCAACTGGCACATGCATCGGTCGCATTAGTTTCGGTGGAGAGGTGCCACACATCCCGCAAAATGCATCCGCTAAATGAATACGATTCTCCCTTCGATCACTGGCGATGGCCCTCACATAGGTCGCCCATGGTGACAGTGTCCGGTCGAGCGGCCCCCCGACTATGGCTCCGATGCTTTCCCGCGCAAGAAGCGCTCCTGCTAAGACCGCACGTGGATGTTGGTTGAGCACGAAGGCACAGTCATAGGGATCATTTGCAATCGCACGAAGAGCGGCATCGGCTTCGACGAGAGAGTCCGGATGGAATGCTCTCTCCGCGACGCGTGCCCGTTGATTCCATGCGGCACCATCCCAGGGCACCACCGCTGCAATTCCTGGAATCATTCGCCCGATCTTTTCCAAGTGCGCAGGGCACAACAGATCGACAGTCCAGTCCCCATGCGCTTCCTTGAACGCTGTAATGACCGGGATCGTTTGCACAAGATCACCGAGTCTGGCTAATTGGATGAGGAGGACTCGTTTTCCCATCTCTCTACAACGAAGCCGCTTCCATGATCAGCACTGCTTCCCTCCCCGAAATTGCCCGCCCGAGTTGCTCCAACCCGTCATACGTAGGAGCGATCCGCAAGAGCGCGTCATACTCCCGCCTGGCGGCATTGATCTGTTCGGCTCGCAGCAGGACGCCGGCATACGCAAAGCGGGAAGCGAGGTCCTCCGGATTTCTCTTTACATAGGAATGCAATTGTTCGCCCAGCTCATGCCAACGGTTCTGCGCGGCGCCCGCACGGAGCAACCAATGAATCGCCTCTGCATCATCGGGATAGTCCACCAATACTTCCCGAAACCGTTCCCAGGCTCCCTGTGCGTAACCTCTTCCCATTGCGGCCATTCCCATCCCCATCAGACATTTCCTGCGTTCGACACCGCCATGAAGTGCGGTCCCAAATGCCATCTCCGCTTGTTCATGCTGCTCTCGCTGCATACAGAGAATACCTTTGAGCAAGAGCCCCTCTGCATGCATAGGATGCTGTTTCAGCAATAATTCCAAGCGGGCCTCGGCCGTGGCCACTTGGCCCTTGGTCAAAGCCTCTCGAATGATGGTGATCTGTTCCTCAAACGGGTTATCAATCGTCGCCACACGCCGTCTGAACGCTTCGGCCATCGTCGGCTGCTTGACAGCCTCAGCCACCGAAGCGCCCCACATCAGCACATCGCGGTCAGCCGGCCACTCAGCATAGCGTGCCAACTGACGCACCACTGCGGCCTCATCGCGGTGTTTGCCAGCCTGTTGTGTCTCTGCCACCACTTCCCACGCCTGTCGGTCCTTGGGGTCCTCCAATAATTGCAGCGCCTGCTGGCTTCGTCCATGTTGCGAAACCTCGACCACCTTATACCCATCACTGACGAAGAGACTGTCATTATCAACCAGCCACCAAGCCTTCCCCCATCGCTGCATCAACCGCCGACCATTCTCCGCCTCATGCTGCTTGCGACCAGGTGTTTGGCTTTCCAGATGGAATACGACACTCTTCGGCTGGTACACGATGGTATGGCCTCGTTCGCGCACTTTGAAGCAGAGGTCCACATCCTCAAAGCCATTGACATAGCCCTCTTCAAATCCACCCACGTCGCTGAACAGCGAACGCCGGATTAAGAGACAGGCGCCGGTCACCGCATTCAACTCACGCCGTTTGTTGACTGCGGGATGGCTTTCCGCAAATCCTCTGTAGATGTGGTAGGGCGTATGACTACGTCGATCAACCGCCACTCCGGCATGCTGTACGGACCGGTCCTGATAGAGCAGTTTACTTCCTACAATGGCCACGTTCGGGTGAGCCTTCACCTCATCCACTAACGTAGAAAGCCATCCCTTCAAAGGAATCGTGTCATTGTTGAGGAACACCAAATAGTCGCCTGTGGCAGCAGCAGCTCCTTGATTGCAAGCCTTGGCAAATCCTAAATTCTCTGAATTGCGAATCACCTGTACATCGCCGCTCAAGGACTTCATAAATTCCTGGGTACTGTCGGTTGAACCATTGTCCACGACAATGACTTCGTACGAAACGCCGTCCGTCACCTCTGACAAAGCGATCAAGCACTGCGTAGTCAGGTCCACCTTGTTCCATACGGGAATAATGATGGAGCAGTCGAACCGCTTCACGGCGAGCTCTCGCCTCATCGCGGCCAGACGCTCACGCTGGTGCTGGACGATCTTCGGATACGGGGCGGCATGGTGCACATATTTCCGATAGATAATCTCCGCAGTTCTGACAAAAGCCTCTCGCGGCTGGCTGGACATCGTTGAACCATCGATCCGCCAGGTAAATTCGGCAGTTGTCTTCGGAATATGGATGAACAAATAACAAGCCGCAAGCCTGATCCACAGATCCCAGTCTTCATGCACATAGAGACTTTCGTCGAATCCCCCGACTTCATCCAAACATGCCCGCTCGTGCATGACACAGAGCACCGGCATGTAGTTATTGATCAAGAGTTGGTGGGCATTGAACTCGTGAGAATATGGGCGATCACGTTGGTATTCAGTGATCCGTCCATTAACCACCCGCTCATGCACACGCCAGGCATCCGTATAGGCCACTTTGCAGTCACCGACTTCCAGTCGCTTCACCAAAGTGCTCAGGTGGTCTGGAAGAAATCGATCGTCATCATCCAGATAACACACATACTTGCCCGTAGCCTGACGCAGTCCGGTGTTACGGGAGGCTGCAAGACCACGATTGCGGTCATGGGTCACCAGCATGATCCGTCCATCTCGATTCAGGTCCGACACAATAGCCTCGACCGGAACGGTGCCGTCATTCACGACGATGATCTGAAAATCCTGGTACTCCTGGCTCGCCACACTCTCGATGGCCATCCGCAAACGGTCGGGCCGATTGTAGGTCGGGATAATGACGCTGACCATGGGCGGCCGCTTCATCGATGGCCGACCCATCTTTGCTGCCGCCCGTTGCGCCGCCCACACCTGGTAAATAGGGACCAGCTCTCGAGTCTTCAGGTCATGCGCCGTCACCGACGGGATATACCGCAGAGAAGGAATCTCGACATGAACGCGTTCGATCCCCACAGGGGCGAATTCCTGCCCGATGAGGTAGTTTTCCAATTGTTGTTCGGTCACCCAAGCCTCAACCGGCTGGTTAGGCGGCGCAATAGTTTGCCAGCGTTCCCACATCTCCCCGCGCGGTGTGGTAAGAATCAGATAGCCATCCGGTGTCAACAGCCGCTTGAGCCCCTCCAAGAAGGTCGGTTTCTGTTCATGCGGCACATGCTCGATGACTTCGGAGCACAACACCACGTCATAGGGACGGAAATCAGACCGCGCGAGCACCGTCTCAGCTGTCCCCGGCTCAAATCGATACTGAGGGAAAAGCGTTTTGGCGTGCGCCACAACTCCAGCCACCGGCTCGACCCCTTCCACCGTGCCGTACGCAGAGGCAAGGTTAGTCAACCACCCGCGCCCACATCCGATCTCAATGATCCGCAACGAGGCGTCCGGATGATTTTTACGCACACGCTGCAGGATATGCTCGAGAAATACAGCGATCTTCACCCAGCGTGCCGCCTCGTCAGGATTCGGCTCAGGCATCGACCAGTAGGGGCTGTTAACGAACAGGTTGACGTAGAACTGATCCTGATCCATGAGACCCTCGTATGATGGGATTATCACGTCATGCGTAGTCGGTTGTTGTTTCACACATGCTATTGTTGCTCTCGTCGCCGGAGCTTCAGCCGGAGAGCTTATGCGGTCCTGTAATCCTGCAGAGCTACCCGTCTTAAGCCGTCCATACGTAGCCAAAAGTTCGTCCCGCTCCCGCGCCACAGTCGCAGGCATTTCAAACAGCGTGGCTAACCGGCCGGTCTCCAGCAGAGTGATCCAAGCAGCCAGTATCGGCTCCCATTGAAAGCACATGTCCCAATGTTCATATCCAGCCTGGCCCAACCGGGATCGGTAATCCGGATGCTGCCTCAGCACCCATACAGCTTCCGGGAATTCCGCAAGCGGTAGTACCAACCCACCGGCTTGTGCTGTCGCGGTCCCACACCCAGGAGTCGCGAGCCACGGACGCCGGAGACTCATGGCTTCCAGCAAGCACAGCGGAGAAACTTCCCCCTCGGAGCAGAGCAGGACCAGATCAGCCGCCTGCATCGCCTCAGCCACCCCCTGCCGATCCAGTCCTGGGATAAACAGCACCTCTGGTCTGGCGGCAAGCGCCGTACGCACCTCAGCGACATACTCCGTTTCACACGTCTCATGCCCAATCATCACCAGCTTGACCCCTGACGGAACCGGCGTGAAGGTGTTAAGCAATCTCAGATGATTCTTCACCCGATACAAATTCGCGACCTGGAGCAGCACGAATGTATCCTCGGCAATCCCATGCCGCCTCCGGAAATCTCCCGTTGGTGCGAGTGGCTTGGTGCCATTTGGGATCATCATGGTGGGAATCCGTTCTTCCCGACAGTAACGGGCATCCGGCGTCTGCTCGCCCAGGACAATGACCGCGGTAGACTGATCCGCGAGCTGCCTCAGCACCGACTGACCATGTTGGCAGCTGCGCAAGAAGTCATACCCCTCCTGGTTGATCGTGGGTTGGAAGAAAATGCGCCGGGACTTCAGATCCGGAATCTCCAGCATAACGTAGAAAAACGGATGGATCGGGGACCCAAGCACAATCACCGCCTCATACCGGCCCGACGCCACCAATTGCGCCACTTCGCCTCCAGCCACAGGCAAACCATCGTGCATCACCTCGGGACCTGATACTTCGATGATCTCGATGCCCCGATACATTCGAGACGCTCGATCCGCCTGACGATGGCACGCGACTTGTACTGAAAATCCCGCTTCCGTCAAACCAATCCCCAAGTCCTCCACCACCATTTCTACCCCACCGACAGAGGGCCAGAAATGGGGCGTCACGATCAGGATCGGTTTCGATCTTGCCGCGGAATTGCTGACCTTAGTTATCTTTGACTCCAACGTACCCGGCTTCCACTGGACCTGATCGAACGGAATGGGCGGATTCGAGAGAGGCATGTCAGATTTCGATGGATCATACGGCTGAGTCGTGGGCTGCTCCGACAGGAAGAGGCGCGTGAAGACCTCTAGCTCTTTCAACGCATACTGGCGGGCATCCTTTTCCCGATTTGACACCAGCGGGGCCAACACAATGCCATGGGCCGCTCCCAACAAGGCAAAGAGTGCCAACAAATCGCCCGATTCCCTAAACTGGTCCGCTTTTCTCCGGATATCGACGGTCAATGTATTCCATTGCCGGATATCCTTTTCATACATCGTTTTGTATCGACGATAGATCGTTGCCGGCGTGTAGTGAGTACCATGCTGGCCCATGACATCGGGATGCAGAATCCAAGCAATCCCCTGTCGCCCCATCTGATCGAGCAGATCCATTTCGCTGGCTTTGACGTCTTGGAACATCAGCGGCTTCATGAGCGCGGCTCGATAGATTTTGACTCCCTGGATCGGGATGCCGCGATCCTCGTCGAACAAATGGAAACAGATCATTCCGACGTCGTCAGGTGCGGCTTCCATCACCGCTTCCATGGACGCCACGGCATCCGGCTGGAGAATCATGTCTTCATCGACCTGGATGAAGTACTCGGTCCGGCAATCCGAAATCATGCGTTGAGCGGCCGCGCTGAAAGGGCAAACATTCCGGATGATCTCCAGTTTGAACGTCGTGCCCAGTTGCGCATCCAACGCTGTCTTGCACGCCGGAAAGGCAGGGTCATCAACTGTGAGCACGAAAACCGTGGTTTTGGTGTCGTATGATGGGGGACAAGATGCCGAGGACGCGCCTAAACTAATCGGTAAGTGGAAACCTGCCCTGGTGCCGTAATCCGGCTCTGCTCCTGTCTCAATCCATCTCAAGGTTTGCTGAATCCGGTATTCGCTGGTGTGGTATCGCTCAGCCTTCCGCCGCCCGGCCCGCGCGACTCTTTCGGCAAAGGGACGATCGCGAAGCACCCGCTCCAGCTTGGCCGCTAAGGCTGCCGGCTGATCGCCGGGAAACAGGATGATCTCCTTATCCGCTTCGAATAGATTGCGATTCTTTGGATGAGCCGGGATCGACCAGGACAAGACCGGGCGTCCGGATGCCATGCTTTCGAATACGCGGCCGCCATAAAACTTCGCGAGGCTCGGCAAGTTCACGATCGCGGCCCAGTGGCCAAGCGCCGCCATCCATTCCGTGAACTCACCTTCGCGGACTTGTTGCAGACAAGCCGCATAGTCGTTCAATTGCGATTCGGACACAGGCCGACCGCTGGTCAAGAGCTGCTGCGACGCCTGTTGCAGACGATCGAACATGCGTTGATAATCAGTGGGTGGATCAGCGGGCTGCTGGAACGTCATGAGGTCACGGAGCGCGGGATGAGCCACCCAATTCCGCCGCGGCCCATACGGCACGCCGTGGAATACGGCTCGATCAAAGCGAGGAGTCGACTCGGACGAGGGGATGTATCGCCTCGGCACCATGGGCGGCCACCAGAGTACTTCCGTCTTCCCTCGGTTTTTCAACGCGACGGCATCGCGCTCGTCCGGAGCCAGTAGGTGCGTGAGATAAGGAAGCTGTTTTTCAAGCTCTGGCATCCGGTGCCGAAGGTGAGGCGCCCAAAGATAGTCGTCCTCGTCATAGAGAAGCGTTTCCATCAGAACACCGACGCGGATCGGAGCCAGCTCCGCGATCCATTCCAACGTCCTGGAATCGAGAGCGGTATGAACAAGCCAGATCCACACCTGATCGAACCGTTGGCCTTGAAAAAACTGCTTGGCGTGGGACAGCCAGGAGGCAGGCGAAGAGCAAGGAATCTCCGCGATGGCTGGAATGGTGATACATTCCACGCCGTTCGCTCGCAGACCGTCACTGACGCCGTACGCACCGCTGTAACTCCACGGGCGGGCGGTCTTCCATGTCAGAAAATCGAGTTGAATGAGGAGTACCCGTGTCCGATGCGCCGGCACATCCGCCGCCGCCGAACTTGCCGGCTTTTTAACGGCCGTCCCTAACGTTTTTCTCCAGGCCAAGAATGCAGAGTCGCTGAGAGGTTCCTGTGGGGCAAGATGGGCTGGAATGTGATCTGCGGCGCAGACCACTTTGGACATCTCCGTAGCCTCCCATCCTGTTCCATTTTTGCGGGCCGCCCAGCAGCCGACGATACTTGATACTCGACCGAGGCTCTCTCCCACAGCCAAGGTGACGCCCGGATGATACTCCCGGCCGGATCGCGGGTCGCGGACATAATCGGACTCGGTCTGCGTTCTTGCGTAAGCCTGATCGATTTCTTCGATCTGAAGCTCCAGATCGTCACCGCATAAAATGCCGCCGTCCTTCACCAGCGCTGAGGCGAGCTTCAGATCAGCCGCGACAGCGGCATAGGAATGATCGCCGTCGATGAACACAATGTCGAAGTACCGAAACGGAAAAGCGGGCAGCATCTCCCTGCTCTGACCGCGGAACGGAAGCACCACATCACGATGGCCGGCAGCCGCAATGTTGTGCAGGAACAAATCATAGATCGAATCATCCTGCAACGCGTTCCACATTTCACGATAGACCGGAGCTTCCGGTCGTTTGGTAAGGTCGAAATAGGGCTTCCATGGATCGACGCAGATCACGCGGCCATTTCCCCCATGATGTCGCTTGAGGGCGTCGGCCCACGTGATAGCCGACCCTCCCGCCCAAGATCCCACCTCGAGAATGTGAAGCGGGCCGGAACCGACACGGACCGATTCCAGGCGCACCAGCTCTTGCATGACGACGTGTCGCAAAGGCAGGCCTTGCGAAGCCCACATCACGCGCCCAAAGTACGGTTTGTTTTGGCTTCGACAGTACCGGTAGTATTCGAATTCCAACGAACTCCGGCCGTCGCCCCTGCTCTGCTCGCTACTCATGCCGCTTCCTTTCTCGAAGTGTCTCTCGGTTTGACGACGTCCGGATACTCCGGGCTCATCCAGCCTTCCGCCGGTTCGATCAGCATATTGCTCCTGAATTCCTCGCGGGAAAGATAGCGGACGTCCTCGGGCCTGACGATCGTCTTGGCGTACTTGGTTACGGGAGCCGCCATCGCGACAATATCCGTTTCTTGAAACCCGATCTGCCCGATCGTTGGGTCGGGACGCAGGAACCGCGAGTTGATCTGGCCTGTGAGAAAGATCCAGGAGATCGCATCGTACGAACGGTTTCCCGTCAACGTAAGTAGGACCATACCGCCCGAGTCGCTTGCACTGACCTTCGCCTCTGTTCCGTGCTGATGCCCGCGGAGATCGACCAGTTCAGGATGATCCATGACCATATCTGCAGCGAACATTACTGTGGAACGAATTGGCATATCTGCAACTCCTCTCCCTCCCCCGTAACAAGTTGCATGCCAGCTGCAACTCTGAGAATAGTGTCGTTTTTGGGGAAATCGTGAGATCCCTGGATCCAGGCGGAACGACATCGGCAAGTCTTGCCGAGTAGGAGCGGAAGGAACTGCCAGGCCTGGCCGTCTACCCGGCAACGGAAGGATGAATGAGGGGCGATTTGTTACAAAGCCTCAACCTCGATGCCGTGAATGATCGTGAACTTGTCCAGGAGCCGAACGTACTTCGATCAGGAGAGTTCGACGTGTTTCATCGCATTCATGAGCAGGTGTTTCTGTCACCAGCGAGAAACTACAAGGACGGCTCGGGTTGTTGCGCAACAGAACAAGAGGACGCCTGTCTAGAAAGAGCGAACTGCCGTGCTGGTTCTCTGGCAGACAGACTGCTCGATCGCCTGACGAACTGAACCACCCCACCCTCGGTATTCGATATATTCCAGTTCATTGAATCGGAATTCGATGCCGATCATTTCACTGCCCTGCCACACATCGGTGTTTTTCACGAAGCCCGTCAAGTTTGTGATATGTCCAATCCCCGGCAACTCGAACTCCAGACGAACAGTCGCTCCCTGTCGCAACCACACCGGTCGTTGATCCAGCAACACACGACATCCTCCTCCGCTGAGATCCTTCAGTAAACCACCAAAACAACCGTTCGTGGGTAATACGGAGGCCGATAGGTTCGTGGCGTCCGCTTGCATTAACAGAATTGGTTCGTTCGCAGACGTCCGAATATGTTTGCGCAGGTGCATTTCCTCCACGGTCTTCGGATAGGCCACGAAGAGGAGCGGCACCGGTGACGCAATCAGATCGCGAATTTCACTGCGGTACCCGACCAGTTTGCCCTCGTGAAGATAACTCACGGTGCACGGGCGTCCACTCTCGACACGCTGATCATGACTCAACGGCAACGGCCATTCACAGACAAGCCACGCGTGGTCCTTCCACCCCAACAGCGTTGAGCCGTACATTACCTTCTGCCCTTCAAGCGTCAGTGACAGTTTGATAGGCAATCCCACTGATAAGAACGATGCTGGTGAGGGAGTCGGCTCGACTAATTCGTTCATCGTGTTCCTTCCCAGTTGAGCAGTCTCAACAAACGGATTCTGATGGGCTCTATCGGCCTGTCGAAGACTTTTCTTGAGCAGCAAGGACATGAGATGAGGCCTATTGATTCAAAATGAACGGCAACGTGCAAGGTCGTACACGCACCGATCAAGTTCGACGCCTGCTTCGCCGATAACACACGCGAACCAGCTGCAAGAGGAACGCCCGTTGGACCACGTCTCTGACCTGGAGCCCACGATCTATGGCCATAAACCGGATCTCAATCGATCAGCTGATCCCAGGGATGTATCTCGTCGAAATGGACGTCCCCTGGTACCGCACGCCGTTTCTGTCTCATAAATTTCCTATCAAAGACCTAGAGACCGTTCAACTCATGAAGCGGCATGGGATCAGGATGGTCAAGATCGACACCAGCAAGGGGCTTGACGTTCCACCGGCTCCTCCCCCTGCTAGCCAGGACAGTGCTGAGCACACCGCATCCACCCCACCGGCCCTCCTTGAATCACCACCCTCTGCCAACACGACCACCGTCGTCGGAGTCACCGCAGCACACGACGCCAATCAACCGATCTCACAACCAGCCTCAGTCATCTATGCCCAAGCTCAAGAAGCCGTGGAGCGCATCTTCACAGACCTTGAACGTGGTATTCCTCCTTCACCTGAAGCGACCAAAGCGCTCGTGTCGACCGTCCTAGAGCACGTGCTCCGCGATCATGCCGCGATGGTCACTCAGCTCGCCATTCAAAAGATCAAGCAGTTCGACCGGTCCCTGACGACTCATGCACTGGATACCTGCATCCTGTCGCTCATCTTGGCTCTTGAGAGCGGACTGGATCAATCAGCACAGGAACTCGTTGGAATGGGAGCATTGCTGCACGATGCGGGATATGTGCGGTTGCCCCGCAATTTAGTGCGCAAGCGAGATGAGTGCACCGGGCAAGACAAGACCCTTCTGGAGCAGCACTGCAAGCTTGGAGTCGCAGTGCTCGCCGAACAACCCGGCATGCCTGAGGATGTCCTGCGCATCGTCAGGGAGCATCATGAGCGGAGCGATGGAAGCGGATTTCCTGCCGCTCTACAAAACGACCAGACCTTGCACCTCGCGCGAATCGTCGGCATCGTCGACTTTTATGACGGCATGGTGAGCCGACGTGGGACACGTCCGTCCATGATGCCCCATGATGCGGTTCGTCAACTGTTCCTGGCCGGCGAGCGAGGTCAATTCGAGAAACCTCTCGTAGAAGTGATGATTCGCAGCATCGGCGTCTATCCTGTGGGAAGTTTGGTCAGACTCAATACTGGAGAGCACGCGGTGGTCGTTGGGGTCAACCCTCAGCAACGACTCAAACCACTCGTCAAGATCACGACCGACCCACAGGGAGGCTCCTATCCCACACCAATTGAGGTCGATCTCGCCGCCCCATCTGCGGACCATACGGTACGTTCGGTCCTCCGTGTACTCGACCCGACGCGTGAACGAGTCAACATCGGCGTACTTCTGGACAGTTCTGACTTGCGAGCAGCGTAATGCCTCGATCCCAGAGAAAGCACGGACGATCCAGCCGACGGACGGCAACCAACTCGTGGCCTATCGCCAACGTCGCTGACATGCTCGAAGGCTTGCCGATCGGTGCCATCATCCTTAACCCCGATCTCACGATTCTTGCCGTCAACCGCGAAGGACGCCGGTTCCTGGGACCACGCTCGCGGCTCCCCATGAAACAATCCTTTCCAGCCTTCTGGTCGGTGCTCACGGCATCCGATGCAGACGTGATCACGGCACAACTGACCAGAGTCTTGCGCAGTGGTCATCCAATTGCCTCAAGACAACACCTCCATATGAAACGGACGGAGGCACTCATTCCCGTGGAATGGACATGTACCCCCAACATATTTGGCGACGGCGCTGTGCTGATGGTCTGTGTCCGTGACTTGTCTCAGGAAATGGAAGTCAAGCACGAGCGTGACCGCCTCGCCGCCATTGCGCATGAAAGTCCCTCACCCATGATTGAGTTGGACAGACATGGCAGCCTCTTGTATGCCAATCCCGCCATGATTTCGTTGCTCTCTCGCTTCGGCTATAGCCTCGAAGGATTTCCCAGCGTGGCACCCACTCCGCTCATGGCCATCATCCAACGCTGCCTCTCGACCGGCCAAACCGTACATGGGGAAGACGTCATGCTTCCGAAAGCCAATTTTTCATGGACCTTTTGTCCGATCCTTTCCCACGGAGTCGTCCGAGGGTACGCGACGGATATGACGACCGTCTACGAGACACAACATGCACTCCAACAGACAGCCATTCAACTTCGCGAGAGCAATCAACGCCTCGATCAGGCGCTTGAGAAGGCAACAGAGTCCGCACGCGTGAAGTCGGCATTCTTGGCAACGGTCAGCCATGAATTGCGTACGCCCATGAACGGGGTGATCGGCATGACCAGCCTGCTGATGGAGACTCCTCTGACGCCTGAACAACACTCGTACGCTGAAACCATTCGTCAGTGCGGTGAAGCACTCTTGCAGTTGATCAATGATGTACTCGAATGCAGCAAAATCGAAGCCGGCAAACTGGAGTTGGAGTGTCTGGATTTTAATCTGAGAACCACTGTGGAACAGGTCCTGGCACAATTCGCCGAACGAGCCGAGACCAAAGGAGTCGAACTCACGGGGCTGGTACACGCGGCCGTTCCGACAGGGCTCAAAGGGGACCCAGGACGTCTACGCCAAATCCTTACCAATCTGGTAGCCAACGCCGTGAAGTTTACGGACAACGGAGAGGTGACCCTCCAAGCCTATCTCGAGAACGACTCCACGGATACTGTGGAGATCCGATTCGAAGTCACGGACAGTGGAATTGGCATGAGTTCCAGGACTATCGACAAGCTCTTTCGTCCTTTCGTTCAAGCGGACAGCTCGACGACAAGAAAATACGGAGGGACCGGCCTGGGTCTGTCGATTTCAAAACAGCTGGTGGAGTTGATGGGAGGTCGGATTGGAGTACGGAGTGTCGAAGGTCAAGGCAGTACCTTCTGGTGTACGGCACGCTTCCAGAAACAAATTGGTTCTCTCCGTGCCATTCTTCCCTCCGGTGAGCTCGCTGGGAAACGCGTCCTGATTGTTGACGACAACGAATCAAACCGGATGATTCTCCACCATCTGGTTTCCGGATGGGGAATGGTGGACGACCTGGCCGAAGATGCCGAGTCGGCATGGCAGCGTATCTCAGAGGCCAACCAGAAAGGGACACCGTACGATCTCGCCATTTTGGACGTCATTATGCCCGGGAAAGACGGTTTGCAGCTCGCACGCGAGCTCACCAGCCATCCTGAGGGATCTCATACTCGTCTTGTTGTCATGACGTCCATTCTTCAACGAGGACACGCGGAACAGGCGCGATCGTCCGGCGCAATGGGCTATCTCCCCAAACCGGTTCGTCACGACGAATTGAGAGGATGTCTCCGAACCGTTCTTGGGATACAGGACGATCAAGAACGGAAAACCGAGCACACCGGCTCCATCGTCCCACAACTGGTTACGAGACATACGGTCGCCGAAAATGTTCAGCACCAGCATGTGTTAGTGGTAGAAGACAATATGGTCAACCAAAAACTTGCCGTTCGAATGGTCGAGAAACTGGGATACCGACCGGATGTCGTCGATAATGGACGAGAAGCCTTGGCGGCGCTCTCAAAAGGACGATATGCCGCCATCCTGATGGATTGTCAGATGCCCCTCATGGATGGCTTTGAAACAACCCGAATCATTCGGGAACGCGAGGCATCAGAAACCGTTTCGAGTCCCGAGTCCCGGGTTTCAGATTCAAGACCTGAAAATACAGACCACCGACACAACACCGGCGCTTCGAAACTTGAAACCCGCCGACATATACCGATCATTGCCGTTACCGCCAATGCCATGCAGGGTGATCGTGAACGCTGCCTAGCCTCCGGCATGGACGACTATCTCTCGAAACCGATCAAGCTCGAGGAACTACGAGCCGCACTGGCACGTTGGACGCCGACTCCACCTCAGAAGGTCCATCTGAGCAAGCACACGCCACCCCCCGGCACCACGGATCCTGCGCAATGCATTTTCGATCACGCACAGATGTATCAAAACATCGGGAATGACAATGAGTTGTTTGGCCAACTCATCCGTCTCTTTTTGGATCGCTATCAGACAATGTTGGCCGACATTCGAACGGCCCTGGCCGATGGGAACTCGTCCGCAGTCGAGCGGTCAGCACATTCGTTTAAAGGAACGGCAGGCAACCTATGTGCCTCGGAGGTTGGCTTGATTGCCAGTCGTCTTGAGGCAGTCGGCCGTCTGCAAGCCCTTCACGACGCCCCTCCCGTGTATGCGCAACTTGAAATCGAAGTCGAACGGCTGGTCCATGCCCTGGAAGCCTATCGCAATGGGTACCTTCCCCTGAGACAGGCGGCCGCCTAACCCACAATATTCACGAACGCATCGACTGCAACCGCCTGCGTGCGGCACGCACAGGTATGCCACTACACCGCGGCGATAAGATTTATCGCGCGTTCCTTCTGCTCTACGCTTCAGGTTTCATGTTCAGCGTTTCAAGCTGCGCAGCGACCCTCAAACCTGACACTTACAACATCTTAGGCAGGACACTTTGCAGCGGGTCGTGCCTTATCGGAGGTTGATGGCTGGAAAAACGATGTAGGGAAGAGCGGATACCGCGTTGGATACTCTTCGGAGAGGACCAGCTGTATGCCCGATCTGGTCTTGTGATTCATGACCAACGGACCTCGTAGATTCGCTGTAATCTGAGCTGGATCGTCGGAAGGAATGGTCAAGATGACGGCCAATGCCAAATCTTCGTTATTCATCTCGGCCAAGATATCGGCAGGCACACTGACATGATAGTCGGCATGAAATATGGCTGGATCAAGGATCACAAATGCAAGCCCAGGTTCATCGATCGACTGGAGCCATTTAAATGGAGCCTCCGTGTCATGATCGAGAATGACGTACCGTTGGGACTCCGGAAACCCCAACACGCCGGCAGGAAACCTGATGATGCTGTCGTCAGAGACGTCGAATGACCCGAACCGGGTCGATCTGCATTTCATCGCGACATCCTCATGAGGCCATTCCACGTTTCCTGGGAATCAGTCGACGAAATGCATCGAGGGGAACAGCCTGTATCTTGGCGGCCAATCGATTCTCTTCTTGGATTCGCGTATACACCTCTTCCCGATGGACGGCGACCGCCGGTGGAGCTTCTATCCCAAGACGAACTTGCCCGCTTTTCACACCGAGCACGACCACACGGATATCCTGGCCGATCGTGACACTTTCTCCACATCGACGGGTCAGTACCAGCATACCTGCCTTCCATAGCCATACGGTGCTGCATAGAACTATCGGTTACAATCCGCTAAACTTAAGAGGGTAAATATTTCAGAAGGGAGTTGTCGAAGATCCGAGACAGCGTCTGACCGGCCGCCTGAATGGCATAACTTTGCAACGTCAGATCGGAAATGGTCTTGGCCAAATCGATGTCTTGAAATGACGAGAGTGTGTTCGTGGCCGACGATTTCGTATCATTTAACGCCGAAGTGGTGGATTCCAATCGGTTCGCCAAGGCACCGATGGTCCCCTGGCCGGTAGTGACCTGACTCAAGGCTCGGTCGAGCCCGCCCAAGCTCGCCGTAATCCCAGCCTTGAAATTTCCGCGCAGTGAGGCAACAAGTTGTTGCACTGTGTCAAAGAGATTGATATCGGAACCGCTAAACACTTGGTCTCCCGGGACATTGGTCGTGATGACTTCTCCGTCCGCTACTTCCACCTGATGACTACCGGAATCTCCAGCGTACTGAGTCTGACTGACAACATGAAACAGATCTCTGGCAGCCGGCGCCGACGAACCATTGGTGATTCGGACCTGGATTCCGTCAAACTCAATGGGAGCGCCGGACGTATACGTCTGGTTGGTGAGCACCGATTTCGGAGCGACAGCGACGGTAAATCGATCTCCCGCGGCCGGCCCGCTCCCCTGCCCGTTCGAGAGCACCACGCGGAGACCGTCGAATTCGATGGCCCCTCCGGATACATAGGAGTTTCCGGTTGAGAGCGTCGCGCCAGTCGTCGTGTTCCGAACAGAGTACTGGGAGGTGGAAGTAAACTGTACCTCATAGGTATCAAGTGTCACCCGCTGAGGGTCTACGATTCCGGTATCGGTTGCACCAACCTTGCCTACATTGGCGGAATTCTGAGCGACCGCGACCGGCGCAGAGATGTTCAGGACATCAAAATTCCCTGCGCCCGTGAATCGGACCACATAGTTATCGAAGGACGTCTTGTTCGTATCCACAACCTGCCCTTGCGACACCAACGCACCACCGCTATTGGTAGATGCCACATCCGTTGCCACCGTCGCCGCAAAGGTCGCTCCACCGGAAGCGGCACTTCCCCCATTGAACCCAAGCAATGTGCGGGCCGATCCGCTGAGAACTTCGACATTCGACGTCGAACCGTCGGAATCCGAGGCGATGGCCAATCGTCCATTCGCGTAGATGACGGAAACGCTCTTCCCTGCAGCACTCAGGGTAGAATCCGCATTAATACGGCTTTGCACCCTCGCGGCCAATTCCGACCCGTTTAACGTCTCAGTACCGCTGGTCAGATCAATCGCTCCCGATGTCACACCATCAATCTTCACCGTCAAAGAATCTCCAACAGCATTCGTCAGCGTAACCGGTGTCGAGAGCGCCAATCCAGCGGCAAACCCATGTCGGCTCGTCCCACCGAAGACCGGTTGATTATCGTCGAATGTGGTATTTCCCAACTGAAGCAGATGTTGCAGTAAGGCTTCGATTTCTTGCGCCCCATTGATTCGATCAGAGGCATTGTTCGTGTCGGAGGCATACTGAACGGCCAATTCCCTGATTCGCGAGAGCGTAGTCGTCGTGTTTTGAAGAGACGTATCGGCTAGATCAACACGCGTGGTGGCCGTTGCCACATTGCGAATGCGTTGTTCAAGCTTGGCCAACGTTGTCTGCTCTCCCAGAATCCGATTAAAACGACCCGGATCATCTGAAGGTTGCAGGACCTGCTTTCCGGTGGCCAGCTGCTCGTGCAGCTGGATTTCTTTCAAGCGGGCTCTCTGATAGTTGTTGACAAGAAACCCAAACACCTGCTGATCAGTGACGCGCATAAGAGCGCTCCTCTTCCTATTGTTTGAGCGAGATCAAGGTAGCCATCATCTCATCAGCAGCGGTAATCAAACGTGATGCGGCCTGGAATGCCCGCTGATACCTGAGCAAATTAACCAACTCTTCATCGAGCGACACACCGGAAACCTGAGATTGAAACGTTTGTAGTTGTTCGCTGCGAACGTTCTCGGCGTCGAAACGCTGACTCGCAACCTGAGAAGAGACGCCAAGATCGGTTGCCGTCTTTCGATACGCATCAAAAACCGTTGTGTTGCCGAGACCAGCAACGGCTTTGGATTGCAGAGCAACTAGCGCCAATCCGTTCTGATTATTCCCAGGAACCCCAGCGCGTGTCGACGACAGAGCCACCTTTGATGGATCGGATAGCTCCACAGAGAGATCACGAGCGGCGTTTTCCCGTGAGTTAAATGTCAGAATATCGTTTGCGGCCGGCGTGCCGGAAACAGTCACCGCGATGCCGTCGACTTGGAACGTTTGCGGCCCACTATAGGTTCCAGACGCCGCGGTGCTGGTACCGCCGGAGAGACCAAGATTCGCCCTCGCGGTCCCGCCTGTCACGTTCACGGAGCTGCTCCCGCCGATCGTGTTGGATTGTAGGACCAGTCTGTTCGTCGTGCTGTCAAAAGCCACTGTCACCTTTCGGCCGGCTGAGGCGAGTGTCGAATCCGTGTTGATTTTGCTCTCTAGTTCGGCTGCAAGTGCAGAGCCGGATGTATACGGCTGCCCCGGTGAGGCAGCACCGTTCAGCGTGATCGTACCTGAGGTGGTCCCATCGACGGACACAACCAGGGTATCATTGACACCCGTCACGATACTTAATGGCGCATCCACTGTCGGGGGAGTGAGGGCAGTTCCAGTGTAGTTGCCTCGGATCCCGTTCCCTGTCGTGGCATCGACAATCGAATAATTACTGGGTCCGCTGAATTTGATTTCATAGTCATGGAAGGTCAGAAGACTGGGTGCAGTCACGGCGCCGTTGCCGATCGAACCAGACCCGACGTTTGAGCTGGGCGCCTTGGTCGAGACGGATAGGCCGGAAAAGAAGTCTTGCCCGGTCGAGCCATCGAGGCCGTATCCCAGACGATGAACTTGATTGACCTCCGTCAAGAGGGATCCTGCTAATGCGTCGACTCCCTGCAAGACCGAAGGAATCGTCTGATCTCGCACATCCAAGAGTCCGCGAAGTTTCCCGCTGGAAATCAGGCTGCCAATGATAGCCGGTCGATTTCCTCCGATGTCGTACCCGACATCCAGCAACCCTTGATTGTCCGGAGATTCCACTCCAACAAGATTGCGTGTCGTTTCTTGATCGACCAGGACCAGTCCACGAGCCGTGAAAACGGAAACGGTACCGTCAGT
Source organism: Nitrospira sp. CMX1 (assembly GCF_054902215.1). NCBI lineage: Bacteria > Pseudomonadati > Nitrospirota > Nitrospiria > Nitrospirales > Nitrospiraceae > Nitrospira > Nitrospira sp. CMX1. The sequence continues at coordinate 45,923 of NZ_JBUBKD010000063.1, read as the reverse complement.
GCGTTCAAGAGTCGATACATCGATTCTTGTCGCCAAATCATTGATAGCCAAGTCACGCTGATCCCGAAGATCATTCGCATTCTGGCCGCTGACTTCAGCAGACTTGATTTGTGTATTGAGCTCAGCGACTTTTTTGGCGAGATTGTTGATTTCATTGATCGTCACATCAACCTGCACGTCAATTGCCTGGCGAGTATCGGTCAAATCCGCACTGAGCTGATGGAATGAATTGGACAGCGTCGCGGCTTTCCCCAGCAGCACCGAGCGTGGCGTGACCTGAGACGGCGCCGTCGTTGCATCCTGCAACGCCTTAAAAAACTCGTTCAATTGTCCGGCCAAACCCTGCCCGCTCGTATCTCCCAGAAGCCCCTCCAGCTTGCTGAGTTCGTCTCGTGCAACCGTGAACTGTCCGAGATCTTGCTGGGAAGCCGTAAATTCCCGATTGATAAATGTATCGACCGCACGGCGAATTTCGGCAATCTTCACGCCGGTACCGACTTGGCCGGGGCTGCCATCTGCCGGTCGTTCCTCCGTCAAGACAACTTGCTGCCGGGAATAACCCGGTGTATTGACATTGCTGATATTATGCCCGGTTACCGTCAACGCCTGTTGAGCAGTGAAGAGGGCCGTCTTCCCGATGCTCATGAGCGAATCCAGTCCCATCGATCTTTAGCCTTTCCGCTTCAACATCACGGCTTGACCAGCGGCCGCACCTCGAACACCCGAGGCCGAATACAGTTCATCCTCTTGCGGGCCCTGGCGATACGCTTCTGCCGCTCGCATCAAAAACGATTGAACATTCTTGATCAGGAGCTGATTGACCGCAATATCTTGTTTCACCGCCCGAGCCTTTTCGGCAAGCCTCTCGTACTGCTGCAGCACGACCTCAGCCTGCGTGCCGTAAGCCTGGTGTAAGACTTCGGACAGCGTTCGATTTGCGGCAGGAACATGGCATCTCTCCCCAAGTTCTCTGAGAAACGCGTCCAACTCTTCTCTGAGAAGGCCTAGAGAATTAAGAATCGAAGTCCTGGCCTGGTTGATCGAGTGAAACTCTTGGAGTGCCAAGCTCTTGACGGCGTTTCGTTCATGAACGATGTTCTGAGCAAGAAGATCGCACTGAGCGGACTCACGGGTCAGGATCTGTATCAACTGATCGAGAGAGATTGAGGCATTCACGATTGAAAACCTGCCCATCCATGGACCAGATCAAGGCCAATTTGCTGTGCCCCGACCTACTGAATTTCAGCCGCCTAGAGCACGGCGTCGGTCAAAACTTGTTTTATCAGAGCGTCCCCAACTGCACGACCAGTAATATCGTATGTGCCGCTGTCAATGCTCTGTTTGATACGTTCCACACGTGCGTCACGCTCAGGATCGGGCTGATTTGCTAGTTCTCGAATCCGTTGCAGCTCCTTTGCCTGCGCGGATATCTGGACCTCATCCTTACCGGCCTTGGTTTGGACCACCGCTTGTCGAGCGCCTGCATTCCCTGCCTCATGCACTCCAAGCAACACTTTTGCAAGATGGTCAACTTTCCCATGACCTGAAATCTGCATCGTCCTACTCCTTCCCTCACTTCCCCGACTCGTGTCCTAAACGATCGGTGCCCTTTATCCCTGTCGAGTGCCTTATCGGTCTCTCACAGGAAAACTTGAGGGTTCTGCCGGGGAGCCTGAAAAATATTTTTCGGCATGCTCTTGGACCATCTGAGCAATGCCGATTCCTCCGGATTCCGCCGCTCGCCGTCCGATTTCCTCATCATAGAATGAATAGAAATACGCGCCCTGTTTATTGGCAATAGCTCCCTGAGGGACGGTTTCTCTCATAACCTTCAGTAAATACGAGACAAAATAGGACTCATACTGTTTCCCGGCCTCGATAAGCTTCTGACGCTCCTTCATAACATCCTGTACTGTCAATGAGTTATGAGGACCATTCAGTTGACCAGGCGGAAGTAGCACCCCAGGGTCCATATATAATGACGACACCATCAAGGCTCGACTCCTCTCCAGACCTGTTTGGGTAATCTCATCCATAGGAGCCCTCAGATGATCTCCAGATTCGCCTGAAGTGCGCCGGCTGACTTGAGCGCTGAGAGAATCGCCACCAGGTCCCGAGGCGTGACGCCCACGGCGTTGAGTGCCTGAACAACCTCTCCCAATGTCACTGTTTCATCGACGACGATCAGACGAGACTCCTGTTCTTTCACCTCAGTCTGGACATCAGGGGTGACAGTGGTTTGTCCTGCAGCATTCCCCACAAGCGGTGCCGTCGGCTGAGACACGTTCAACGTGTTTTTGACTGAAATCGTGAGATTCCCATGAGAAATGGCGCAGGTTGAAATCCGAACGTGTTCGCCAAGTACGACCGTACCCGTCCGCTCATTGACAACGACCTTCGCAATGGCATCGACGGAAACATCAAGCCCTTCAATCGACGCAATATATTCAACAACCCGGCCATGAAAGACCGGAGGAATCGTGGCCTTAATGTAGCCGGCGTTGACGGCTGACGCACTGCCCTTTCCAAAGGCATGTTCGATAGCCTCTGCCGTCCGGATCGCAGTGGTGAAGTCCGGCTGGCGCAGCAGAACAGAGACGGTCTCCCACGACTCGATGTCGACGGGAAGTTCCTTTTCAATAATGGCTCCACCCGGCACCACGCCCGCCGCCTGATGATTCTTGGTCACCGTCGCCCCGCCCGCCCCACCAGTGCCGCCAAGAAATCCTCCTATTGATACGGGCCCCTGTGCCACGGCAAATACTTGCTGGTTCGCAGATTTGAGCGGCGTGAGCAGCAGCGTGCCTCCTTGCAAACTCTTTGCGTTGGCCATCGAGGAGACCACGGCATCCAACGTCATGCCGGGCTTCGAGAATGGAGGAAGTTTCGCGGTGACCATCACCGACGCAATATTTCTCGTCAGGAGCTGAATGGGATCGATGACCAGATGGACCCCCATCTTGTTCAACATCGACATCATTGCTTGAATCGTAAACTGCCCACCGATCACACGATCACCCGTACTGTCCAACCCAACCACCAAACCATAACCGAGCAACTGGTTTTCACGAACCCCTTCAATCGCACCGATGTCCTTGATCCTCACCGCTTCGGCCTTCACAGGCCAGAGGGAGCCGGCAGTCAAGAAGGACAGCAATACCAACCACCGTAATACCATACTGCTATTGTCCTCCTTTGAGTTAGGAACGCTTCGTGAGTGCAGCTTGGGGCTTTGGGCCAAAAATGACACGTGACAACCACCCTTGCGCTTGCACCACTTCTTTGCAAACGGCTCGTTTCTGTTCATCCGATAGTTGCACGCGAGCTTGTCTGAGTGGAAGCGGGGGCATGGAGTCTGCCCTCCGGACGACGCCGCTTCTGACCATGAGTTGCAGCGATTGCACGTTCACCACTCGCCGTTTGGAAAGCGTTTTTCTGAGGACTGTGCGTTTCATCGGAGTCGGCATAGCGACACTTACTCCTTAGAACGGATAGATCCAATCGAGGATTCGAATAAACCAGCCGGGACGCTGAACATCATCCAGCACACCTAGGCCTGAGTATTCGATTTTGGCATCCGCAATGGCACTCGACGCCACGGTATTCTTGGTATCCACGTCCACACGACGGACGATACCGGCAATGGTCATCAGCTGTTTCTCACTGTTGACGGTGACTTCGCGTCGCCCCTCGATCCGAAGATCCCCGTTGGAAAGCACCTCCGTCACAATCGCAGAGATAGTCCCTGTCAATGTGCCTTCACGATTAGTGGAACCTTTCCCGTCGAACTTGTTATTGGCGCTCGCATTGATTCCGAACCCACGTTTTGTCTCATCACTGAATCGAATGCCAGGCAATCCGATATACCCGGCGCCGCTGCCGATCATACTATTCTTAATTGTCGAATCACGTTGAACCGCCGTATCCGCCGACTTTGACCCTTTATGAACTTCGGAGACTTTCACGGTCAGAATATCCCCGATCCGCATGGCGCGCATGTCTTCATAGAGATAGGCTCGTCCGTTTTCTTCCTGCCAGAGCGAGCCAAGCGTCTTCGGAGGAGGAAGCGACGGCACAGTCACCTTGCTCGATGGGCTTGGTGGGCTTGAACAGCCGTGAAAGAACACGGCTGCGACAATTGCAAGTTTCGCAAGAGCGAGATCCGACTGAATTCGATGACCAGACATTGTAGGGCTCGCCATGCTCTCCTAGAACTCCACCTGTACCAGGCTAGGTGCCACGACTTTCGCTCTCAACTCTCGGCCCGAATCAAGATTGGCAACCATAATGGTCTGTCCGACTTGGCCGCTTGATTTTGTGATGCCATAGGTCTGAATCGACAGACCTCCTCGACGCGCCTCGATCATGACCCGATCCCCCTTCTTCACCACAAGGGGAAGCTTCACAAACGTTGGTCGCAATGGGGTATCAGGGGGTAATGGTCGTGCAGCGCTCTTGCCGATTACCTCATCACGATCCGTCAGAAACGGATGATTCCACTGGTGGATTCGAATACGCGCGGTCTTGAGATCTGCGTCGTCGATCAGCTCCTCCGTCTTCAACAGTCGTGCGGGCACGATGGCGTCGATCATCGCCGATACATCCGCCAACACCTGAATGGTCTTCCACGCTTTTCCGCCCACTGCAACCGCCACTGGGAAGACCCGCCTCCCTAGGCCATCGTCGGAACCAGTCGACAATACTTGAAACTCGATGATTCCCGGCGGTACAGAAATCGGTTCAGCAGGATCGAGCACCGCCACCGTGATCGTCCTCACTTTATGAGACCAGGCATGCTCCAAATATTGATGAATCGCCCCCTGCAGCAGTTCGGCCTTGAGCTCCTGCATCGTGGGTCTTTCACGCTCCTTCTCCACAGATCGCATCTCATGTCCCGCATTCACCGGTGTGACGGTGCGTGTGTCGACTCGTGTCCCGGCTGAGGCCACAGAAGTCCAGCTCAAACACCCCACCCAGAGCGACATGAGAACGATCCCGACCTTCACCATACTACCCCTCACTATCGACGAAGATTATTGGCGATGGACATCATCTCGTCTGAGGCTTGAATCGTCTTCGAATTGATCTCATAGCTTCGCTGGGCGATGATCATATTGACCATCTCCTCAGCAAGGTTGACATTCGAGCTCTCCAAGAATCCCTGTTGAATCGTGCCGAACCCGGTCGTGAAACCGCCGGTTCCTTGTGTGGGAGGACCCGATGCAAAACTATCGATGAACAGGTTGTTCCCCATCGCCACCAAACCCGAAGGATTGTCGAACCGGGTCAGCTGAATCTGACCAACTTGTGAGGCTTGAGTCACACCCGGAAGCAACACCGACACGGTACCATCCTGACCGATATCCACCTTGAGCGCACCGGATGGAATCGTAATGACTGGATTCAGAAGATCGCCGTCACCGGTGACGAGGTTCCCGACGTTGTCTCGCTTGAATGAGCCATTCCTGGTGTACATGATGGTGCCGTCAGGACGGGACACTTGGAAAAATCCGTTACCATCGATCGCCAGATCCGTCTCGTTATTCGTTTGACGCATATTCCCTTGCAGCCATTCTTTTGCCACGGTGGTCGGACGAACCCCGGTCCCAACCTGAATCCCAACGGGGAAGACGCCGACATTCGATGCGTTCGTGCCCGGGAGTCGTTGGATTTGATAGACCAGGTCAGCAAACTCCGCCCGGCTTCGCTTAAAGGAATTCGTGTTCACGTTGGCAAGGTTGTGCGCAATGGTATCGACATTGATCTGTTGCGCCGTCATCCCCGTCGCGGCTGTCCACATAGCACGAATCATTGTTTCTCTCCCCTACCTTGGTGATTCATACAGATCAAACTTGCGGCACTCTACACGCTATCCCTATGCGACTCGCCCAATGTCTTGAATGGCCACTTCAGCCATGCGATCGAGTGTTTGAATGAGTTTTTGTGCAGACTCATAACTCCGCATCCCCTCAATCATCTTCACCATTTCACCGATGGAATTGACGTTCGATTCCTCGATATGTCCGGCCAGAATCTGCGGATTCTTGACTGGCTTGCCTTTATCAGACGTGAACAGCCCTTCGGCAGACTTGACCGGCATCGCCTCATCGGGAAAATCCATGATCTTAATTGTCGCCACTGGTTTCTCGTCCACTCTGATATCGCCTTGAGGAGTGATTTCCAACTTCCCGGCAGGAATCTTGATTTCCCCTTTTGATCCCATCACAGGATAGCCCAGCCCATTCACCAACCTGCGTTGATTGTCCAGTGACAGCATGCCGTTCCTGGTGTAACGAACCCCTTGAGGCGTCTCGACTTCCAAGAACCCTCTCCCCTGAATCGCGAGATCCAGCGGATTGCCGGTCAGCCGGATGCGACCCGCTTCGAACGTCGTTTTCATCGTGTGCGGCGCAACGAACGCACGTTCCGTCGCTCCAAATGGTCTGGCCACGATCTGCTGTGCTAATCCTGCACTCTGGCTAATCGTTGGAATCACGGCTTGGTATCTGGGAAAGATTGCTTGGAAGGCCTGCTCGTCCTGCTTGAAGCCGGCCGTATTCACATTCGCCATATTGTTGGCAAAGACTTGCATCCGCCGCTCATGCGCCAACGCGCCCGATAGAATTGGATAAATGCCACGATTCATCTGGATAACTCCTTCTCAGTCTCTCCACAAAGACAGCAACCCTTGTGCCAGGGCTTCACTTCGTCCATTTCATTGTCTCAGACTTCAAAATCCATAAAATATGGGCGAATGACGATGGTGCAGCCTGAGCAATGTCATCGTGGCAGATCAGCGTTCGTCTAAGCAGGATAGATTCTACCCAGCGAGCGGCACATTATTCCTGGCCGACACCTCACCCTCAGCCACATGATTCATGACCGTTCAGCAACTCAGACCCCCGACCACTATCGAGCGATGAAACGACCTGGGCAACGTATTTCATGGAGCGTCGTGCACGATGTGTCCAAATGTGGAAACGACATGCGCTTCACGCCTTGCGAACAACGAGCCACGAATATTGTCAGAGCGGCATATCGGAAGGTGCCGGAGAAGCAACCATCAATCGTGCGGGCTAGCTGATCGCTTCCAGGGTTGCTTTGAGTCGGATGATGGCTTTCGTATGGATTTGGCAGACTCGCGATTCAGTGACCTTGAGAAGTTCTCCGATTTCTTTCATGGTGAGTTCTTCATAGTAATACAGCGTGAGGACGAGCCGTTCTTTTTCCGGCAACATCTGAATCGCCCCGGCAATCGACTCGCGCTCACGTTCGTTCACCAGTGAAGAGAGGGGATCGGGGGTATGGGTGTCCGCTAACATCTTCACCACTTTGTGACCGTCCGGCTCATGGAGGCTCAGATCGTCCACACTGATCATGACCGCTCCCCGAGCCCGTGTGATGAACTCATCCAGCTCTTCCAACGACATCTTCAACTCGGCCGCGACCTCCTCATCCTGCGGCGGCCGACCGAGGCGACTCATCAGGACGGTGTGTGTTTTTTGGAGGAGGGAAATGCGTTCATGGACCGATCGTGGAATCCAATCCATGGCACGGATCTCATCGAGCATGGCGCCTCGAATACGGAACTCCGCATAGGTCTTAAACTTGGCTTCTCGTGTCGGATCATATTTCGTCATGGCATCCATCAATCCGATGGTACCGACCGAAATCAGATCTTCCGCATCCAGGTAGGCCGGAAGCCGGAAGGCCAACCGATGGGCCATGGCACGAATGACGTGAGCAAACTCCTTGATCAGTTGCTCCCGCCTTCCCACTTGTGCCGAGAAAGATTTCCGCTCGTGTGGTAATGCCGCCTTACTCATAGTAATTGTCTAACCCTTCACTAGTTACCGGCATGCGCCGCCGACCGTTGCCACACCAACTGCATCGAGCTCTTCGGAAGGACAGGTTTCGGCCATTGCACGATCTGCCTGGCGAGTTTCTTGAACGCTTCCGATGACGGAGCCTCCGGGAATACCTCCAAGACGGCTTTCTGCTGCATCACCGCCATCGGCACATAATCATCGTAGGGAATGGCCCCAACCAATTCGAGAGCGACATGCAAAAACCGATCCGCCGCGACATCGAGCTTCCCGAACACTTCGGATGCCTCCCGAGGACTCTTCGCTTGATTCACGAGTATTTTGAAGCGTCGTTCTCGATATTGGCGTGCCAAGACTTTTATTAAGGCATAGGCGTCGGTCAGTGATGTGGGTTCTGGCGACACCACAACCAGGGTGTCATCAGCCGAGGAGGCAAAAAATGTCACGCTTGTGGAAATACCGGCACCGGTATCTATCAACAGCACATCCATCCCGCCGGCAAACTGCGCCAACTGTTCCTGGATGATCAACTGTTGCGATTCCGTCAATGTCGTCAGATGCGGAACCCCGGAACTCGCCGGCAATACATACACATCCGCAGGGCCCTTCAACACGATTTCGTCAAACGTATGGGTCCCGGCCAGCACATCTTCAATCGTATGCCGAGGAACGAGACCAAGGAGCACATCGAGATTACCCAGACCGAGGTCGGCATCCAGAATCAGGACCCGCTTCCCAAGTTTCGTGAGCGCCATGGCCACATTCGCCACGACATTGGTTTTCCCCACACCGCCTTTTCCGCTGGAGACGGCAATCACTTTGGGAAACGACGCACCTTCCGATCCGACATGATCCGACAGCAGGGCAGATGATCTGGATCTGAGTGGCATAGTGTGACCTCCAACCAAGTTATCGGTGATAAGTTCCCGTTGCTGCCAACACCGCTTTGAGTCCCGCTGATCGAACGGCCTGTCGAACCTGCCCGTGCCCATCCTCAGCGACGGACGTCGTGAGCCGGATCGCCAGCGCTTCCGGAGACGCGATCTCAATATCCCCTGGAACTCGCCGCCCGACGCTCCAGTACGACAGCGGAATACCCGTGGCATGTGCTACTTCGAACATCGTGCCACAAGATTCCGTTTCGTCGAGTTTGCTGAAGAGGAGACGGAGATGGGGAAGTGTCTTGACGCATCCGATCATCCGGCAGGCTTCTCGTGCGCTGGTGGAAGCCGGCAAGACCAGATGCGACGTGATCGTCTCGTGCTTCAACAGCCGTCGCAGTTCGTTCGCCAATGCCAGATCTTCCGGCGCAATCCCCGGCATATCCATCAACACAAGGTCCACTTGGGCATGACGACGTAGTCCGGCTTGCACCTGTCGGGCAGACATCGCACAGGCAAAGGGGACGCCGATGATCTTGGCATACCGCCTAAGCTGTTCCACTGCAGTCTCTCGATAGGTATCAAACGTAATCAGGGCGACCGACTTGCGCTGTTCCAGGCGATAGTACGCGGCGAGCTTGGCGACGGCGGAGGTCTTCCCGGATCCGCTCGGGCCGATCAGCAATCCAATCGCAGGACGTGCATGGTCATGGAGCAACGGTCCCGCCGCGCGCACACGCTGTATGATCTCCTGATGAAATGCGCGTTTTATTGACTGCTCGTCGGAGAGGTCGACCACGCGCTCTGCTTTCAGCGCCTCACTCAAGAGCGATTCGATCGTGGACGGCTGCATCCCCTGATCACACAACGATCGACGGAGCGTCGAAAGAAACGGCAATGATTGACCGGCCCGTGGTTCACGTGTTTCTGGCGAAAGGTCCTGAAGTAACCGACTCAATTCGCCGTACACTGCCCGTACCTGACGGAGGCGGTTTGGTTTGCCTTTCGACACGGCAGACTTCTTGGGCGTCTCTGGTCTATTGCGCACGACGGTCCTGGTCTCACTGATGGGCTCCAAGACACCTCGCAAGGTCTGCTGGAAGGTCGTCATCGAGACAACGGTCGAGGGATGATCTCCAGGCGGTGGTATTGCGGGAGCGGATGCTTGAACTCTGACGCCCTCCGGTACAACCAGCGGGCGCTCGCGCTCAACGGCCGCCATGACCTCTAACACGGGATGGTTGAAGGCTCGCAGAATTCGCCCCCCCTCCCGCACCTCTTTGGAGGACAGGATGATGGCATCGGGTCCCAATTCCTCTTTGATAGCCCGAAGGGCATCCTGCATCGTCAGCGCATGAAATGTCTTGACCTTCATCGGCTATCCTAGGACGGCTGAGCCAACTCGAAATCGACCCGCACCGTGTCAAGCGACTGTAATCGGACAAACGAATCGACCTCATTGAATCCCATCACTGGGACCGAATGAAGAATGCGATCGCTGTGGCGACGAAGATGCCGCCGAACGGCCTGTGAACAAATGATGATCGGTTGTTGCCCACGAGCCGCCACCCGTTCAGCTGCCTGTTTGATCCCCGTCAGAAGTTTGTGCAGGACGGTCGGATCGAGCTGTAATGCAGCGCCCGGCGGAAGCGCCGCAACTTGGTCAGCCAACGACTGATCCAGCCGGGGATCCAAGGTAATCACCTGCAGGCTGCCGTCCGATGCTTGATACTGTTTGGTGATCGTCCTCGCAAGCGCTTGCCTGGCATACTCGGTCAGCAGTTCCGGATCTTTACTATGCGCGGCTTGATCGGAAATGGCCTCCAGAATGGAACGCAAATCTCGAATCGGAATGCCTTCCTTAAGCAGATTGCCGAGAACCCGGACAACGGTTCCCAACGGGACCATCGTTGGAATCAGCTCTTCCACGAGCTTCGGATGGGATTTGCCGACCTCATCCAGAAGTGCCTGAACTTCCTGGCGTCCCAATAATTCATGACCATACCGCTTCACCAGCTCGGACAGATGGGTGGCGATCGCCGAACTCGCATCCACAACGGTATAGCCGGCCATCTGAGCCTGTTCTCGCCCATCTTCAGGAATCCAGAGCGCCGGCAGCCCAAAGGCAGGCTCCTTCGTCGCAATGCCTTGAACCAACCCCTTCTGCCCCGTCCCTGGATCAATTGCCAGCAGATGCCCCGGCAAGACATCCGCCTTGGCCACCTCCACCCCCTTCAAAAGGATGGCATATTCGTTCGGCCTCAACTGAAGGTTGTCACGAATATGGATGGGGGGCACAAGAAATCCCATGGTCTCTGCAAACTGCCGCCGGATCGCTTTGATCCGATCAAGCAACGCGGTGCCTTGCGTCCCTTCCACCAGACCGATCAATCCATAGCCCACCTGAACTTCCATCAGATCCAACGGCGTCACACGGGTTGGCCCTTCATCAGCTTTAGGAGACGCAGGTGCTGGGGGTGGAGCGGCTTCCCGGAGTTCCTCCTGGTACAAGTGGTACGCCATCCACGCAACCGCACCGCCCAACACCAGGAACGCCAGATGCGGCAAACCCGGGACCAACCCGAGAGCGAGAAGAATCCCCGCTGCAATCCCCACGGGCTTTGAGGACATCAGCAGCTGCTTCGCCATCGCCCCCCCGAGGTCCATTTCGGAAGCCGCCCGCGTCACGACAATACCGGCTGCCGTCGACACGATCAGGGCAGGAATCTGTGCCACCAACCCCTCGCCGACGGTCAACACCGTATAGGTTTGAGCTGCGAGTCCCGGACTCATCCCTTGCTGCAAAATACCGATGGCAAGCCCACCGAGGATATTCACGAGGGTGATGATCACCGCCGCGATGGCGTCGCCGCGAACAAACTTACTCGCACCGTCCATCGCCCCGTAGAAGTCCGCTTCTTCGGTGATTTCCCGCCTTCGTCGCCGTGCGTCGGTTTCATTGATCAAACCGGCATTCAGATCCGCATCGATACTCATCTGTTTACCGGGCATGGCATCCAACGTGAACCGAGCCGCGACCTCAGCCACACGGCCTGCTCCCTTCGTGACCACCACAAAGTTGATGACGACGAGGATCGTGAAGACGACGAGGCCGACAGTGTAATTGCCGCCGACAATGAAATTGCCGAACGCCCGGATGACTTCACCCGCCGCCCCGGCCCCTTCATTGCCATGCAGGAGGATGAGCCGCGTCGAGGCGATATTCAGCGACAAGCGAAACAACGTAATCATCAAGAGAATGGATGGGAACACCGAGAATTCGATGGGCCGACGTACTTGGAGCCCAACCAAGAGAATGATGACGGAGAGGGTGATGTCAAAGCTGAGCAACAAGTCGAGGATGAACCGCGGCAACGGTAGGAGCATCACCATCAGAATGGCGACCACCCCCACGGACATGAGCACGTCCGGGTGTTTGACGAGCGGAGATGAACCCGCTGGTTCTGTGACGGTTGCCATCGTGGTTAGAGCCTATACGCCCGACTTACGCCGTGACCCCTTTCGCGCGATACACAAAGGCCAAGATTTCCGCTACCGCGCGATACAGATCCTGTGGAATTTCTTTGCCGACATCGACGAGCTTGAAGACCGTCCTCGCGACGAACTTATTTTCCACGACCGGCACGCTATGGTGCCGTGCCAATTCCCGAATCCGTTCCGCGAGCACGCCGGCGCCTTTAGCCACCACGACCGGGGCTGTCATCGTGGCCGTGTCATACTTCAGCGCCACAGCCAAGTGCGTGGGGTTCGTGATCACGACATCGGCAGTCTTGACGGCCGCCAGCATGCGCTTCTTGATCAACTCCCGCTGCACCGTTCGCACGCGACTCTTGATCAGAGGATCGCCTTCCGCCGCTTTCTGTTCTTCTTTAATCTCCTGCTTCGACATGCGGAGACTGCGTTCCCATTCGTAACGCTGATAGGCATAGTCCAAGACAGCCAGTAGGGCGATCGCCCCCGACACGGCCAATCCGATCTTGAACGCAAGGCTCCCCGCCATGGGCAACACGGCACTCAACTCAAACTGAATCAACTCCGGAACCCTCAGCACATCATGACGGGTCACCCAAACCCCAATTCCGGTGATGATCGCAATCTTGAGCAGCCCCTTGATGAGTTCGACGAGAGAACGCAGCGAGGCCAGACGTGAGAATCCCTTCGCCGGATTGATTCGGCTCCAATCGAGCTTGAAGGCGGTCGTTCGCCACAACAACCCCGTTTGGAGGAGGGTGGCCAGGCTTCCCAGCGCGACGATCCCCAGCACGATCGGAAGGCTCAAAGCACCCACCGTCACACCGGTCTGAATCAGGATCGTGTAGACCTGATCGATCGAGATGTCTCGATACCACTCTCCGGGAAACGAGAGGGTTAACCCTTGCCGAGTCATCTCCGTCATTTTCTGGAGACCGACCGGCAACATGGCCCCCAACAACCCCACACCACCGAGGAGCACGGCCGCCGTCGACACGTCGCGGCTCACTGCGACCTGCCCTTGCCTGCGCGCCTCCTCCTTGCGTTTGGGGGTCGCCGGCTCCGTCTTATCTCCCAAGTCGTCAGCCATGTCCCAGTACCCTCATGAGACCGAGGATCGTAAACTGCAATCGCTCGATTTCCTGAATCAACAGTTCCACTGTAAAAGGCATCGACAAGCTAAGAACCGCCAGGCCTCCGACGATGGTGATGGGGAAACTCAGCACGAACACGTTAATTTGACTGACCGCCCGTCCAAGTATGGCCAGTAGGATATTGATCATTAGAATGATGATCAGCACCGGCGCGGCAAGTTTGAGCCCCACCATGAACATCTGTTGAGAGAGACGCAGGACATCATCTCCGGCTCCGGACGGAAACGAGGCCCCGAATGCCGGGATAGATTCGTAGCTGGACAAGATCGTGGCGACAATCAGCATGTGTCCATTCAACGAGAGCAGAACAAGAGACGCGATGAGTGTAAAGTACTGAGCCATAATCGGTGTTTGACGGGACGTGGCAGGGTCGAAAAGCTGGACAACACCGAACCCCATTTGGATGCCGATCATTTCTCCCGCCACCTCAAAGGCTCCAAAAAACAGCCGGACGGCCAAACCAATCGCTAATCCAATCACCAGTTCGCTGAGCAGCCCGACGGCCAGGACAAGGGGATCGTAGGGCACCGTCGGGAGATTGATGAAGGGCGCCAGCAGCACTCCCAACGACAGTACCAATGCTCCTTTGATCTTCATTGGGACCGTGCGTCCACTCAGCACCGGCAATGCGGCGAGGAGTCCTCCGATTCGAGAAATGAGGACTAAAAACGCCTGGAATTCAGGAAGCAGTATCTGAATGGTCTGGGTTAACCCCATCATCCCTTCCTAGCAGACCTCACAACGGTCCGTTCAACCTCATCCTCACGTCGCTGAGCAGCTCGCCATCCCCCCCGGAACGTCACACATCACCATCGTCGTTCAGCAATGTGTCAGTGCACGTAGTTGGGAATATTCATCAGGAGATTCGCCATGAACGTCGTCATGACGTTCAACATCCACGGAAGAAACACCAAGAGCGCTCCGAAAAGCGTCAACACTTTCGGGACGAACGTCAGCGTGGCCTCGTTGAGCTGAGTCATGGCTTGAAACGCACTGATGAGCAGCCCGACGATCAGACTCAGTCCGAGGATCGGAGCTGAAACGAGGAGCGTAGTTTCCAGCGCCTGCCGACCCAGTTCCGTTACTATTTCAGGTGTCATGGCTTTCTCCTCACAGGTCCTCGTCTCAACTCGTTGCCAGCAGACTCATCCACAAGCCCTGTCGCCCCACGCACACGAAGGATCGTGAAGTCACTGAAAGCTGCGCACCATCGAGCCGACGACCAGATACCAGCCGTCAGCCAACACGAAGAGGATCAATTTGAATGGGAGGGAGATCACGACCGGCGGCAGGAGCATCATACCCATCGACATCAAGATGCTCGCAACGACCATGTCGACGATCAAAAAGGGAATATAGATCAAGAACCCGATTTGAAAGGCAATCCGCAACTCGCTCAGAATAAATGCGGGAATGATGGCATGGGTGGGAACCTCTTCCACCCGATCAGGCTTGGGGATGCGACTCAACTGAATGAACAACTCAAGGTCTTTGTCCCGCACCTGTTTCAGCATGAACCCTCGAACGGGTTCGATCCCCTTCTTCCACGCATCTTCATAGGAGATTTGTTCGGCAAGCAACGGCTGCAGCGCGTTGCTGTACACCGACTGTCCGACCGGTGCCATAATGAACACCGTGAGGAACAGAGCTAAGGACAACAACACTTGATTCGGGGGCACTGCTTGAGTCCCAAGCGCCTGGCGCAAGAACGCCAAGACAATAACGATCCTGGTGAACGACGTGACCATGATGAATAAGGCCGGCGCCAAAGAGAGCACCGTCAGGAGGATGAGAATCTGGAGAACCACGGCAATCTGTTTCGGCCCGCCGGTCCCCAAATCAATGCTGACGGATGGGCCGTTTGCGGCTGCGTCCGCGGTCGACGCCACAAGCAGCATCCCCACCCCGACGACAATCAACCTGCCGAGGAATCTTGAATGAACGTGATCAGCGACCATGCGGTTCCTTCTCATGATCAGCCCACTGAAGCGGTTGTCGTTGAAGCCATGAGGCAATATCCCCTCCTGGGACCGAGGTCGTCTCAGTGGACGGCTTTTGATCTCGTAACCCGAGCAATTTCCGTAGATGCGCGGTATCGCTGATCCGTCCGAGGGGAATGAGATCCGTCGCTGTCGCCCCAACAATGAGGTACTCGCCGGCGACCTCCACAAGACTGATCGTCTTGCGTGGAGCAAGGTAGCCACTGGCCAGCACCTGGACCAGTGGCTGACCATTGGACTTCCCTGCCCGCCCTCCCATCATCCGACGAGCCACCCAGGCGACGATGCCGATACAGAGCAACACCACGGCCAGCGCCGAGACCGTTCGAATCAGGCTGTCCCATATGTCGATCACAGGCTCTCCTTCTCAGCACTCACCGCAATTGCTGAACACGTTCGGCCGCACTGACAACATCAGTCAACCGAACACCGAACTTTTCGTTCACCACGACGACTTCGCCGCGCGCAACCAGTTTATTGTTCACCATCACGTCCATTGGTTCGCCTGCTAATTTGTCAAGCTCGATGACAGACCCCTGCGCCAACTGCAACAGGTCGCGGATCGCCATTTTGCTGGATCCCACATACACCGTGACGTTCATGGGAATATCCAGAATAAAATCGATATTCTTCGGACTGCCTCCGCTTTCGGAACCCTGAACAGGCGGAAACGATGCGAGCTGTGGAGAAGTCCCTCCACTGGCCTGAAGATTCGGAGATGTCGTGGATTCTGATTCGGCCATGGTCGTTCGCGTCCTCCGGTCCTGTTTAGGTCAGCACTTTGGTCACGCGACATGCGTGATTGCCCTTGTAAATCCCAGGACTCCCTTCTAATTTCTTGTATCCTTCGATAAAACATTCGAGCGGATCTCCCGGTCGCTGATCCAGTAACACCACATCACCGGGGGAGAAGTTGAGCACATCCTTGACGGTTACCGTGGCGGTTCCCAGCCGGACCACAATCGGCAAAGGACATTCCTGCAGGCGGTCTTGGAATCGTTGACTCCAGTCACCATTCTGGTCGATTTGGTCGGAAACCAAGCCGGAATACAATTTTTCCTTGATCGGTTCGAGCATGGTGTAGGGATACACAATGTAGAGCTCACGGGCGGTTTCCCCAAGAACCACCTGCAACGTCACGACCATCACGATTTCAGAAGACGTCACCACCATTGCAAATTGCGGGTTGCTTTCCGATCGTACGTATTCCACTTTCACCTGCGCGACAGCGTGCCACGCCTTTTCAAGATCAGCCAACGCCTGAAGCAATAGCTTTTTGATCACGCGTAACTGCACCGGGGTAAAGTCTCGACCTTCCGGTTTCACGTGAGTTTGCCCCTTGCCGCCAAAGAAGTAATCGATGATCAAGTAGACGAGAAATGCGTCCATTACATAGAGCGCGCTCCCGCGCAAGGGGGACATGTGAAACACATTCAATGAAGCGGGTTGTGGGATCTTTTTGAGAAATTCGCCGAACTTGACCACTTGGGTCCCGACCACCGAAAAATCAATGGCATCACGAAACATATTGGTCCAGGCAACGGATTGACGGCGAATAAACCGATCGTTGATCATTTCCATCGTAGGCATTCGCCCGCGAATGATCCGCTCCTGATTGAATAAATCGTATGCCGTGACTCCCTTTGCGGTCGGTTCACTTTCCTTGGGAGCCGTGTCGACGTCTCCTGAGACGACCCCCTTCAGAAGTGCATCGATTTCGTCTTGTGATAAGATTTTTTCCATGCTGGCGATCGTTACTGAACGACGAAATCCGTGAAATAGGCCGAACGAACGCCCGGCTTGGGGAGCAGCCCATTGATCCGCTGTGTGATCTCATCCCGCAACTGAAACTTCCCTTGCGTGGTCCTCACCGCATTCACATCCTTGCTGCTGAGCAACACCAACACCGCATCACGGACCTGAGGAACGCGCGCCGACAGGTCGGCGGACACCGCATCATTGTCGACTTCAAGCTTGACCGTCAGCTTCAGGTAGCGCACATCCGGCACATCCGCCAAATTCACGATGAACGGATCCAGGTCAAACATGACCCCTGGGGCTGTCGCCTGTCCTGGTTTGCCACCCGCTTCGCTATGAGGGTCGGTCTTGGCCGCTGCCTCGGCTTTATGCTCGTCGGCATGTTCGGCATTTTTGTCGGATCCGCCGAAGAACTTGACGGCCACGATCGCTCCTCCGACGCCGAAGAGGAGGGCGACCACTGACACAATGATGAGCAACTTGATTGGAAATGCCGGAGCAGGGGCCACTCCCGAAGTTTTGTCATCCGTCTCGGCTGCATCTGCCATAGCTCCTCCTTGAAGGCCTCAACGCCCCCTAAAGCGTCTGCAATGCATATGCCATTGAACGATTTGTGGCCACCGGCCTCGATACTTCGCAATAGATGTATTTGACGCGAAGTTTTATAAGAAGTAGCCCAGGTAACCGGCACTTTACGACTGTACCGTCAGGCGAGTGATTGACACCGTCAAGAAACTGACGTGATGGGCGGACGCGTTTCAGGCTGAACGTACGGCCCGGGAAGACTGTTCCTCCCGGGCTAGAACCGATGAACCTATCGTTTCAAGTTGACCAACTCTTGAAGCACCTCATCCGAAGTCGTGATGACTCTGGAATTTGCCTGGAACCCTCGTTGCGCGGCAATCATGTCAATGAACTGTTCGCCAAGATCCACATTGGACAACTCCAGGGTATTGGAGAGGACTCTCCCAAGGCCGGCAGAGGTCGCCGCGCCGATTAAGGGTTGTCCGGAGGTGCCGGATTCGGCAAACGTGTTCTTTCCGGTTCGCACAAGACCGAGCGGATCCGGGAATCTCGCCAACGCCAACTGGGCCAACGGACGAACCTGCCCATTGGAGAATCTCCCGTTGACCATCCCATTGGTCTCCACGCTGAACGTCTGGAGCGCTCCGGCGCCAAATCCATTCTGAGATTGTTGAACCAACCCTGAGGCCGCTCCGAATTGCGTCGTCAAATTCATTCCGGCCCCTCCATCAGTCGTCACACTTGTGCCGAAATTGAAGGTAATCGCCTGATTCGGAGTCGCGCCGACAAAATCGATTTGAGACTGTCCGACCGTGCTTCCGGCCGTGCCTCCGGCGGTGCCGCTATCATAGCTTGTGACCACACTCTCGGTGTCAAGCGCACCGGATGTCGTGAACGTCAGGCTGCCGGACGCCAACCGCACGATCCCATTCGAAGTATTAATGTTGGCGGCATTGTAATTGCCCGTGACGATCTCATTCGAACTGCCCACGATGTTATAGGTCCAGGTATTCGCTGAGGTCTTTGTAAAATAAGTGGTGAGGAGATGACTGTTGCCGACGGAATCATACACAGTGAGCGACGTAGAAAACTGAGCGGTCCCAGCGGGGTCTGTAAGCGAGAACGTCCCGGACGTCGATTGCGAATTAAGATTGGCGCCGATGTCGACCGTGCTGGTCGGATTCGGCGGAGCCGTTGTCGTGGGAAGCGTGACACCGCTGATGTTGGCAGTAGTGAGACCACTGGCATCGACCTGATACCCCTGAAGAAAGAATCCGCTTGGGTCGACAATACGATTTTGCGAATCCAGATGAAACTGTCCTGCGCGAGAATAGTACGCCGCGCCAGCTGCATCGCGAAGGACGTAAAAGCCGTTGCCGTCAATGGCAAGATCGAGCGAATTGCTCGTGGTGCTGAGCGACCCCTGGCTGAAGTCTCCCTGTACTCCGTTGAGCGCAACTCCCAAACCAGTCTGAATCGCGCCACCCGCCCCTCCCAGTGACGAACTGACCAAGTCGGCGAACACGGAACGACTCGATTTGAACCCGACCGTGCTTATATTCGCGATATTGTTTCCCACGACTGATAATGCATTTCCGTTTGCATTGAGCCCACTGACGCCTGTAAACAGCGACGATAGAATTCCCATCGGTTCAATCCTCCTCTTAATTATCGCAGTTCGACGACTGTGGACGGATCAATTGCCACATCACCAACAAGAAGTTTGGCTTGCCCCTGGTCCATTCGGACACCGGACACGGTAAGAGAGGCACGGCCCTCTGCCTTCACGGCATTGCCTTCTAAGTCCGTCGCAGAAATAACATAGCGATAAAGACCCGATCGCATGGTGACTCCATTGTTGTTTTTGCCATCCCAATCGGCAACATTGGCTCCAGATGATCGGTCACGATATTCTAAATTCCGCACAACCTGCCCCTGGGAATCTATGATACTGATATCAACCTTTGTGGCGTTCTTATCCAGCGTGTATCCAAACGTAGCCGGTGTAGAACCGAGCTGAATAAGCGGCTGACCGACGGTCACGGTACGTCCGATCATGGGAACCAATGAGAACTCTTGGGAGGCCGTTTGCGCATCGAGGCTTTTTTGCAGAAGATCAGCCTGCTTCGAGCTCTGTTCCAACTGGCTGAATTGAGCAAGTTGAGAAATGAATTCCGTATTGTCGGTCGGTTTCAACGGATCTTGGTTCTTGAGCTGCGTTACCAGCAGCTTGAGAAAATCATCCTGCCCCAGCGTTTTTGGCCCGGTCTGTTGCGATGCCGGCGTAGGCGTTGTTGAGTTGATTCCTGATATCTCGGCCATCTGGCGTCTCCCTTTTCTTAGGCCACCAAATTCAGTCGCCCCTGGAGTAACGAGCGAGTGTCATCCGGCCATCCTTGAGCCTGCTCTTTCGCGCCCCCCTGGAATCCTTGATGTCCGGATTGCCCCTGTTCTTGAAACAATCCCTGTTGGAACGACCGCCCACCATTCTGACGATCGATGTCGACCCGGAATTGCCCCATATCAAGTCCACTCGCTTGCAGCGTCGTTTGAAGCCGGTCTTGTCCATTGATAAGAAACTGTCCAACCTCGGTTCGATCGGTCGAGAAATGAGCATGGACGGAATCGTTCATCATGGCGACGCGGATGTTCACATGTCCCAAATCCGGTTGAGCCACATCCACCACCACTGATCGAATCGTTGAGGCAAGGGGTTGTGGACTGAGCTCAACAACAGGCAGAGGTGGATGTGTATGAGATGTAGGCGAGCCAGAAGACGTTGTAGGAGCCAGAGTCGCCTGACTCTGTGAGGCCACAGCAAAAGATTCCACGGTCTGACCGTTCATGACGGGGAGAGGATCAGCTTTCATTTGAGAAGCCTGGTTCTCAGGGGTGCTTGGTTGTCGACCATGTTGATCTGCCCACCACTCGCTGATATGTTCCGTCCTTTCATCATTCACATATTGCTCATGAGGAAGTACCACTTGTGGTTTCGAACTGGGGTCTTCCTGCTCTCCGGAAGGCTGTGCAAACGCATGAGGCTGATCAATGGGTGAAGCAGCGGGTGGAAGGTTTTTGCCTTCAGTTGCGACGACCTTGACGAGGGTTGACTTCACGTCTGACACCATCGTGTCGGTGGACACCTGAGCCACACGCTGAGCGCCAGGTTCGGGAAGAGACGAAATGGTCGCTTCCGCTTGCGCCTCTATGGGAACTGGACGAGTGTCAACATGCTCGGTTGCCTTGTTCCCGCTCTGATCGACCACGATCGGCAGACCCTTATTGTCAACTAACGCAACTTGCGAATTGGCTTTCTTCTGAGTCATCGAGGCATCCACTTTCTGCTCCGGTGCACTCTGCGGCGGGGTAACCGCATCATGATCGGAAAAATGGCTCTCAGTAGGCTCAGGTGTAGTCAGAGAAGAATTCATCAAGACAGAAGCCTGCACGGCAGGCTTCGCCGAGCCTCCGACAGATTCATCTCCGCTCTTGACTGACTGAACGTCGTCCTTGGAATCGAGCTCCGTCTGATTTGTTACGTGCCCTTGCCCCGGCACCACTATGGCTGATGCAAGTACCGCAAGGCCTTGCTCTTCTGAGGCTGAACCGACAGTGCCCTGCTGAGAAGATTCTGGCTCGGCCTTTGAATTCTTCTCGTCCTTGTCCTTACCATTTTTGCTTATACTTTCGTTTGTCACCTGATCGGACATGGTGTCGGAACGTTCGATGTGAGACGACGAAGCACGAAGGCCCTTGGTCTCCTTGAAACGGGGAGGGTGCTCCGTCTTGTTCGATGAACGAACATCCTCCGTTGTACTACTACCGCCCTTGCCCTCCTCGCTCCGAACTCTATGGAGTACCGACGAGAAGCCTTTTTCAACAGAACTGGATTCAGAGGAGTTGACAGTCCGACTTGTTACGGCACTCCTAGTCACCGGGGAACCGGCTGGAGCGAGAGGCACATTGAGAGCAGCGAAGTCCACCTAGACCAGTCCTTGTTAGAATTCTGGCAAGTGGAATACAAGCCCTATGCCAAATCAGTCATTTCTAAGTAAGCGAATTACAAAGACGTGGGAAGAAGACTCGAGACCACTCTCATCGTGAAGGGGGAATTTTTTTCTGAGCGGTAGGCAAAAGGGATCCGGAGAGAAACGAGCCCGCTTCAACGCTCCTTATAACGGGCTCTCGATGTGCTGCAGATTGGCCTTGGCGCGCTCCTCCGGCAATTTGAAGCGGAAATGCCAATCCAGTTGTCCGGACTCCGGAGCAGAACTGAACGAGCCTTCCGCACTGAGATGCCGATTGGACCTAGACTTGCCTTCTGGATAGTACTTGAAACGCAGAGACCGTTGGCCATTTGTGGTCGAGTCAGCTTGGCTCAGGTGACCGGAGATTTCCACGTGATCTTCCAGCTGATTCACCGCCTGGTTGAATAACGATCGAAGAAGGTTCAGGCTCAGCACCTCCTGGAACGGTTGATCAGAATTCACGGTGTCGCCAGCCCTGGAAACAGCCGGTCCTCCAAGACACATTGCCACCAACGCGACTGATGAGAACAATCGAAACATAGGTCTATCCTAATCTCTCAATGAGAATAGGTCAACGCGTAGGGCATGCCGCTCGTACTGAGTCCGTTGAGACTTCGACCCCGTTCAGGATCGACCCAGCGATAAGCCGACGGTCGAGGGATGAAACTGCACGGTGATGTATCGACGGTTGTCGAAACGATCGGGAGTAATGTGGGCTAGGGAGTTTGCACCAGCAACTGTTCGGTGAGCTTTGCCGCTCGATCTGCCTTCACCTGAGAAAGGATCGCCCCTGCAGTCTTGGACTTGACCATCCGTAGAATCTCAATCGCTTTTCTGTCCGGCATCCGCTCAAGACGTGCCGCGGCATCCTCCGACGGCATCGATTCGAAGATTTTGGCCAGCTGAGTCCGTTGTTCCTGTGCCGCACGATCTTTGTCCGCATGGATCTTGGTCGATTGGGCTGCAGGCCGTTCCTCTTTGGCCTTTGCACTCTGTACTCGCTTTTCCAGGGCCTCGTTTTGCTCAAGCAGCTCCTCAACCTGACCCCTCACAATCATGAGCCGCTCTTCATTCTGACGCAGGACCTCTTCACGTCGATCGAGATCACGCTTTCGTTGGTCCAACATCTCAAGCACTTCACGGGGTATCTCGATCGCCGGCCCCTGCGGTGTCGATCGGGCTGGAGCATTTATCCCGTCCTTGGCTTCGGGTTCATGATGTGCCCCCCCTGAGGCAGATGGTTGCCCTTCTTGTTTGACAGCAGGTTGCGGTGTCTGGGCTTTGAGCTTGGGATCCGAAGAGGCTTGACCCAGTTGAACCATGACCCAGAACAGGACCGTCGAGACGACCAATCCCCCGACCATCGTCCAGAGCGACCCACGCCGATTCATCCTCAATCCTGGCACAGCCCATGACCACCGACTACTGAGGATGAACGGCGAACTCTTCATATGTCTCGCTCGGCTCTTCATGATTTGCCGTTTCCTCGAATGGAGACCTGACGATGTGCCGCTTCATCCGTCTCTCGTTGCTCCCGTCTGGCCATCACCGCACACACGGCTGTCTTCCGCCGTTCAGCAACTCGCTCAAGAAGCTTGCACTCCTGCCTGGCTTGAATAAGACGCTCCTGGGTCTGCTGCCATAAACCAGTCGCACGATTAATCGAGGCATGGACTTCCTGCAGCGCGTCCCGATGGGCACTCATTTTCCCCTGCCATTCCAACAGTTCCTCGATCGTTATGCCCTGCCTGGTCCGTTGTGCATAGGTCTCGGCATCCCTCTGAATCTGAATTTCCATACTGCGATACTGCTCTTCACTACGTGTGAGTGTGTGGGCAATATCGGACAGTTCCATCATCAGTAACTCAACGGTCTGCGCGTGCACCTTCCGGATTGAATCAAGACTCATGCCGCCTGCCTGGCGAGCACCTCCAGCTCCTGCACCGATGACGCCAAGCTCGCCGGCTGGTCGATCGCTTGTCGGAGATACCCGTTGATCGCATCTTGGGCTTGAACGGCTTTGTCGAGTCCCGCATTCATTCCAGACTTGTAAGCGCCCAATAACACGAGGTCTTCGGACTGCTGATACCGAGCCACCAATTCAAGAACCCGTCTGGCGGCATCATGGTGTGCTTTGCCGACGATGTCCCGCATGACACGGCTTGTGCTCTGGAGCAGATCAATGGCCGGGAAGTGATTGCGCGCAGCCAAGGTGCGTGACAGCACAATATGGCCGTCCAAGATCGAACGGGCCGTATCGGCAATGGGATCACTCAGGTCATCGCCGTCTACCAACACTGTGTACAGGCCAGTAATCGTTCCAGGCCCCGGCCCTGTTCCCACACGCTCCAAGAGTTTCGGCAGGAGTGCGAACACAGACGGTGTATACCCCTTTGTCGTCGGTGGCTCGCCGATGGCCAATCCGACCTCTCTCTGGCTATAGGCTAATCGTGTGAGTGAATCCATCAACAAGAGAACCTGTTGTCCGGCATCACGGAAATACTCGGCAATCGTCGTGGCCACCAACGCAGCTCGCAGACGTATCAAAGGGGCCTGGTCTGAGGTGGCGACGACCACAACGGTCCGCGCAAGCGCCTCCGCTCCCAGGTCACGCTCAAGAAACTCGTTCACCTCTCGCCCTCGTTCCCCGATCAGGGCAATAACATTGACATCCGCTTTGGTATAGCGGCTGATCATCCCAAGCAGCACACTCTTTCCGACCCCTGATCCTGAAAAAATCCCCATCTTTTGCCCGCGTCCGCAAGTCAGGAATCCATTGATCGATCGAACGCCAAGATCAAGTGGATCCTGGATACGGGCCCGTTGGAGTGGGTTCGGTGCCTCGGCGTGTAGTGGATACCACTGGCTCGTCTTCACGGTCCCCTTCCCGTCAATTGGGTTCCCACATCCGTCCAGAATCCGACCCAACAAGTCAGGTCCGACCGCCAGACTCGCCACCTGCCCTGTCATGGTGACGCGGCTGGCAGGTCCGATTCCGCGCATTTCTCCAAGCGGCATCAAGAGCACACGATCTCCACGAAATCCGACCACCTCTGCGATGATCGGGCCCTCACCCACCTCCCTCGTGATATGGCAGAGCTCGCCGACGGTCGTCATCGGACCATATCCTTCGACCACCATCCCTACGGCCTGAGCCACACGTCCTGAGATCTCAAGGGGTTCAACGTGCTCGATGAAATGGCTAAGACTCACGTTGGCCCCTATGCTGCACGGCATGGCCCAACCGGGCCAACTGCGTATCAAGGGACGCATCGACTAATCGCGTACTCGTATGCAGAAGACAACTTCCCCGTGGGAGTGATGGGACGGCTTCCACGTTAATCACCAAAGCGGTGTCCCGTTCTGACAACAGCTCAGCCTTGGCAGCCTCCAACACGCTGACGTCTAATGGGTGTACCTGTATCAGCACGCTCTCAGCGTCTCGCAGCGCATTGATTCCAGCCTTAGCCTGGACAATGATTTGTTCCTTGCACGAGTCGGCCGACTCGTGCAGGATTTTGGAGGCCACTTGAAACGCGAGTCTGATCACATCCTCTTCCATCGTCTGCCGCACCGTCTTGCTCGCCATGTCAAACTGTTGGGCGGCATTGATCAGCACGGTCAGGTCCTGCCGCCGTTGGACCTCCACTTCCCGCCGTCCGTCCGCCATTCCGCGTGCGTATTCCTCCGGCCCATCAGCTCTTCGTGATACCCCTCCCTCTTCAAATGTATGAAAGGGCAAATTCTGCAGTCGAACCGCACCAGACTGCACGGTCGCATGTTTCACCACCGAATTCTCCGCCCGTGCACGATGAATCCCCAGCAAACGACGGACTGCGGCAATGAGCACCTCAGTCTGAAACGGCTTCAAGAAGAACTCCAGAGCCCCGGCCTTCATCGCTCGGACAGCAAGCTCGATGGTCGCCGCACCAGTCATCACCGCTCCGATGATCCGATTGTCGATTTTCTGTACTTCTTCCAGAACGGCAATGCCGTCTCCATCCGGCAGCAACACATCGACAATCAACAGAGTCGGCGCTATCTGCTTGACCATCGCCATCGCTTCCTGTCCTGAACTGGCAACGCGGACACCGATGCCCTCCGACCCGAATAGTTCCAGGAAGAGATTCCGAATGCTTTCCTCGTCATCGACGACAAGGACAGTGCCCTGAACCCGGGAGCGTTCTCGCTTGTGAGTGGTCACCGCCGGCATAGCCGATGCTGCCACTAGAGCATCTCCTCTCCGACCCCGGCGATGACAATACGGCCTTCTTCCTCCAGTTTTCGACAGACCTTCAGGATATTTTGTTGCGATTTTTCGACATCCGACACTTTAACCGGTCCCCTGGCTTCCATATCATCCTTCAACATTTCTGCAGCACGACTCGACATATTCTTCAAGAACTTGTCCTTCACCTCCGGATTTGCGCCACGCAGAGCCACGGGCAAGTCTTCCTTGCTGATTTCCTTCATGAGTTCCTGGATTCCACGATCATCCACTTTCACCATGTCGTCAAATACAAACATCAGCGCCCGGATGTTATCGGCGAGCGTTTGGCTTTTCTCCGTGATACGAGCCATGATCCCGCCTTCATTGGTTTTATCCATTCGCATCAGAATATTGGCGATAACTTCGGCCCCTCCGACGCTATGTGCGCCCCCCCCTGTGCCCGTCAACAAGGTTTCCTGCAACGTATCGCTCAGTTCCTCCAACACATCCGGCTGCACCTCTTCCATTGTGGCAAGCCGAAGCGCGACATCCCCTCGCATATCCTCGGGGAGCGAGGCCAGGACCTGCCCGGCCTGGTCGCTCTCCAGATGCGCAAGAATCACGGCGACTGTTTGCGCATGTTCTATCTTCAACATTTGCGTGAGCGTTTTCACGTCGACCCACTTCAAGGCCTCAATCCCAGGATAGTTTTTCTGCGTCATCGACTCCATGATCCGCGCCGCTTTCTCTGGCCCCAGTGCCTTTGTCAGCACGGTTTTGATGAACTCTCGCCCTTGAAATTGAACGCCGCCGGAAGCGCTCGCCGTCTGGAAGTCTGAAATGACCGCTTCTTCATCCTCCCGGGAAATCTGGGCAGTCCCGCTCATGAAGCTTCCCAGCTTCTTGATCTCCTTCGGATCCAGTTGCTTCATGACTTGGGCCGCCGCTTCTTCTCCGATCGCACGAAGCAGAATCGCCGCTTTTTGTTCACCAGTCAGTGTATGTGCCATCGCCACACGCTACGTTGGATTCTTTAACCATTCTTTGACGACCACCGCCGTCGCATCAGGATTCTTTCTGGCCATATCAATGATTTGGGCTCGATCCGGACCACTCGTCAAGCTCGATCCAGCCGATGCGGTTGCACCGGAAAGCTCAGCCACAGACGTCTCTGCCCGCGCCTGTTCCGTCGTTGCCCCCAACATAACCAGCAACGGCCGCACGACAAACAACAGAATGACGGCAAAGAGTAGAATGCCGACCCCATAGCGAAGGTAGGGCATCCAGGGTTTCAGTCCCTCGGACGCGGCTTCTGCCGCGGCGGTCTGCGGTTCTTCCGGCTCGGTTCCAAACTGAACGTTCACGACTTGTACCTGATCTTGTCGCTCAGCCGAGAACCCCATCGCCTTCTTCACGATGTCTTCGATACGTTTGAGCTCCTCCTCCGATCGTGGCGTATATTTTCGTGCTGCAGTCGTTGCCTCCCCCGTCTGGCCCTCAGTGGGTTTTGCCGTTTCATACACCCCGTCGACCAACACGGCGACGGACAACTGCTTGATGGCCCCGACAGGTTCCACAATTTTTGAGACGGTACGGCTGATCTCATAGTTCACGGTTTCGTTCTTGGTTTGACTACTGTTCGAACTGGTTTGTGACGGCTCAAGATCCGTCCCCGGCGGCACATTCGATTGAACACCGGGCACGCCACCACCGACCCCATTGGTCCCGTTGGACTTCTCTTGGCCTCGCTGTTCGCTCCTCACCACCTGACTATTCGGATCATAGCGCTCTTCCGTCGTCTCGACCTTTCGGAAATCCACCACGCTGGACACACGCACCACTGCCTTATTGGGCCCGACGATGCGTTCCAACATTGTCTGAATGCGGGTCTCGATATCTTTTTCAATGTTTCGTTGATAATCGAGTTGCGTATTGGTAAGCCCGGCCGTCTCATCCGTCGCCGTCGTCGACAAGAGACGTCCATGCCCGTCCACCACCGTGACATCACGAGATTGAAGCCCTTCCACACTGCTCGACACCAAATGAATGACCCCCTGCACTTGTGATGGTGAGAGTTGCTGTCCGCCACGAAGCGTCACGATCACGGAGGCTCTCGCTTTCTCCTGTTCGCTCGCGAACAATCGCCGTTCCGGAATGGCCAGGTGAACGCGTGCCCGTTCCACTTCCGGCATCTGCGCAATGGTTCGCGCCAACTCACCCTGCAACGCGCGACGATAGTTCAGCTTCTGAACAAATTCAGACATCCCGATCGAGGTCTTGTCGAAAATCTCGAACCCAACTCCACCGCCGTGGGGAAGCCCTTGAGTCGCCAGTTGCAAGCGCAGCTCATGAACCTGGTCGCTAGGCACCAGTACGGTCGCCCCCCCGCCGGTCGTTTCGTACGGCACCTTGGTTTCTTTGAGCTTGTCGATGATGGCTGCGGCATCTTCGCTGCCGAGATGGGTAAACAACACCTGCATATCAGGCTGTTGCGTCCACAATGCGATGGCGATCAATCCTGCGATCGACCCCGCCAACGCAACAAGGACGATCATCCGTTGATTGATGGAGAACTTGGAAAACATGCCCACCCCTTAGTCGTCAGTCGCCGGCTTCGATCAAATCTGCATCCGTTGAATTTCCTCGTAGGCAGCCACGAGCTTATTTCGGACCTGCATCATCAATTGAAACGACACATCGGCTTGCTGCAGTGCGACCATGGTCCGATGAATATCCTGCGTATCGCCGGTCATGAGCGCATCTACCGCTCGGCTCGCCTCTCGTTGGGCATCATTGACGTTGCCGATGGCCGACTTGAGTGAATCGACGAAGCCTGGGCCTCCCGCTCTTCCGGCTGTTCCCGTCGATCCGACCGATGCGACATCGGCGATGGGAGCGATGCCGGTCGTCACACCCGTAATCTGCCCCATCATTACCTCCCGATTTCCAGCGCCTTGTTCCACATGGCGCGTGTTGCATTGATCGCCTGCACATTCGCCTCATAGGCACGGGACGCCCCGATCATATTCACCATTTCCTCCATGACATTGACGTTGGGCAACTTGACGAATCCTTTCGGATCGGCATCCGGATGATGCGGATCATAGATCAGCTGCCCAGGCTTGGGATCTTCCAGCACCCGTGAGACAGAGACCCCTTCAAGAGCATGGGCCGAGGGACCCAACGCGACCTGCCGAAAGGATCGCTGAAATGCGCTGGGAACGGCCGTCGATCGAAACACCACATCTCGGCGTTTATACGGACCGCCGGACGGTGTTTTGGTCGACTGCGCATTGGCAAGATTACTGGCGATGACGTTGAGTCGTCGCCGTTGGGCGTCTAACCCTGAAACCGAAACGGCCAAACTGTCGGACATCTCCATGGTGAACCTCCTGATAGCAATAGTGACGCATCATCAGCCTCCCTACCGTGGAAGGCTCAACACTCCGTTATCTTCCCTCCCGTATCGCGCTCAACAATCCGTTAAACTTTTTTGTGAGGATGGTGGCAGCGGCGTTGTACTGCATCACGTTCTCGGACAATTTCGCCATCTCCAATTCGAGATTCACGGAGTTGGCATCGAGGGGAATATCTCCGGCCGGCACTTCATTGAGTTTTCCAGTGACAGACTGCATCCCCTGCGGTCCCTGTAGACCGAAATGTCCCGACTGGGTCGCTGCCAAGACGATGGGGAGACGTCCTTTGTGTGCTGACCGCAATTGATCCATAAACGTCAGCTCGGACGCTCGATACCCCGGAGTTTCTTCATTGGCGAGATTCGAGGCAATCACCCGTTGCCGACCACTGCGAAGGTCCAACGTACGCTCCAGCAACCGCATCGTTCGATCGAAGATCGTCATGCTCTCCACTCCTTTCGATGTGCCACACCGTCGTCCTTGCAACCCGAGTGCCTATCTCTTTCCGTAGATTTCACCCAACAGCGCTCCGCCAGACCACACCTCCTGCCGTCAGCAGTTCTGTACCTCCAGAACCCTGTCGAGAGCGGTGATTGACTAGAACAAATTTGCCCATCGGCAATTCTGGCCACCTTCATAGTGAACTGGAGGCCGAGTGTTCTCCTTCCCGATATTCCCGAAGTTTGTTGCGGAGCGTGCGAATACTGATGCCCAACTCTTTCGCCGCATGGGTCCGATTGTCTTTCACACGCGCCAAGGTTTTGAAAATCAGCTCTCGTTCCATTTCCCACAGCGAGCCATTCGCCGGTTGTGACGCGCGCACAAGCGGGATCGTCATCTCTTCGCTCCTGTCCGGAGGGCAATGTCCCGGTAAAATGGGCCCCTGACCGGCCAATAACAGGGCTCGTTCCATCACGTTTTCCAACTCACGTACATTTCCTTTCCACGGCAACCGCTGCAAGTGCGCGATCGCACCGTCCGATAGGCTCGGCGGTGGCACACCATTTCTCATCGCCGATTGGTTCACAAAATGACGTGCAAGCAAGGGAATATCGGCGAGGCGCTCACGCAATGGAGGCACCGTCACGGGAAAGACGTTCAACCGGTAGTAGAGATCTTCACGGAAACGGCCTTGCTCAACCTCCCGATAGAGCATACGATTGGTCGTCGCGATGACCCGAATATTGACTGGAACCGGGTCACGCCCACCGATCCGATCGACCTCACGTTCCTGCAGAACACGCAACAGTTTTGCCTGGAGGGCCAGATTCATCTCGCTGATTTCGTCCAAGAGCAGCGTGCCGGTATGAGCCATCTCAAACTTCCCGACTTTTCTGATGACGGCGCCGGTAAACGCACCTCGCTCATGTCCGAAGAGTTCACTCTCCAATAGTCCATCGGGAAGCGCGGCACAGTTCACGGCAATAAACGGACGATGGGCCCGTGGACTCCGCAGATGGATGAACCGTGCCAGCAGCTCTTTGCCCGTTCCACTTTCGCCATGAATAAGCACCGTGGCTTGGCTCGAGGCGACCCCTTCAATCGTGCTCAGCAACCGCACCATCCCGGGGTCCTGACTGAGCAGCGCTCGGTGCTCTACCTGATGGATAGGCTGCCCAGTTCCAATCCCCTCCTCACGACCGACTTTCAGATTGGCGATCGCTCGTTCCAGCACATCCATGGAAAAGGGCTTCAATAGATACTCGCTGGCCCCCAGCTTCATGGCCTCAACAGCGGTTTCAATCGTCCCGTACGCCGTCATGAGCACGATCATCGTGTGAGGAGCACGCGCCTTCATCTCCTTGATCAGATCGAGACCGGTGAGGCGCGGCATGCGCAAATCCGTCAACACCAACCAGGGACGAAACTTGGTGAGGCGCTCCAATGCCTCCGTTCCGTCAGCCGCTCCCTGCACGTCATAACCGAGTCGCCTCATGGTTTCCATCAAGGCGATGCGCATCGACGGATCGTCATCGACGACCAGAATGCGCTCCTGCTCCTCGCCGGCTTCCGCCGTCTGCGTGTGTTTCTCACGGTCAGTCATAAGACGAATCCTCCATGAAGACGACCTCGCGCGCCGTTCGCTCAGCGTCCCCGATATCATCCGCTTCGCAGCCTGGGCTGAACGTGGGGCCCGTATCTCCAGTGACCGAGGGATGAGGGAGGATGATTGAACAGGCCGTGCCTTGCCCGACCGTGCTCTCCACATCAATCCGCCCATGGTGAGCCTCCACAATGGAGTGGACGATGGCGAGCCCTAGGCCGGTTCCCTCGTCTTTCGTCGTAAAAAATGGGTCGAACAGGCGCGAACGATGGGCAGGATCGATGCCGACTCCGGAGTCACGGACGGTCAATCGCACGGCAGATCTCCCCAGCGTCTGAAGCGGCTCTCGGCAGAGACTGATGGCCAGCTCCCCCCCATTCGGCATCGCCTGTACCGCGTTGACCACCAAATTGACGATGACTTGTTTCAACTGCCCGTCATGACACCAGATCAACGGCACCTCTTGGCTGATGTCTACGTGGATCTCCACGGGGACTTTCGTGATGGCATGGGCGGCCAACTCTATGGATTCGTTCAGTAACGGTTCCGCCTCATGCCAGGCCCGCGTCAAATGCACCGGACGCATATACAGCAACAGGTTTGCCAAGAGGCCATCCATCAACTGAACGGCCTGTGAAATCTGCTGCGCGTACCGTTGCGTGGGCTGATGTTCCTCAAGGTCACGTTGCAGCAGAGACGCAAAGAGTTCCACGCTGCCCAATGGATTCCGGATCTCATGAGCGATCCGACCGATCAACTCACCCATCGCAGCAAGCCGATCCTTGCGCTGCAATTGCTCCTCGAGCTGATAGACCTGGGTGATGTCCTGAAGCAGAACGAGGTGTCCGGAATCCCCACCGGAGGCGTTTCGGAGCGGAACTTGGCTGATGGAGACCACGCTCTGTCCAATGCGTTGAGGACGATCAGAGACCGTAAGACCCCGGCGCTCTAACACCTCCGGAACGGAACGGCTTCGCAATCCCACATCACCCGCCCCAAGCAGATGTTCGGCGGCTCGATTACTGCGGGTGATGATCCCGCACTCATCCACCACCACCACCCCCGTCGACAACGACTCCAGAATGCCGTCCAACCGCACGCGCATGGCTTCATTGTCGGCAAGCTGCCGACGGAGCGCATCGTTGCTCTGCGCGAGTTCCGCATCCATTTCCTCCACACGCGCCGTAAGAGCGCTATAGGATTGCTGTAACGTGTGCGCGGCTTCATCGAAACTCCGAAACGCTGCCTGCAGGAGCGCCCGTTCCTCAGGATTCGTCGTGATGCTGGTCATAGCCCCTCCGCCTTTCCGGAACTCCTGACCGTCTGCACAGCCCCCTTGAGCGATGCTGAGAGCCGGTTGACCATCTCATCATCCGCACGGCCGAGTTCCGCCAGTGCCACCGTGGCGCGATCGTATTGTTTCAATGCAGTCCAATGCTGAGCCATTTGCAGGCGAGCCCATTCTGCTTGGCGGGCCTTGGGTTTCTTCTCCAATACCGACTGATACGCCGCGATCGCCCGTTCATGTCGATTGAGTCGAGATAACGTATCGGCATAGGCCAGCAATGCATTGGGGGACGCGACTGCCCCGGCCTTAAAGCCTTCTTCATAGGCGAGCACCGACTCTTCAAGTTTCTCAAGTTCTCCCAACGTCTTGGCCAGCTCGAGATACATCGCAGGACGCTCTCGATGACCGGGATGGCGCAGTAGCCACGTCCGACACAGGTGGAGGAGCCCCTGCATATCTCGCTGCTGCCGCATGGCTTGCACAAGCAACAGCACGACTTCCCCTTCGTAGGTACCCAGCGGATACTGAAAACGATACCGCTCAAGCACCTTCCGCGCCGCATCGGGATCACGCTGATCGAGATAAATCTTTCCAAGCCCGATCAAGGCCGGCTCGATCAATGCCGGATCGTTGTGCATCTTGATCACCTGTTGATAAAGACTGATGGCTTCCGCAGCAAACCCCAGTCGACGATGTGCTTCAGCGATCTGCAGCAGCAGAGGCAAGCGGGCATAGCGTTGCCTGGCCACAGCCCCATGCCGGTGGAACAAACTGACCACCGTCAGATCATCCTGCGATGCGACGGCCGCTTCAATCCATGGAGTCAACAGTGCGACAAGGCGGTCCGCCGCCTTCACAGCCCAAGGGTCATTCCCATTCGCCGTCCTCAGGGTGATATCTCGGTAGAGACGAACGCCCTGATTCATCTCATTGGCCTGCTCCGCTTCTTTCGCTAAATAAAAGAGCGCTTCATTCCCGGTTGGGTTCGCGGCTTCTCGCGCGGCAATGTCTTCCAACAACGACCGATACGATGCGGCAGTCTGGGCTGCCTGCGGAACATCACGCATCATGGCGCTGACGGTCCGCTCCAGCGACTCGATTCCCGTGGCCTGTGCTGTCTCAGCCCGCTGAACGGCCAAGCGGAGCTTGGCGGTCGCGGCCGGCAGGCTATAAGGGTAGAGCGCCGGAATCAGGGCGTAGACAAACTCCGCGAGTCGCTGGTTGGCGCCGGCCCGCAGGCTCTCGGCAAGCTGCAACAGCGCCGCAGGCGTATGCTCATGGCGGGGGTAGAGGTTGTACAACAACAGCAGCAACTCCCTTGCGGAAGCCTCATGTTGAAGCCTGATTTCGGTCACAGCAAAACGCTGAATCGCAAGAGGATCCGCTTTCACCAGATGCGGCCATCGTCGATAGGCGAGATCGAAGAAGGGTTGGGCATCGGCATATCGCTGCTGTCGATACAAGGCATGGGCTAATCCCAGCGTAGCCCCTTGCAACAGCGGCTCATGCTCAGTTCGTGTGCGGACATTCGAAAACGCATGCTCGGCCTCGCTCCA
This sequence comes from Nitrospira sp. CMX1, assembly GCF_054902215.1. Taxonomy (NCBI): domain Bacteria; kingdom Pseudomonadati; phylum Nitrospirota; class Nitrospiria; order Nitrospirales; family Nitrospiraceae; genus Nitrospira; species Nitrospira sp. CMX1. Next base: position 11,745 of record NZ_JBUBKD010000063.1, on the reverse strand, counting down.
CTTTCCCATCGCCATGCACGCATAGCCCAGACCAAGCAACGACCGCGGACCATCGAACTGATGGCCCTCACTGTGAGCCAGGGCTTGCTCATAGAACACTTTCGCCTCTTGATACCATCCTTGCTCAAAATACAAGTCAGCAATCCGCCACTCTGCTCTCCGAGCATTCAGCGACTGCGGATGGTCTCGCAGGAGTTTCTTGTACTCTTGGATTCCCAGAGAACGACCTTGGCCTGAGGAGTCCTCACGAAGGGCCAATTCAATGAGGAACGCCTTCGCCGACGGCACAAGCGGGCTTTCAGGATAATCCGTGACAATCTTCGCAAAGAATCGTTGCGCCTCCGCCCAGGTCTGCTTCTTGTACGCAGACTGCCCCTCCTGCCAGGCCAACCCATCGATCCCGGTGGACTGCCCCTCGAAGCGTGGACCGTCGTCCGGCAACAAGAGTGTCAGTCGTTCGACCGGGGCTTGGTTTTTCACGGCTGCCGGACGTTCACTGGCCGGAAGACCGGCACTCTTCCCGGAGGGAAGCGTTTGCCCGATTGCCACAGGAGGCACGACCGCCCAGACAACGAACTGGAGGATCACCCGGACATATGGGAGACGACAGAGATCCACAGCGCGAAGACATCAGCAAAGCTCATGCCCCTCGTTACAATAAAAAATTCGAATGAAATCAACGGAGTTAGCGCCAGAAGTTGAAAACCTGTGCGAATGGCGTCAGGGCAGGCGTCGCCTAGGTCGGAAGGTCGTCAATCTTTTGACTGGATGAGCGGGGCCAGAGAGGAAGGGTTTCAACGTGGGAGCGTGGATCAACTCCCTTGCGTTTCAATTTTTCAACCAAAGTGGTTCGATTCAGATGGAGCAACTGCGCGGCTCTGGAGGTGACGCCGTTGGCTTTGCGCAACGCCTCCATGATGAGATGCTTCTCGTACTGCTCCACCTCTCTCGAGAGATTGATCCCGTCATCGTTGAACCGAATGAACTGCTCCTTGAATTCAGGCGCCGGTGACCGGCGACCGATTTTGGGAGGCAAGTCCTCCACAACCAAGGTCCCCTGCTTTTTCAGGACGACCAAGCGTTCGATCATGTTCTCCAACTCACGGATGTTGCCGGGCCAATCGTACTCGATCAAAACCTGCAGCGCATCCGACGAAAAACCCGACACATCCGTATGCTTGCTCTGATTGAAACGTGTCAGAAAGTGCTCAATGAGCAGCGGAATATCACTTCGCCGTTCTCGAAGAGGAGGAATCAGGATGGGAATGACATTGAGCCGATAGAAGAGATCCTTCCGAAATCGCCGTTCCTCCACCTGCAGCTCTAAATCCTGATTCGTCGCCGCGATAATGCGCACGTCCACATGAATCGTGCGATTGCCGCCGACCCGTTCAAATTCCCGCTCCTGCAATACCCGCAGCAGTTTGACCTGTAAGGGAAGACTCATTTCGCCGATTTCATCGAGAAAAATCGTCCCGCCGTTCGCCAATTCAAACCGACCCATCCGCGAATGGGTGGCACCGGTAAACGCGCCTTTTTCATGTCCGAAGAGTTCAGACTCCAGTAGATTTTCAGGAATCGCCCCGCAATTCACCGGAACGAGCGGTCGGTCTCGTCGCAGACTGTTGAAGTGGAGCATGCGGGCGACCAGTTCCTTGCCGGTGCCGCTCTCACCTTGGATCATGACCGTGCTGTCGCTGTCGGCGACCTTTTGCACAAACTCCAGCACCTGTTGCATCGGCTCACTGACTCCGACCAACTGTTCCAACCGATACTGATCCCGGACGGCCTTCCGTAGCAGGTGGTTTTCCTGTCGCAGCCGATAAAACTCCGCCGCCTTTCGCACCACCACCGCCACAGTCTCAAGATCAAAGGGCTTGGTTATGAAATCGAAGGCCCCGGACTTCATGGCCCGCACCGCGGTTTCAATCGTCCCGAACCCGGTCATCATGATGGAGATGATCTTGGCATCCTGCTTGACCAGACGATCGATGATCTCCAACCCATCGATATCAGGCAACTGCAAATCCGTGATGACGATATGGACAACTGACTCCTTGGCAATTTGGATCGCCGTGGTGCCGTCCTCAGCCATGGTCACGCCATAACCTTCCTGCAGCAGCACCTCCTGCAGAATCGCCCGGACGGCGGCATCGTCATCGACTACCAGCACGTTGACTTGATTGGTACTCATACAATTTGGAATACGAAATGCGTGGCGCGCTTAGAATAATGGCCCGGAGCACCCATTGCAAGCGATATCAATTAGTGTGACAAGGATCGAAAGGAGAAGCAGGTTTCTTGACAGGCTTGTCGGCCTATTAAGACTGTTCGGCACACGGCATGCTTATACAGACATCGATAGGCTGGCATCGCTCAATCGAATTGCCAGACTGACTCGATATGTTTATTTTTATCGACAGCACAAATTGAAGAACCGGCGTCGGAATTGTTCCGTGAACTGCCTAGAACAACGGCTCAGACTGAAAAGAAGGCTCGTTAAAATAATAGCGTCCTTCTTCACCCACAAGTCGGTCGAGGAACTCTGTAAATTTCTTCGCGATGACCTGCACACTGTCGGCTTGAATACTCCAGGGAAGAACCTTGCGCACAAGTCGATTTGAACTTATGAGTGAGAGCGCCACATGGCCTTTGCAGCATGTTGCCTATTTTCTAGGCGTCCGCTGTGTCAGAAGCAGACCACCACTCGTGGTAGGGATCTGGAATCTTCCGAACTTATCGACAGACTTCATCTGCTTAAAAAGATGATTGAGGAAGTTCCGACAGGACTCTCGCGGTCGCCTCACAGCAGCCGACCTTGATCTGAGACCTGAATACCAGCCTTCGAACATTTTGATCAAACTCATGGTTTAGCCTGTGAGTGGTCCGTATTCAGGCAATACAGAATGCCTAATATACGATGCATATAAGCTTGAAATATTGATTAATGACTAGTATATTAGTCACATGCTCCCTCTGTTCTCCTTAGGAGAAGCAATCGCAAGAAAGCGTAACGCGCTGGGCTGGAGTCAGACTGTACTCGCGAAGAAGGCACGAGTCGCACGCTCCACACTTGAGGCGTTGGAGAACGCGCGTCTGGGCGAGCTCGGCTATGCGAAAATCACCAATATTCTGACGGCCCTGGGGCTGGAGCTCAAACTGCAGGAAGCCAGTGCGCGCCGCCCCACGCTCGACGATCTCATGAGCGAGGAGCAGGATGATCAAGGTCTGGACCGACGCCGCTGAAGCGGGTCTGCTGGATCGCTTCGGTGCGAGAGGCAGTACCTTCGCTTATCACACGAACACGCTGCCTCTCCGTGCGGTGTCCGTGACCATGCCCGTTCGCCTACCCTCGTATAACGCCTCCTTCGGACTGCTTCCCATTTTTGAGATGAACTTACCCGAGGGCGTGCTTCGCGAACGCCTCCGGCTCGCCTTCGCCAAGGCCACGGGCACCTTTGATGACTTCGACCTGCTTGGCATCGTCGGACGCTCGCAGGTCGGACGTATCCGCTATACCGGCGCACAAGAAGAACTTCAGGAAAGCGTCCCCTTTCAGTCCATCGATGAAATTTTAGAAAAGCGCCGCGGTGGGGATCTGTTTCGTTACCTGCTCGATAAATTCGCATCCTTCTCCGGTATCAGCGGCGTGCAGCCCAAAATTCTCGTGCGCGACGAAGGCACCTCCGTGCCACTCAACAAGGCAGACCACAGGCTCTCGCAGAGCTATCAGGGCGCGACGCATATTGTGAAGTTTTGGGAACAACACGAATACCCTCAACTCGCGGCGAATGAGTTTTTTTGCCTCAAAGTGGCCGAACTGTGCGGCCTTGAGGTGCCGCCCTGTCGGCTTGCTGAGGATGCACTCGCGTTGGTCATTGACCGCTTCGACTTGCGGTCGGACGGCACCTATTATGGCTTCGAGGATTTCTGTGTGCTGAATGCCAAGCGCACCGATCAGAAATATAGCGGCAGTTACGAAACCTCGATCATGAAGCGATTCACCCAGTTTGCGAGCTCATCGCAGGTTGGCGAAGGCCTGGAACGGCTCTTCACCCTCATCGTCATCAATTGCGCCATACGGAACGGCGATGCGCATCTCAAGAACTTCGGCATCGTCTATGACGACATCCAAGGCGAGGCGAGGCTGGCTCCCGTCTATGATCTGGTGACTACCTCGGTCTATCTGCCTAAAGACAGTATGGCCTTGACGCTCAATGGCTCGACGAACTGGCCGACCGCGAAAGAACTCCAACGGCTTGGAGAGACACGCATAGGCGGCTCTCCAGCCCGTATCCGTGAGATCCTGCAACGCGTTGTGGATGCGATGGAGGCCGTCACCACGCAAATACGCCCCTACATCAAAGATCACCCGGAGTTCGAGGACGTCGGCAACCACATGATTGCGCGGTGGGAGCAGGGCATGGCAACTTCGCTTCGGTCTTAACCGAGCGAGGTTCGCCAGGAGAACAGGCTCGGAACACTTGACCCCAAGGCCGAGAGTCTGTAAAACTGCAACTCATTCAAATCATTAGGATGCTGGCGTAGCTCAATCGGCAGAGCAGCGGTTTTGTAAACCGCAGGTTGGAGGTTCGATTCCTCTCGCCAGCTCCAACCCTTTCCACACACAGCGAACCTCCACCCACGGTGTTCCAAAGGGGATATGTCCCTTCGTAGCGAGCCTGCAAAGGGGGCGGCCCCCTCTGTAGAAGTTGTGAGGCAGGCGTCAGAGCCAAGCAGCGACGGTTGGACGGTCGCTGCTTCTCACCGGCTCCATACCACGCTTGCAGTGTCTTCCTCCCTTGATATCACACCTCGTACGTGGCACTGACTCGTTATCGTCGTATCGTCACTGACGTCGACGGATAAGCACCGCCGCGGATCCTTTTCGTTTGCTTGACCCGGAGCACTTCTCATTTGTGCCGCAGGGCGAAACCACCCGTGCCTCATCTTCAATGTGTTATCTGCACGTTCTCTGTACGGCCGTGGACCGCCAGGACCGGCGCATTAGCGACATCCCCTCCACCAGCTGTTTGACACTGCTTATCGCCCGCTACCGGTGCTGTGGCCTCAGCTCACTTCCCATACAGGAAAGTGGCGCCCCACGGCTTGACAGCCGTGGTCCCTTTTCTGTCTTCGGGGGAACCCGCCGAAGCAGCCATTTCCGGCTGCGATGACCGACGGGTCGGAGGACACCCACTGCACATGCCTCCACAGTTGTACAGTTGTGGCTTCTTGCGTAGGTGGGTGAAAAACTCCCCCGTTCAGTTGCTACTGGCTTTTCTTGTACACGAAGAGGCCGCCGACGAAGATGGCAAGCATGACGGATGCGAACATGAGCAATGTGCTGTCCATGGTTTACTCCTCCCATTCATTCCATGAAGTGGAATGCTGTAGTAGTTTCAACACCCCCCACACTCTCTGCAACTGTCATGAGGAAAATTACTCTCCCCTGCACGTTCCAACGAAGCAGTTACGGGCGACTCTTTCTTCTGATGAGAAGAGTCGCCCGCCTACGGCGCTTAGGACGCCATCAACTTTTATCCGTACTAAGAAAGACCCGCGCGAGAAATAGGGTGAGACGTGTTTGTTGCAAGAGGAAAAAAAGGAACGCCAGCTCTTACATCACGGTATTAGCGACGGCCCACACCAGGCTTCATTTGCTTAGCCAATGGCTTCCCGACATGGGACAGCGACAGCCGATGAGGAACCCGCTAACCGAGCTGGCGAAACACCCACCCAAGACTCGGCGGGCCTGTGTGATCCGGTGGACTGAGGTCTTCCATCGCCACCTCCTCCTGTTGCTGGACGCCTCGGCACAGGGTGTACATAACCATATCAACCTGCACCGTCTGATCCAGTGTATCGAAGTAACTCTTCATTACTCCTCTTCAATCATCTCTGTCAACCAGAGGAGCAACAAGTTGTAGGACACATACAGCATGCTCCAGAAATAAGGGAGGGGGATGAAGATATCACCCATTTGCTGATGAGGATTCTTCCCCATCTACTCGACTCAATACGAACCAGCCGCTGTCCTAAGAGAGCCCACGCACAATTTCTTGGTAGTACGTCTCCAGTATCGCGGCGCGAGCCTGCTCCACAATGACCAATTGGCGTTGGTCGAAGGTATTCGCGCAGTACAGATAGTGAAACCCTGGAAACCTTCCGCGCTCGACATGGACCTGCCGACCATCCGGGTCCTGGCGTGTGGTGTCTGCGAGCACGTCACGATCAGCTAACCGCTCCCATGCGGCTTGAGCCGAAGGCCAATGATTCTCATAGAGAGGATGCTCGGGATCAGTGGGGGGCGTAATCACTTCAGGAGAAAATGGACGACCGTCATCTGCTTCCGGTAATTCATCCCAGGCAACCCGCTTCTGACTTCCGCGCTGTAACCGATAGAATGGCCCGTCGCCGACCAGTTCTTCGACTGAGTGATAGCTGACTGGAGTTGGAGGTTGGATGAGCTGCAAATCCCTGGCCGCCAGGGCTCGCTGAAAGGGGACTCGTCTAGCCAGTTGCCGTGTTTTTTCACACAGCATCATGCGGCCATCTGAGGACAAGGCCTTCATGATATTGTCCAACCGACGGCCAAGCCCGGTTCGCTGTTCGAATGACGCCTGCTGAACTGAATCTCGCGCTCGTTCAAAGGTCTGCCAACTGTGGCTTGGAAGACCGGGGTCTTGCTCAGCCTGCATCAACGCATGGGTCGCCACAATGAGATCGTACGAGCCTGATAGTTCTTCGACCTCGATATCGACACATGCAAATCGGAGGTTGTGCAATCCGAGCTGATTGGCCTTTTCCTGTGCGATGGCGAGAGAAGCGGATGATCGATCAACCCCCACAAAATTCTTTTCCGGACATAGTCGCGCACAAAAGGAAGTCAGGATACCCAACCCACAACCGAAATCGAGGATGTCGTTCGCCTCACCGCAATGTGCAGCAATCAGCGGGCCAATCGCTTCGTAATAGTCGTACCGCTGACTGTACAGCACCGGAAAGATCTTCGGATGGGCAGCGATGTCATAGAAGGCAATCTCATCGTAACGACCACCGTCACGTTTTCGTTCAGCGCGTGACGCAAGTTGTTTCAGATCTTCAGAGGAAAACTGTCGCTGCTGCCAGGCAAAGTAGTCGCGATCGGACGTGAACTGCCGGAGTCCCCACCAGGCCAGATGCTCACGGAGCAATTGTCGCAGAGAATCATTCGCCATTCGGCACACACCTGCTCAACACAGTTCCCGGCAAGACCGCAAGGAGTGAGGACCACGAGGCGTACGCGGTGAGGGTACATTGAGTGGCTCGAACAGCTGAGCACGAAGCTGGGGAACGTTTTCAGCAGGCGCTTAAGGCCTCTTCAGCATGATTGCGTCGAAGTACGTCTCCGGCACCGGATGGGGCAACCGCAGCTGGCCGGAACCGAATGCCACATACTTCTCACAGGTCAGCTGCTCCAGGCCAATCGGGCCCTTCGCGTGCAATTTACCGACACTCAACCCCATGTCACGTCCCATTCCGAAACTGTCACCGGCGTGAAGCCTGGTCGACACATTCACCAACACGGCACCGGCATCGACTTCTTTGGTGAATCGCATCGCGGACTCGTACCGATTGGTGGCGATCACCGCCGTCAGACAGGGACGATGGGCAGCCATGTGAGCCAACGCCTCGTCCAACCCTTCCACCATCTTAATGGCTACGGTCGGTCCGGCAAACTGAGTCTGCCAATCCGCTTCCGTTGCAGGGACAATTGCCGTATGGCCTGTCATGGCCATCTGTCCCATGAGGGCGACTGTCTTCGGACAAGCATGCACTTCCACTTTAAATTGGTCGAGCAACCGATTGATCAACGGCGGCAGGAACTGCCGACCGATGACCTGTTGGACCAACAGGGTATCCAGCGAGTTAGAGGATCCCGGTTGTTGGACCTTCGAGTTGATTACCAGATTTTGGGCCATCGGGATATCGGTGTCATCGTCGACGTACAGATACGTCAGCCCCCCGTCATCACAGAGCACCGGCACCTTCGCCTGCTCCGCGACCGCCTTGCGTAACCCGGCTCCGCCGCGCACGATGAGTGCGTCAATCCCTTTTGCCGCTCGCATCAGCTCAAGCGCCACATCCTTGTCCGACCGATCGATCAGAACCCAGGCCCCGGTCGGTACTCCACACTTCACGGCGGCCTCACGCAATCCCGTGTCAATCGCCTGATACGTATGCCGCCATTCTGGTGCGCCGCGAAGAACACAGAAGTTCCCCGACTTCATCCCCAGCGCAATCGATTCCACCGTGATGAGCGGACTGCGCTCCGAAAGCACCCCGAGCACTCCAATCGGCACCTTGACCCGCGAGACTTGTAAGCCGTCAGGACGCTCCTGCCGTGACACAACCAGCCCCACAGGATCCGGCAACTCGGCAATCTGATGAAGTTGCTCGACCATGTCGCGGATCTGCTCGGCCGTCACCCGGACATGCGCCACGGCCGCCTTCATTCGCTCCTTCGCAGCCCCCTCCCCAAAAGACTTCCCAACTGCCTCGACATCCTTCGCATTCGCAGTTAAAATTGTGTCGTGGTCCGAGTTCACGCGTTCTGCCATGGCATGGAGGGCAGCCGCCTTGACCGCGCCGGGAAGGAGTGCCAGTGCGCGAGCAAGACGCCGTGAATCTTTGAGCAGTTTCTCGATGTATAATTTGGCAGGAACGTCAATCGTCATAGGCCTCATGATCCAATCCAGACAGGTTCAGCTGAGTCGTTATCATCACGATCTCTCCTTGAGCACAACACGGACGGATGTATCGGCGGACTATAACACGCGTTTTTTCGATCAGTAAACCACGGACACGAGCTCGGATGTGTCGAGCACGGCACCGATCAATAAGGGTAACGAATAACAAGCCGGCACAGGCACGTGAAGTGGGCCGGATAAAGGAGGAACAATGCGGTCTGGAGTACAGATAAACAGACGCGGGTGCGACCTGGCGCTCTGCCTGATCCTGGCAGCGACTTTGGGGGGTTGTGCTCAGTTGAAGTCCGCCCATACACTATCGACACCAACACAGGCCACTCCTGAACAAGCTGCGGAACGAGAGCGGGAAAGCCAATTGCCGAAGGCGGTGCAGGCCCGTTCAGCCGAAAACTCTCATCAATCCTGTCGGGTCACCTTTGACGATGAAGCCGCACTCGGACAAATCTACGGACAGGCCCGCTCGACCTTGGCTCTCAAAACCAGCCGTGGATCGAATGGACAACTGCAGATTTGCGACAGTACCAAGCACACCAACTGCTGGACCTACCGCCAGCACTGTTCGCGCAGCGACATCAACCTCGACACCATCGGCTCGGCCCATTATCATTTGAGCATGGAAACAGGTATCGAGTGCTATACCCTTCCTGATCCAGGAGACGGCCTCGGCCGAGGATTCGGCAGACTCGTGGAATGGAAATGCACCGATGTGGATTGGGTGCGAACCCCGCGTGTCCTGACCTCCCATGACCAAAGTCAGTGGGTGAAAATCTGGCTTAGCACGACCGACACCCGTGCGCCTATGTACTTCGACCTGGAATCGATCCAGGTGCTCCCCGATACCTCAATCCAGCTCTGGTTCCGAAAACGCGACGGCACCTGGTGGTTCTGGCCCGAACTGCAGGCCAACGCTACCTGGACACTTCGTGACCATGTGCGTGATGTCTCGGAAGTACGGATCCGTGGAGCCAAAGCAGGTCGAACCAGCTCCTACGTGATCGGTTCAGTGACGGTCCGGGACTAAACACAGCGTCCTCCCACATCCGTTCGTGCTGCGAGAAGCCTGTTCTGGGCGTGCTGAACCGCTCAGCGCAAACAGCATTTCTGTAAACGCACATCTCGCGCACCATATCGAGAATTGTGAGTAGGATTACATTTTTCTAACATCATAGGAACTTCCTCCGCCCAAATAGATGAACACCAGGGTCCCTCTTCTCACGATCTTCATTCTGTCGATCGACGTTTTTCTTGCCGAGCCAACACCGTGGCTAACCAGGCCCAGACCAGCATCAAGGGCACCATCACCCAAGCGATCTGAGCCGTCGTGGCTCCGAGCGCCTTCACACCCGTGACCAGCCACCCAGTCGAGGCATCGCCGCCGCGAGAGATGGCTGTATCGATGAAATTCTTCGCCTTGTATTTCTCTTCTCGACTGACGACGGTGAACAACACTTCACGCGCCGGCTTCGACAGCGCATATTCCCCGACTCGCCGCAGGACGGAAAAGACGACATAGAGTCCAAGAGTCGGCCACAAGGCAATGCCTAAAAACCCCACCACGCTGATCACCGGCAGAAACAGCAAGGGCGCGACCAGACCGAATCGCCGAATGACTCGCTGCGTGAGGAATAGCTGGGTCAACCACGTCAACAGGCCAGTCGTAAAGTCCAGGCTGGAAAAGAGACGGGTGCGGGCTTCTGGTTGGTCAAAATATTCCGAAACCAGGCGGGTCTGCTCAAGATAGAGAAAGGTGGCGGTCATGGTCAGACAGACCAGATATCCGCAGATCCCCATCAAATAGGGCGAGGAGAAGGTCAAGCGAACTCCCGCTAGAAAACTCCCGTGAAGCGGGTCACCCGGTTGGGGCTGATGATGCGCTGACTGTTCACGTCCCCATCGCTCGAGTCGATAGATACATCCCAGACAGAGGAACAGAAATCCCGCCGAGGCGAGCATGAGCACCGGCACCGGGAAGACAAATGTGAGCCCCGTTGTGATCAAGGGGCCGATCAACGCCCCGCTACTTCCACCTGCCGCAATCACTCCGAACAGTCTCGTTCCCTGCTCAGGTGTGAAGAGGTCGGCCATGAAGCTCCAGAAGACCGACACAATGAACAGGTTGATCACCGAAAGCCATACGAAAAAGCTGCGGGCCACCCACTCGGGATAGGCATGGCTCGTCATGAACGCGTAGTAGATCAGCAGATTTACAATAATGAAACCGTAGACCGTCAGCAGCAATCGATAGCGTGAGCAATGTGCAGAGAGCCACCCGAATAACGGTGTGGCCGCAAGCATGGTGAGGAACGTCGCAGTCATCATCCACGGGAGATGCTTCAATCCTCCTTCGATGGCCATTTCGTCACGCACGGGACGGAGGATGGAATACCCGCACAGCAAGCAGAAAAAATAGACGAACGCCCAGGTCAACGGCACCAGCTCTTCACGCTTCGCCCCAAGGAAGTCAGCCCATCGCTGAAGCCGAGCATATCGTGGATCGTCCATGGGCCCGCAGTGTATCAGGTGTATCGTCGCCTGCAAGTAGAAGATCTGCTACAATGCGTGGCGGAAGGCTAGGAGCCTGTCCGACATTGCCTTCGTAACGAAGCGAAGGAGATCCGGCGAGCTGCAAGGCCGCAGGCCATGAAAAACCGGACGTGCATTCGCAGGAATACAGCGAGGATTTTTCGAGGCCGAGAACGACGCAGATGGCTGCAGATCATTTGCTGCAGTCGAACGGTCAATGTCGGACAGGCTCCTAGGGAGGTCGTAAGGATGATCGATCTACGTAGCGACACCGTCACCAAACCGACCGATGAGATGCGCAAGGCGATGGCCCGCGCCGATGTGGGCGATGACGTCTATGGTGAAGATCCGACCGTCAATCGGCTTCAAGACATGGCCGGAGCAATGCTGGGTAAGCGGTTCTGCCTTTTCGTCCCCTCCGGCACCATGTCCAATCAACTGGCGATTCGCATTCAGACCCAACCGGGAC